>JBAUYV010000353.1:0-2330 GCA_049584975.1 Xanthobacteraceae bacterium | reverse complement strand
GGCCGCACCCCACCAAACAGCGCCCTTCGTCCCCGCGGTTTCCTCCTTGCGAGGCTTTCGAACCCCGGCCCCCGGCGGCTCGCCCAACCGTCGTGCAAGGGGCCGGCGTCCGAAACCCTTCAGCATTTGAGACGACGTCTCGAATCGACCCATTGCTGCCGTTCCTGTTTGTTACCTGGTACCGAAGGAATGCGCACATGAGCGGTCGTTGCGTCGAACACGCAGGCTGAGGCGCGGGGATCTACGCCTACGCCCGATCGAGGGGTTTTTGGCTCCGCGGGAAAAGTGGGCGCTTCATCATAGAAAAGTGTCTAAAGCAGCGCGACGACAATGCGGATCATGCCTGCGCTCGTCGGTCGAGAAAGATTTCGACCTGCCTCCGCCACGAGCCGCCCGGACCGATGAGCTTACGGTAACTTTCGTCGTCGAGTACGCGGCGCAAGGCTTCCTCGCCGCTGCTCCAGTGCGATCGCTGGCTGCGATACCGTTGGAACCGGTCGGCTTTCAATCGCGCCATCGCGTACGACATCACCTCGTCATGCCGGAAGAACACGAGCGAGCCGCCGAGTCTCTGGCTATGGAGCCATTGGATTTCAGGTCGCTGGGAAGCGATGTGGCGCACCGCTCGAATGACGGTGCTGCGGTGACTCCGCTTGATCTGGTCGGGACAAAAATCCGGCCAGATCCGCTCGCACAGGTCCTCGGTCGTGAAGGCGTTGTCGCGCTCGCGGTCAAATATCTCGATAAGCGCTCGCTGGATTTGGCCGCTCATAAGCATTGCACATGGATGGTCTCGCCTGTTTTTCGCTTCGCCGATTAAAGCAAAACAGGTTCCGCACGCCCAATCTGTTGTGATTTTGCCACATGGATCTGAAAAAGCGAGACCGGAAAGAATGTCGGATAGACTTCCCCGAAACGAATCCTATTATGGCAACGGGCGTGCGTCGAGTCGCGTATTGCGTCGCGCAGGGACACGGAGACAACCAGATGATCAATCGTTGGCTCAAGGGCGTCGCGATTGGGGCGTTGATGTGCGTGGGGGCAGTCGCTGCACAGGCCGCCGATCTTCCGACCAGGAAAGAGGCGCCGGCGCCCGTCGTCTTTGTGCCGCCCCCCTTCACCTGGACCGGGTTCTATATCGGCGTGAACGCCGGCGCGGTCTGGGGCTCGGGCCATGTGTCGTCGCAGCTTTTCACCAGCGGCTTCCCGGTCCTTTCAACCGAGTGGCCCGGCGGCACTTTCGGCGGTAGCCAGACCGGATTCATCGGCGGCGGTCAGGCCGGGTACAACTGGCAGACCGGAGCGTTCGTGCTTGGCGCCGAGACGGACTTCGACTGGACCAGCGTGAGTCGTCACAGCAACTTTGTTGGCGCGACGTTCTTCGACCCCTTTGGCCGAAGCGACTTCCTAACAGAGAATGGTTCGCGGAAGCTGGATTGGCTCGGCACGACCCGGGCTCGCGTCGGCTACACCGGTTTCTGGGACAGTCGCCTGATGATTTACGCCACGGGCGGCGTCGCCTACGGCGGCGGCAGCAACCACTTCGACGTCTTCGACAACCGCGACGGTTGGGATTGGAACGGCAGCAGCGGCAGCAACACCCGCGTCGGCTGGACCATCGGCGGCGGTGTGGAATATGCATTCACCAACAACATCACGCTGAAGGGCGAATATCTGTACTATGACCTCGGCAGCTCGCACAACGTGATCATCGCCAATCCGCTTGCCAGCACAATTTTTCCGAACACCTACGCTACAGCGAAGATCAACTACAACGGTTCGATCGCCCGCTTGGGCCTCAACTACAAGTTCTGAGCGACCTAAGCTTCGATCTAAACCGATTTTGGCCGGAGGAGAGGCGACTTTCCTCCGGTTTTTTCGCGCTTGGTGCTGCCCTATGTCGCTCCTTTAGGTCCAGTTTGACCGCCCCGAGCGGCAAGTGAGTCGCATGGTCGCGAACCAGAGGCCGCAAGTCTGGCCAGGCTCACGTCCACTGGTTGTGCCCAGCCGCGTCGAGGCGCGCGGTCCGCGCAAGAGCGCTGGAGGGGCTTTGCGCCGATGCCAGAACTCGCGGAGGCGCGGGCGCAGATGAGGGCTTGGCGTAATACATGCTCGGGTGGTTGAAGCCCTACGGGCTCGCAATGAAATGCCGGCTCTGGTGCGCATTCCGGTCTTTACCAAGGCGATGACGGTAGGAGCGGTATCCGCCCAATGCGGTCGTCGCCGTGTGCGCTGATTGAGTTTTGACCCTAGAGCGCGCCGCAATCAGGCGGTATCGACAGCGGCGGCGCGGCCAAGGCGGCGGCCGCGATCAAGGCGTGGGCCTCTGA
>JBAUYV010000352.1:0-50744 GCA_049584975.1 Xanthobacteraceae bacterium | reverse complement strand
TCCGCCGTCCTTCGTTCGCATGAGCAGGCCGAAAAAGCCTTTGGGGAAGAACAGCACGACGCCAAGCGCGAGCGCGAACACCACGAAGTTCGACAGATCGCCGAGCGGCCGCAGCGCCTCGCTCATGGCGACGAGGAAAACGGCTCCGAGCGCGGCACCCAGGATGGTGCGCCGCCCGCCGAGCACCGCCGCGATGATGATCTGGACGCCGACCGTGATGTCGACCAGTGTGCTCACCGAGGCCGAGCCCACGTAAAAGACCAACAGCGCGCCGGCGAGACCGGAGAAGAACGCGCTGATGATGAAAGCCGTGAGCTTGTGCTTGGTGACGTTGAAGCCGAGCGCGCCGGCTTGTACTGCATCCTGGCCGCTTGCCTGCAGAATAAGCCCGACCGGCGAGCGCGACAGGGAGAACAGAATGACGCCGCTGATCGCCATGAACCAAAGGGCGATCTCGTAGTTGACGGTGTCGCTGATGGAGATCACGTCGGGCACCGTCAGCCCGTTTTCACCGCCGGTCAGGTGCGCATCGACCACGATGAAGTTCTGCAGCATGAGGACAGCGACAAGCGTGGTGAGCCCGAAATACGGCCCGCGCACGCGCAGCGCCGGGAGCGCGAGCACAACGCCACCGATGACGGCGGCGAGCGTGCCGGCCATGACGCAGAGCCAAATTGGCGGCTGATAAAGGCTGTCGAGGATGCCCGCCGTATAAGCGCCGGTGCCAATGAGGAAGGTCGGTCCAAAATTCACTTCGTTGGCGAAGCCGAAGAGCAGGTCCCACGCCATGGCAAAGACGCCGGAATAGTAGGCGGCGGTCAACAGCCCGAGAATGTAGACATTGACCCAGAACGGCAGAAGCGACGCCAGCACCGCCACGCCGAGCACCACAAGAAGAATGCGCGTTGTCGACAGCGATCCCATCTAACGCCGCCCCAGGAGACCGCGCGGCCGGATGTACATCACCAAGACGAGCAGGAGCAGCGCCGGAATGGTGCGATAGGCCGGCGATATCAGATACGCGGTGATCGTTTCCAGATAGCCGACTACGTAGGCGGCGATCAGCGCTCCGGACACGCTGCCGAGGCCGCCGAGCACGACGATGGAGAACGCGCTCGCGGTCAACGGCCCGACACTATAGGAGGAAACGCCGAGAAACATGCCGAGCAACACGCCGGCAACGCCGACCAGCACGCCGTAGATCGCCCAAACCGCGATGTAGATCTGCGACAGTTCGATGCCGAGTAGCGTGACGCCGCGCGGATTCATGGAGGCGGCGAGTACCGCCTTCCCGGCGCGCGTGCGGTTGACCAGGAGCCAGAGCAGCCCGATCACCAGCCAGCATATGATGGCGGTAAAGATTTCATTCGACGGCGTACGCACGCCAGCGATTCTGATGACGCCGGCGACGATCGGCGCCACGGTCTTGGCGTTGTCCGTATAGAAAAAGGCGATGAGCTGCTGGATCATGATACCCCACAGCAGCGTCGCCGTGAGGATGAAGATTTCTTTTTCCTCCTCGCGGATTTTGCGCGAGTTCTGCAGCGGCGCCACGATGGCGAAGTAGGTCACAATGGTAGCGCAGAAGCCGACTGCGATGCCGAGCGCTGCTCCCACATAAGGCCCGGCATGCAGATCGTTGCCGGCGGCCCACGCGGCGACCACCGCCGCCACCATCAGCGCGCCATGAGAGAGATTGAGCACGCCGGAGACGCCGAAGATGAGGGCGAAACCCGTGGCACCGAGCGCGTAAAGCGAACTGATCGCAAAACCGTCGATCAGGATTTGCCAGAACACCATGGGTCAGGCCGAGGCTACGGGATACGCGGCAATGTTCAAGAAAACTCCCCGCGCGCGGGTGCGGGCGGGGAGTATCAGTTCAGGTCGATCTTTCCCTCGTCAGTTGGCTGCACCGACTTTGATGAAGGGCGGGAACTTCAGCTTGCCGTTGGCGACTTTGGCGGGCCAGAGATTGACCTGCTTGCCGTTCTGCCATTGCAGCATGAGGCCGGTGATGGTGTCGGAGCCGATCTTGAGCGCGTGCGGATTGGGGGTGTCTTTGCCCTTGAATTGCACACGGCCGATCGTGCCGACGTAGTCGGTCTTTTCCAGCGCATCGACCAGCTTGTCGGAATCGGTCGAGCCGGCCCGCTTGATGGCGTCGGCGAGGTAATAGACCTCGTCATACGCGGTATAGCCGCAATAGGACGGCGTATTGCCGAAGCGTTTCACAAACGCCGCCACGAACGGCAAGGTCTTGGGAGTTACGGCGACATCGGGACCCGAGAAGCCCTGGTACAGCACGCCTTCGGTGGCGCCGTTGGTGTCGTTCCAGAAGCTCGAGTTGGTCGCTTGCGAGGACACGCCGAACATTGGGATCGGCACTTCCTGTTGCTTCCACTGCACCGTCGGCTGCACCCCGACGTGAGAAATGCCGGTGATGATGACGTTCGGTTTTTCGCCTTCGATCTTGTTGAAGATCGGGGTGAAATCTGTCGTGTCGGGCGAGAAGCGGATGTGATCGACCACCTTGATCCCGATCTTCGGCAGACATTTCAAATATTCTTCATCGAGCGGCGTCGTCCAGGCGGCGTCCTCGCTCATCACCACGGCCGACTGCATATGCAGCTGCTGGACCAGGAGGTCCTTGGCGGCGTCGCACGTGGCATCCGCGATACTGGTCGACGTGGCATAGCCGTGGAACATGTATTTGAGGTGGTCGTAATCCTTGGCGATGTTTTGGGTAATGACGTCGGAGGCGGCTCCAGGTGTCACCGTGACCATCTTCAGGCGTCCGGTCCATGGTTCGAGTGCCAGCACGACCTCGCTGATGTAGCTGGCGATCACCGCGTTGACATGATCCTCGTTGACGGCGCGCTGAAAGGCGCGCACCGCTTCCGGCGCCGTCGAATGATCGTCATAGGAGATGATTTGGATCTTGCGGCCGTTGACGCCGCCCGCGGCGTTGATCTCGTCGGCAGCAAGCTGCGCGGCCTGTGGGATCGAGGAGCCGGCAACCGCCGTCGCTTCGGCGATTACGCCGATCTTGATCGGCTCGTTCGATTGCGCTGAAGCGGGCGTGGCAAGCGTCAACGCAACCAAAGCGGTGCCTGCAGTCAGCGCCGCAAAGGCCGGTGCGGACGCGCCGCATTTTATCAGCTTATTCATTCGCTTTCCTCCTTGGATGGGGCCATCTGGTTTGAAGAAGAGGGCTTGCCGGCAGTCTATCCCATCGCCCCTGGACGGCAAGTCTGCCGGTTGCGGCGAATCGGTGGGCTGATGACGCATCCAGCGGGTGGTAGGGAGCGCGAGCCGGTTGGCCCTCACCGTTCCGCTATTGGTGCAAGGACCGACATCAACCAAATGCGGCTGTCGGTCGCCTTTTGATCCCATCGGCGCCAACAGCTGTCCCGGCCCCAATGTCGGTTATCGGGGGCGGAGCTGCCATCGACAGGCGACTAATCGCCTTCAGCTTCGAGCCTTCGGCCTTACCGCAGTGGGCGGTGGGCGCAAAGCGCGGGCGCGCGCAAGTCGCTACAAAAAAGCATGAAAGAGGTCCCAACGACGCCGATCGCCAATCAACCCCAGGGACATGTTCAATCTCCTGCGCTGCGTCGGACACCCGTCCGCGAGGAGTTTTATCTCCTTCGCTAAGCAGCACTGCGACGCTTACAAGAACGACTATGGCTGGGTCACAACCAGAGCATTGAAGTGGCCCCGGTTATCTGATCAGATTTTCCGCTGCGATAAGTGGAGTCTGTCGCGCGTCTTGTCCCTCCGGGTCTGGCCTTCGATCGCGAGCTCAGCCGTAGGGCCGTGAAAAAAATCCGCGAGATGAGAAAAGGCGTCTCGCTTGGTGGCCTTAAGATCAAAGACCTGATCAACCAAGGTCGCAAATGAGCCTGGTGGTTGACCGTCTCCTGATACTTCGAAGACGAGACGACGCTGGCGACGGAAGCAATCCAGGACAGCGTTTCCGAATCTGGCGCCGTTGTGCCGACGCTCTGGCGGCTCGAAGTGGCCAATGCCTTTCAATCTGCAATCCGGCGCAAGCGCATCACCGCATCTGTGCGGAAAGCATTGCCTCGAGCTGATCTTTCGGTTTGACCCCTTTGATCACGGCAAGCAAGAAGTTTAGGGCGCCCTCATCGACCCAGCGGTCTTGCGAACTCGCATTGGCTAGTTCGCGGAGAAGACCATCGACAAAATCATGGTCCGGCGTGCCGAGGGCCACCATGAGTTAGCCCGCGCGCGACAGCCTAGTGGTCTGGCGAGATCGTTGTAACCTTGCCGTCCGAAACCACCTTCATGCGTGGCGCCAGATTGGCCTCTTGTCGTCGTTCGCTAAGTTTGCGGAGCGTGGCCCGCTCGCACGCAGTGAGCTTGTACGCCGCCTTCTTAAGTATCGGGTTCGCGTTTCTTACTTTTATTCACGGTGGGCGCCGATTCACATCTAGCCTAAGATTGCATATTGACGGATGGCCGGCGCGCCATTATTTTACTTGCAGTGTTGGTGACTGCATCCTCAGCCGCAATGGGCGGAGAGAAGCGGGCAGTCCCTCGAAGTCGCTATTAAAGCGGCTTCCACTTACGTCTCCACACGTTGTCTTCAAAACTCAAGCGCGGACCGCTCTTGGCTGTCCGACGACTCTGCCGTGCGGCATGTGCCGCCACTCCAGTTGTCTCGCAATCGACCTCGGTCATCGAAGCCGAAGTGTTCGAACACGGAAGGGTTAAAATGGACGACGCAAAACTGTCCGGTAAAAATCCGCCACAATCGCCGCCGTTGGCAAAGAAACGTGAGAGCCCGGTGGGCTTCGGGAGCCCGCTGGTTGAAACGCGACTCAAGAAGGGAGTATCCGGCAATCCTGGCGGTCGGCCCTCTCGTAGGAGTCGCAATTGCGACATCGAGTCGATCCTCCGAGAGGCGTTCACGGCGCGGATCATGATACGGGACGGCCGGCAAAGGGTCCGTGTCTCTGCGATTGAAGCCATTTGCTGTAAATTTGTGGCGCAAGCGTTGAAAGACGATCGTCGTGCCATTGTGGACAATCTCAAATTGGCGAAGGAGATCGGACTGCTAGCGAAACCGACACACGATGTGTCAAAACTCTCCATCGAAGAACTAAAGGAGTTTCAGAGGCTGATGGAAAAAATATCGGTCCAGAATGAGGAACGATGAACCGGAGCCAGATGCAAATGATCGAGCGCGTACGCCGTAACAGGCCGCTTCTGCCAGCCTCCAAAAAACCAAAAGAGTCATCCGGTGGCGCCGAGCGGGGAAAGTTTCCATTCTTCGGCCCGGCGCCGTTGCTGGCGGGAGAGAATGCTGCTGATCACGACGAATTTTTGGAGCAGGTCATGGCCACGGTGCAGCCGACTGATATTATCGAAGAAACATGGGTACGGGATTTCGTCTACCACGACTGGGAAGCCATTCGTTTGCGCCGGTTAAAGGCAACGCTCATAAACGAGGCCTTTCGGGACTCGCTCAGCGATGAACTCTACCGCTGCTCAGCGAAAGAAACGGGAAACGCAGCTGAGTCTCTTGCGGAAGATGACTCCGATGCGACGTTGGCAAAGGACAACGGCGCGCCTGACCCGTTGGACGACGAGTTCGAGGCGCTTGCCCGGCGATGGGTAGCTGGCGACCGAGACGCCAAGAACAAGATACGAAAGATCTTCGCCACAGCAGGCCGCAATATCGAGGAGGAAGTTGACGACGCGATGACGACCGCGTTGATGCAGACGATGGAGAATGTCGAACGGATCGATCGGATGATCATGACCGCGGAATCGCGCCGCAACGCCGTCGTGCGTGAAGTCGACCGGCACAGGGCGATGCTGGGCCTTCAGTTTCGTCGGCCATCCGAGCCGATCCACGATGCCGAGTACAAGGTCATCGAGGACGGAAAGGCCAAGGACAAGGCTGCGTGAGAATTTAAGCGCGCGGCGCCCAAACGCGGCGATCGGACCGCTGCCGTTTGCGCACATGGAAATGGTGGAGAAGAAGTCGCATCATGGCCAGCCCCGAGAAATTGGCGGCTAACCGCGCTAATGCCTGCGCTGGCACCGGACCACGAACGGCAACCGGTCGCGCGCGATCGGCGCGCAACGCTCGCCGCCACGGCCTGAACATCCCGGTTCTGTCCGATCGCTGGCTGTCGGCCGAAGCGGAGGCGTTGGCGCACGAGATCGCCGGGCCCAATGCCGAGCCGGAGATTATTCACTTGGCGCGCCGGATTGCTGAAGCACAAATCGATCTCGTTCGCGTGCGGCAGAGACGGCAAGACCTCCTTTCGGACTCTTTGTCCATCGGCAGGTGCGTCCCTCAGAAATTGCTGACAAACGGACTGAAGTTCGTATTGGATCGAGAGTCGAAGCCCGAGCGTGAATCAATGCCTATTCCGTCGGATCTGCTTCCTGTCCTCTCTTCGTCCAGCCCTGCGAAGAACTTTTTGCTGATCATGTTCGACCTGGCGCAGGAGCTGGCCGTGATCGATCGTTACGAACGCCGGGCGCTGTCGCGGCGGAAATTTGCGATAAGAGACTTCGATCTCGCCCGACATAATCTCGCTTCGTGAATAGCGCCGCCGCCCCACCTGCGGGAGGCGTGGCTGAAAAACTAGAAGTAGGATAATGCAATAAATGCCATTTTTGATTGTATGACGGGCTTCGTTTTTGGCGAAACGAACCCAAATTTCCTAACCCGATCAATATGTCAATGCTTGGGGGACGAGAACGGCGGCGTCCCCTGGGGTGCGGCTCCGAAAACAGCAAAAGAAGTAAGCGGCCCCGTTGACGGCAGTGCTTGCTAATCTTCGCCTGCGCCCGCGGCGACTCCGTCGGCCCCAAGCACCGCCCATATCGAGTTCGTTACTGAGAACCGCAGCGGCCTCGCAGTCCGCTGCAAAAGCAGAAGGCTAGCGAACGCAGCACGGGTGTTGCTATTACGTTACTTGCTGCGGAAATTGCGTATCTGTTAAGAACTCGGGAGCGAGCGGCGGGCTCGCACCGTTCTTTTCAATGAACTTTTGCAGTTCGGTGGAGACCCGATGGACGACGTCGTTCCAATTCCCATTTGCGTTTTGCCGGAACAGGCGGGCCGTCGGGTACCAGGGACTGTCCTTGCGGTCGATGAGCCAACGGCAGTCGGGCGTATGGCGCAACAGCACCCAGACCGGTTTGCCCAGGGCGCCGGCGAGATGGGCCATGCTGGAATCGATAGAAATTAAGAGATCGAGGCGAGAGACGAGCGCGGCGGCTTCGGAGAAATCGTTAAGTGCGTCGCCGAAGGTTAAGATCTCGGGCCGCCCTCGCAGGAGGTCGACGTCGGCGCCGGATATGTCGCGCTGTGCGCAAAGGAACGTCGCGTCGGCGTTGAGTAGATTCAAAAATCCGGCAAGCTCGATCGAGCCACCGGTATTTTCCTGCAACGCGTCTCCAGACCACACGATGCCGATCCGCACATGGTCTTTTGCACCGAGCTTATTGTTCCATTGGTCCGCCGCCTGGGGAGCCACGGGCAAATAGGGGACCGCGTTGGGGATCGTGTCGAGCGTCGTTGCGAGGGCCCGCGGCAATGCGGCGAACGGGCAATGGAGGTCGAACCTGACCTCGGTTCCGTCGTCGGAGGCAACCTGTGCTACTCCCGGCATGCCGGCGATCAGTTCTCGCAGAGGCGGCGCGACGTCGGCGATCACGCGGGCGCCGCGCGCTGCAAGGCGCGGGATGTAACGGCAGAATTGGATAACATCGGCATAAGACTGGCCGCCGTGGAGCAAGAGCGTTTTGTTGGAAAGGAGCTGCAAGCCATCCCACTGCTGCTCTTTAGATTTACTGGGCGAGGCGGTGGCCTTTTCCCATTTCCATTGCTGGTCCTCCTTCCACCAGGCCCGGCGGAAGTCGCCTGTGAGGAGATGCAGCTTCAACTCGTTGCGGTGCGCATCCGCAAAATCGGGCCGCAGTTCTTCTGCCTTGCGAAAGCTGGTCAGAGCCTCCGGGAAGCGCCTCAGCTCCATCAGCACGAGCCCGCGCTGGTTGTAATACTCGGCATAATCGGGCCGACTCGTTAGTGCGGCGTCGTAGTCGGAAAGCGCATCGGTAAAACGGCCGAGCGCGCTCAGCGCGCGGGCGCGGCGGCAACGTAACTCAAAGTTTTGTGGTTCGGAGGCGAGCGCCTTGTCGTAGTTCGCCACTGCGTCCTTGAGCTGTCCAAGCTCGTGGTGAACAAGGCCCTGGGTGGCAAGCGCCTGTGCATTGCTGGGCCGCGCCGCGAGCGATTGTTTGCAGTTGGCGAGTGCCTCCTCAAAACGACGCAGCGAGCTGAGTGAAATGCCGCGATTGTTGAGCGCTTCGACGAATTCGGGTCTGATCGCCAGTGCTTTGTCGAAACTCGTGAGCGCTTCATCGAAGCGCGCCAGAGCATTGAGGACGCTGCCGCGGTTATTTAGCACCGTTGAATTATCCGGCCGGATGGCGAGTGCCTGATCGTAGTTCGCCAGCGCCTCTTCGAACCGCTTCATCTGCACGAGCGCATTGCCGCGATTGACAAGCGCCTCGACGAAATCCGCCCGCACTGCCAGCGCCCTGTCATAGCTCGCAATCGCCTCGTCGAAGCGGCCAAGGGCCTTGAGGGCAACAGCGCGATTGTTGAGAACATCGGCAGCCTGCGGCCTGATGGCGAGCGCGGCGTCATAATTCGCAAGCGCATCGGACGGGCGCCCGGCACGAAATTGCGCTGCTGCCAACAGGTGAAGCGCGTCTAAATAAAGCGAGTCGGTTTTATCGGGTTGCGCCAGAAACTCCTGGCAAAGCCCCTCGGAGCCCGTCAGGTCGCCAGCCTGGAAGGCCGCGAAGGCCCTATTCAAGGGCTCGGCGCTCGCTGTCACACTGGCCATTAAAGACGCGTCCCCAACGCAACTCGTGCGGCGCCGGTCCGGGGCAGAGATGTAAACGCCGCCGTCGCGACTACCTAACTGCCCATTAATTGTTATTGTTAACGGTGAATTACCACGTAAAAACGGTCCTTTTTGGGGCGGCGACCGAATCCATCGGCTTCGCAGTGGTGATGATGATAAACGCACGAGGGCTTAAGGGAGATCTCGAGCACTGTCACAGCGCATGTGGTGATACCGCGACCGCTTATTTCGCTCGACTTGGTAGGGTCTTATGGAAGCGATTGGCGATCGCCGCGCAAAGGTTGTCGTGGAAGGCGGGTCCGACGAATGTAACCCCGGCGGGGATTCCGTTGCTGTAGAATCCGCTCGGTGCCGCAACGGCGCAAAGGTCCAGCAAATTCACGAAGTAGGAATAGTAACCCATCATCGAGTTGCGCTTCACCGGCTCCGCAAGCATTTCAGCAATGGTGAACCAGGTGGCGGCCGTCGGAACAGCAAGTACGTCAATTGACGAGAAAATTCCCTCGGCCTCGCGCTTAAGCGTCTGCTGGCGATACTGCGCCGTGAAAGCGTCCGCCGCGCTCCAACGCGATCCCGATTCAATGATGCTGCGGGTCACCGGCAAAACGTCACTTGGATGGTCAGCCACGAACGCGCCGACCGCCTGAAACCGTTCGGCGACCCATGGGCCATCGAACAACAGCACGCCGGCTTCACGGAACGGCGCGAAGTCTATCGGAACGGCGGTACCGCCGATCTCCTCGATGCGCCGGACCGCCCCGCCGAAAAGCTGCGGCGCCTCTTTGTTGCCATAAAACTCAAGGTCCTGGACTCGCGGAATTCCGAAGCGAAACGATCGCGGCGGATCGATCATGCCTTGGACGAAGTCCGCGGGGTGGCGCCTCGAGAACGGATCGCGGGCATCGAATGCGCGCATGACGTCCGCAACGGCAACCGCGTCGGGGACGGTTTTAGCGAACACGGAGACACAGTCGAGCGTGCGGCAATTCGGCACTAGGCCTCGCGTCGAGATCGCGCCGATCGTCGGCTTGAGACCGACGACATTATTGAGCGAGGCGGGAACGCGGCCGGACCCGCCCGTATCGGTGCCCAAGGCGAAAGCCACCTCGCCGAGAGCGACCGCCACTGCCGATCCGGAGCTCGATCCGCCGGCAATCACGTTGCGGTCGTAGGCGGAGCCGCAGGCGCCGTAAGGCGATCGAACACCTGACAGCCCGGTCGCGAATTGATCGAGATTGGTCTTGCCGATGCAGATCGCGCCGGCCCGCTCGAGCGCCGCGACGCACGGCGCGGATTCACTGGGCACGTAGGCGTAAGCAGGACACGCCGCCGTTGTCGGCAGGCCGGCAACATCGATATTATCCTTGACCCCAAACGGCACGCTGTAGAGCGGCAAATCGTCCGGCGATAGTTTCGCCAGCGCCGCCGCGGCGGAGACGGCATCGGCTTCCGATCGGACGTTGATCCACACATCCGGCCTGTCGGCTTGGCGAACTCGTTCATAAGCCGCGCGCACAACGTCGGCAGCATTGGTCTTGCCGGCGCGAAACAGCGCTTGCAATGCGGCGACTTCGAACGGCGTTTCGTGATGTGGCATAGGTGTTGCTATTTCGAGTTTGCACGTCACCCAAAGACCGTCTCTGTCAACTAATTGCTTGCTGCCCTTAAAGGGGATCGCCGAGCATCATTGGCAATTGCCGCTATTGCCGGATAGCGCAGTGCTTATCATGGAGCCGCAACATGCGACGAAGCCATCTGGCAACAATTGCGGCGGTCGCTGCGGTTATTGCATCAATTTCAGGCAACTCCGCCTCCTCGGAGCTGCTGAAGGCGCGCCTGGCGCAAAATCTTTATCCGGGTTCTGGAATCGTCATCGTCGCGAAGGCGAGGGGCCTGTTCGAGAAACATGGCCTCGACATCACCGTAAGCAATTTTACGAGCGGGTTGCAATGCCTCAATACGGTGATTGGCGGCGGCGCTGATATCGCTACGACGGCAGAAGCGCCGACCACGGCGGCCGCAATGGCGCACCAGCCGATCGCCTTTCTCGCGCGCATGGAATACTCGGACCTGAAGACGGTGGCGAGCGTCACATCAGGCATCAAGACCAAGCCCGATCTAAAGGGCAAGAAGATCGCCTTTACTGCGGGCACCGGCAGCGAAGTCTATACCGCGACGCTATTGAAAGAAGCCGGCTTGACGCCGAACGATGTCACGCTCGTCAATTTGCGGCCGCAAGAAATGCTTGCGGCGCTTTCAGCCGGCAGCATCGACGCCATGGACACCTGGGAGCCGTACATCGCCAATGCGAAGAAGGCGCTCGGCGATAAAGTCATCGAGATCGACACCAAAGGGGTCTATTCCGAGACGTTCAACATTGTGGTGATGCGCCCTTATCTGGCGCAAAATGAAGAGTTAATTGAAAAATTTATCGCGGCAATGATCGATGCCGAGACGTGGATGAAAGCGAACCCCGGCGACGCGATCACCGTGGTCTCGCAAGCCGTCGGCATGAATCGCGACGAACTTGCGGCGCTCTGGGACGACTATGTTTATCACGTCGTGCTTGACGACAAGCAGGTCGCTATTCTCAAGGCGCATGCGGCCTGGCGTCTGGCGAGCGGAAATCATCCGCCTGACGCGACAATGCCGGACTTTCTCAAGGTCATTGACGACAAGCCGTTGAAGAATGTCGACCCCAGTCGGGTGACTTACTCAGGCAGTTGAGCAACCATGCTCAAAGCGGCGGTGCCATTTGGAGCTCCGCAATGCGCGATAGGACGAACTCTCGTGGTTCGCTATACCTCCGGCTCACTGCGATTGTTTCCGTCTTGTCGATTCCCTTCTTTTTGGGCCTTTGGGAAATAGTATCGCGCTCGGGGGTGGTCAACATTGTTCTGTTTCCGCCGCCGTCGGTTGTGGCCGTCGCGATGCTGGAGTGGATTAGAAGCGGCCAATTCGCAATCGATCTTGGCTTCAGCATTTATCGGGTGGTGATTGGGTTCGTGGGCGGCGCTACCTGCGGCGTTGTATTTGGTGTCCTGACTGGGCGATATCCGCTGTTCTCTAGTCTCTTTTCACCGCTCTTCCATGTCTTGCGCCCAATTCCACCCATTGCTTTCGTGCCGATCGTTATCCTGTGGTTCGGCTTATCGGAAGCTGGAAAATTCTTCCTGGTCTTCTGGGGCGTGTTTTTCACCGTATGGCTCTCCACCCATCTCGGTGTGCAGAAGGTCGACAGTGGTCTCATCAGAGCCGCGTTGGCGCTCGGGACGCCGCAGCGGAAGCTACTGCGCGAAATTATCCTTCCGGGCGCATTACCTTATATTGTCGTCGGTTTGCGGACTGCGGTCGGCATCTCCTTCTACACGCTGGTGGCGGCCGAACTCGCCGGAGCTTTCGCCGGCATCTTCTACCGGATCAATATTGCGGAGCAGAACCTTCAGACCGGGCAGGTCATGAGCGGCCTCATCGTCCTTGGCGCCATGTCGTTCATCGCCGATCGCGCCTTCGCCGGCCTTGCGCAAAGGTTTGTGTGGTGGCGATGACGAGTCCAAGCACGGCTTGGTGACGAGCAGGCCGTGACCGAAAGCGCGCCCCAAGGCAAGCCTTCCGCCAACAATGTCGAAATTGACGTCGACAACATCACCATCGTTTTCGACACCCCGAAAGGGCAGCACATAGCGGTCGATCGTATCTCTTTCCAAGTCTCGAGCGGCGAGTTCGTCTGTCTGCTCGGCCCGTCCGGCTGCGGCAAGTCGACGGTGCTCAACGCCATCGCCGGCTTCGAAGCCCCTTTCGAGGGTCACGTGTCGGTGGCTGACCAGGTTGTGATCGCGCCCGGTCGCGATCGCGGCATGGTGTTCCAGCAACCCAATCTGTTCCCGTGGAAGTCGGTGCGCCAAAACATCGCCTTTGGGCCGCGCATGCTCGGCAAGAGCCGAACCGACGTCGCGGAGGTCACCGAAACGCTGATTAAGATGGTCGGCCTTGCGCGCTTTGCGGATTCCTATCCGCACACGCTGTCGGGCGGCATGCAGCAGCGCGTCGCGTTAGCGCGCGCCCTGGCCAACAAGCCGCGAGTTCTGCTGATGGACGAACCATTCGGGGCGCTCGACGCGCAGACTAGAATCTTCATGCAGGAACATCTGCTAAAGCTCTGGGCCCAGATCGGAACCACTATCGTGTTTGTCACCCACGACGTCGATGAAGCGATTTTTCTCGCCGATCGAGTTTTGATCATGAGCGCGAGCCCCGGGCGCATCAAATGCGATCTGAAAATCTCCTTGCCGCGGCCGCGCTCGAACACCGTGGTGTTCGACTCGTCCTATATCGCTCTGAAAGAACAATGTCTCGACATTATCCGTGTCGAGAGCCTGCTCGCCTTCGAACAGCAAGGCGCGAATTAGGACATGGGGGAACAGCGGCCACCCCCTACACTAGCGCTTTGCTCGGAATACGCTAATTCATTCAATCCACGTTGACCTGTGCCATCAACAAATCGTAACGCTCAATGACGATCGACTGCCTCGCCACAGAAATGATTCCTCGCTTCTGAAACTTATCCAGCGTCATGGTCACCCATTGCCGCGTCGAGCCCACGATCGTGGCAATCTGGTCGTGTGTGAACTTGCGCTCGATGACAAGGCGATTGCCATCGCGGCGACCATGAGTCTCGGCAAGGATTACGAGCAGCTGCGTCAACCGTTCGACGACCGAGCGGGTCCCAAGCATTTGCGCCAGCGCCGAATAGCATTTGCCCTTAGCCACCAAGCCTTCGATCAAGCACAGCGCAAAGGAAGGTTGCGTCTCCACTAGTCTACGAATGGCAGTGGCCGGCAGATAAAGCAAATGGCAGTTCTGCGTCACGTCCGCCGACCAGACATGCTCGCCGCCGCCAAAAATCTCCGGCCCGCCAACGAAATGTCCGGCTGGCCAATACGCAAGCGTGATCTGCCGGCCCGATGGTGCGGCGTAATAGGTCCGTACGATGCCTGCCTCGATTAGCCAGATCCCCTTGTGCAGAGCGCCTTGCTGGAAAACAGCGCTGCCGACCTTGATCGTGATCGGGCTGCCGCTCTGGCGGACGGCTTCCCATTCTTCACGCGAAAGCCGAGCGAGAAAATTCGCCCCACCACTCAGATCGTTCACCGTTTCCGCCAAAAAAAGGGCGGGTTCGGCGGAAGCGATTGTGGCCATCGGCCGAAGTGGTCTGTTCATGGGACCGCCAGCTCATGCAGATCGGGATTCTGCGACAGGAATATTGCCAAACTCGCGATATCAGTGTCACTGAGCTTTCGCGCGATCTTATCCATGATGTGATGGAAATCATTGCTGCGCCGGCCGTCGCGAAAGTCGTTGAGTTCCTTGACGATGTAGTAGTCGCGCTGGCCGGCGATGCGCGGCGCATCAACCGGAAGGTCAAGCGCTCCGAGCGATGCAGCGCTGTGGCATGACAGGCAGGCCGGAACGTCGCCTATTCCCAACACCGCGAATTCGCGTGCGCGCGCAAGATCAGGCTCCGTCTCAATCGTGAGTTTGGGCCAGGGTGGTGTTTGGCTTGCGAACCATTCGGCAACGCGCTGAAAATCCGCCTCTGCCAAGTCGGTCGCCATCTGCTGCATCTGACCGTCGTCGTTCTTGCGGCGTCCGGTGCGGAAATCGCGCAGCTCGCCGATAATGTAAGAAGGTCTCTGGCCGGCAATTCGCGGAAACTTGATGTGATTACCGGCCCCGTCCAACCCATGACACTCGCCACAAGTGTCCCAAGGTTCGACGCCAGTCATGTCCACCATGTCTCCTGCGCGTCCGCGTGTACTAACCACAATGGCGCCTAGCGATAGGACGGCTGCCACGATCAGGAGGCAGATCGTCCGACATGCCAACACTTGCGTCCGCCTCAGCGATTCTGCTGCTCGAAAGCCTTGAGGCTTTCGGCGCGAATGCGCGCGATGCAATGGCGCTTGAGTTCGACGAATGCCGGCTCCGCGGTTACCTCGGGCAGCCGTGGTCGCGGCAGATTGACGGCAAGATCGGCGATAATCCGTCCAGGGCCGGCGCTCATGATCAGCACGCGGTCAGCCAGGAAGATCGCCTCGTCGATATCATGTGTGATGAACAGGACCGTTGTGCCGAATTCGGTCCAAATATTGAGCAGGTTTTCCTGCATCATCTGCCGGGTCTGAGCGTCGAGCGCGCCGAACGGCTCGTCCATCAAGAGAACCCGCGGGTAATTGGCAAGTGCGCGAGCGATGCCCACCCGTTGCTGCATGCCGCCGGACAATTCTGCGGGATAGCGGTTGGCGAAGTGCGTCAGGCCCACCATGTCGAGAAATGTTCGCGCCACCGCTTCCGCTGCGGCATAGGGTTGGCCGGCGACCATAGGGCCGAATGCGACGTTGTCCTTCACCGTTTTCCATGGAAACAGCGAGTATTGCTGGAATACCATGCCGCGGTCCGGCCCGGGGCGGGTCACCTTTTCGCTATCGACGCTGACTTGGCCGCTGTCGGGCTTGACGTAACCTGCGACAGCGTTGAGCAGCGTAGACTTGCCGCAGCCGGAGGGACCTATGATGCAGACGAATTCGCCGGGCTCGACGCGAATCGAGGTCTCCTCGATCGCCTTGTGCGCCTTGCCACCTTTGCCGAATATGACCGTCACGCCATCGATCTCGACGAGGCCCGATTCGATGCCCGGGCGTCGCGCATTGCGGGGCTGCGGCCGTGCTGAGGCGAGCGGCGTGACGGCGACGCTGCTCAACATGGCAGAGCACCTTGCCCGAGCGGTCCGGGCTTTCGCCCGGGGCTATTGTCACGCGCAATCCACAGCGCCGAGACGATGAGCGCGACGATGCCAAGTAGCGAAGCGATCGGGCCGAACGGCTCCAGCGCGTACGCGAGCGAGGTCTCGACGCCGAGAACCGCAAGACTGCCGGCCCAGGTCGGTACCGCGCAGCACGCTACAGAGAAGACGGTGGCGCTGGTCAAGCCGGCGCACAAAGCGCCGAAACTCGTTAGAAAGCCCGACCGACACGCCAGAACGCACTGCTGGGTCAAGGTTCGCGCCGATTGCCGCTCGAACAGCAATGAGACGTTGAGGCCGATCAGCGCTCCGGCAAGCGACATGATCACGAGCTTGTGCGGAATTATCGAAAGGCTCCACTCGGCGACGCCGTGGCCGTAGTCGTAATTCATGTAGCCGATTTCGAGCAGCCATTCGTTGAGAATGATGGGCACCATGTCGGCCACCGATCGCGTGTGGTGAATGATGCGCAGGACGTTCGCGATCCAGTTATAGGGCGTGAGGTAATTCGGCAGATGTCCGTATTCCACGACAAGCACGCCGAGCAGAAACAGATAAAACACAATCGGAAAGCCGATGGCGAATGCGAGAATAGTGTATCGCCAGCGAACGGCCCCGGTCATGACCGCCCACGCCGCGCCGGTCGATCGATAGGCATATTCGAGGGGGACGGCGGTCATCGCGATTTCCTTTGCCATGACAGCAAGGGTTGGGTGATTTTGCGTACCGCCAGCGTTGACAGCGTGCCGAGCAGGCCGATCATCAGCATTCCGACGACGATGTCGGGATAGTTGATCAGCGAGTAGGCGTTCCAGGTGAAGTAGCCGATGCCGTATTGGCCGGAGATGATCTCGCCGGCGAGCAGCGAAAACCACGACACGCCCATGCCGATCGAAAGCCCGGTGGCAATCGACGGCAATGCCGCAGGCATCACGACATGCCAGAAGATGTGCAACGGCTTTGCGCCAAGCGACTGGGCCGCCCGCACCAGCACCTCGGGCGTTTGCTCTACGCCGTGGACGGTATTGAGCACTATGGGGAACAGGGCACCCAGGAACGTGATGTAGATGATTGAGGATTCCTCGGTGGGCCACATCAGAATGGCTAGCGGAATCCACGCCACCGCTGGGATTGGCCGCAGGATCTCGATGTAGGGGATCACGAGGTCGCGCGCGATTTTCGATCGCCCCATCACCGCACCGAGAGCGATCCCGATGGCGCTCGCGAGCGCAAAGCCGATTAGGATACGTTTGATGCTGACGAAAATGTGGACGTAAAACGTCAGCTCCTGCGCGTGCTTGATCAGTGCTGCAAGCACGACAAGCGGCGACGGGACATTTTCGAAATTGATGAAGAAATTGAACTTGTGCGCGCAGGCCCAATCCCAAATCGCGATGCCGATGAGCAACGATAGTGCGCGGACAGTCCAGCTACGCGTCAACCCGAGCCAATCGGTATTCTCGATTGCGCCTGCAAGAGCACTCACTTTAGTCGGCGGTGGTTCGGCCCTAGGCAGCCGCTTCGGCAGCTCAGCGCCCAGATGAACTGCAACGGGTTCGGCGGGCAGTTTTGCTTCGCTTTCTGCTTCGATCTCGGTGGCCAGCGCGAGCGTCGAATTTTTCATTATGTCATTCTCTATAGCCAGCAGCTTTTGGCTCTCCACGGCAAAACCCGCACCTGTAGCGGTTGTCGCAGGTGCGGGTCGCGGCTAGCCTTATGAGGCGAATGAGTTCCACGCCTGATCAAAAGTCAGCACGGAGCCGCCGACTTTATGGGCGTAAGCTTCCGCCTCTGGCTTGCGCAGGAACGCGGAGAACTCGCCGGCGGCAGTCTTGACGTAGAAAGCGCTGTTGCCGAACAGTTTGAGCCCAGTCTCCTTGTCGTAGACGTAGGTCGCGTTCAGCTTGGCGCCTTCGGCGTTGTACGCGGCCACCGCCTTGAGAAATTCCCCTATCGTCGGATAGTCCTTGATGCCGTCGCGGGCGTGCCAGATTTCCATCGGCAAGCCGTCATTGGCGACTTTTGGATCGACGATCTGGGCCTGTTGCTTGGCGTAATCGAGGCCGAGATCTTTGTAGGCGACCTTGATGTATTTATCGGTGACCCAGGCATCGAAGTCGAGCGGTGGAATCGCCTGCTCTTTCTCGAGCACGGTGTGGTCGAATTTCAGCGCGTCAATCCATTTCGGCTTGATGGTTGGATCGAGCGTGAGGAGGCCGCCTTTCGAAAAGTATAGATAGAGGACTTCCTTCTCGACGCCGGACCATTTCTCCATCTTCTCCACCGCGCGCATTGGATCGGCGTTGATCCACTGCCCTGCGTCGTAAATCGCTTCTATGAAGGCGACCACGACTTCGGGGTATTTCTCGGCAAAGTCCTGCCGGACGACAGCGCCGTGCAGATAGGGCACGCCGGTCTCCGAGCCGTCATAGATTTTGCGCCCGGTGCCGCGGTACTCCATGATTTCCGACCACGGACAGAAATCGGCGTGTGCATCGATCTTGGCGGCAGCGATATTGGCGGCGCCCACGGCGGGCGCTTGATTCTTCAGTTGATACGCGCTCGACGGAATGTTGGCGTCCTGCATCGCCTTGAGCAGCATTCCCCACGAGGCCGAGCCGATCGGCGTGGAGATCGATTTACCCTTGAGGTCGTCAATCGAGTAGATATTCGAAGAGACGGGAACGACGATGCCGTTGCCGGAGCCGCGCAGATTGTAGCCCGTACCCGCTACGTAAAGACTGCGCAGGCTATTGGTTGCCTGGAATTTGGCGCCGTTCACGATCAGCGGATAGTCACCCATAATGCCGATGTCGAGTTTGTCGGCCAGCATCTCGTTGGTGATCGGTCCTCCGGACGAGTAGTCTTTCCAGGTGATGTTGTAAGTGACGTCCTTGTATGGACCATCGTGGGGCAGCCGCTTTTCAAGCAGGCCCAATTCCTTGATGACCAGCCCGGCGCTGTAGGTATCGGTGCACATGCTCTGGTGCCCGATGCCGATTTCGATCGTGTTGGCCTCAGCCGACACAGCGCATGAGAGGGCCATCGCCGTCGCCAGCAGGAGTTTCGAGCGGATCATGTCGAATTCCTCTTGTTTGAGCCGCAACTTGTTCTCGGCTCTGGATTATCCGGCGCAAACGGCATGCCAAATTCGTAGGCCGTTTGGATTTGGCCATAAGCCATTGGCTTGACTATAAATTCGCGATTTGTGAGAGATTTGCCGACTAATGCTCGTGGCATCACTGCTCAGAGCTTGGGCTGGCGCGCAGCCGAAACGCGGCGTGAGCGGGCAAACCGGATAGACAACTATAATACAAGTTGGGCAAGGCCGCGCCGGGATCGCGATCGCACAACGATCGGCTGGACCGGGCTCGGCCGCCGCGGAGCTGCCTCGCTGAGCGTGCGCAACTGGCGTTCGATCGAAGGTGTTTCCCAGTCCCGCTCGCCGATGGCACCGAGCCGCAAAATGCCGTAGGCGTCGATTGCGTAGGCGACTGGTAACCCCTGCACATGCCAAGCGTCTCCAGTAGCGCTCTGGCCGAGCAGGATCGGCAGGCCTGGTGATGGATGATCGGCGAGAAAGGCACCAACGCGTTCGGGGCCATCGCCTAGGTTGAGTGCCAGAACTGCAATACTTGCGTCCTTCAACCGTGCGTTCAGACCAGCTAGCGAAGGCAGTTCGCGCCTGCATGGCGGGCACCAAACGGCCCAAAAGCTGATCAGCACTGGCTGGCCGCGATAGTCCGACAGACGATGCGCTGCGCCCAAGAGATCTGGAAGGACGAAATCTGGCGCCTCCACGTGGCCCGGCAGTTCGATGAGTGGCAAAGCGTCGTCGGAGGCGGCGAGCGCCGCGGCCGGCGACAAGCAAACGCCCGCAACCGTCGCCATCAAGACACGCCGATCCATCGCGCTCATCGACGCGGCACCCGGACGGTGAACTGATGGGCTTCGGGCAGCCCGTAGACGTATTCGAAATCGATCGGAACGCCGCGGCCGTCGTGCGTAAGGCGCGTCAGTTTGAAAATTGGGGTACCCAGCGCAACGTTCAGCCTATTGGCGGGATCGCTGTCGGCAGGCGCGACTTCGATCGTCACATCGGCGAAGCCGAGTTTCATGCCAAGCGTACGCTCAAGCAGCACAAACACGTCCTGTCCCGCAAGATCTTCGCGCAGGAGCCTCCTGCCGATGTCGACGGGAAAGTAACTCAGATCGTAGGACATCACTCGGATGCCGGCGATGCGTAGGCGCGCGATGCGCACTACACTCGCGTCTTTCGGCATTCCAAAGGCATTTGCGACGGCCTCCGGGGCGGCGCACTCGGTCCGGTCGAGCACGGTGGAGCGCGCCCGTACACCCATCGGCGCTAGCATCTCACCAAAGCCCTGAAGGCGGCCAAGATTCTGAATCGCGCGTACGCGGCGGAGAAACCATCCTCTGCCCTGCTGGCTCTCGATAATGCCTTCGGCGCGCAAGGCTTCGAGGGCTTGCCGCACCGTCACGCGGCTCGCTTTGAATTGCTCTACCAGATCGTTTTCGGATGGCAGCTTGTCGCCGCGCTTAAGGTCTAATGACAGGATGCGGTCCATCAACCAGTCACGGATGCGTATGTATTTCAGCGTTGCCGGAGCTGGAGATAAAGCCGGTTCAGCCTCGGGCGACGCCGGTGCCCGCGGAACGGACATCAGCCTGGGCTTGTCGGTTAAAGCACCCAGCGGCATCGTCGCATCGCCGCCATCGTAGGATTTCGCGATCTACGCCTCCCGCAACCGGCCGATTGCCCAGCGGACATTCTTGCGAACATCCGGATCGGGATCATCGACGTGTTTCTGCAGATACGCCAGCGCGGAAGGCTGGCCGATTTCGCCGAGAGCGGCGGCGACTTCCTTGCGCAGATTGCTGTTGTCGTGACCGAGCAACGGTCCGACCGCGCTCACTGACTCAGAGACGTGGAGTTTGCCGAGGCTGCGCACCGCCTTGAGCGTCACCTGCCAATATTGATCGGCGAGCGCGGCAATCAGGCGCTTGCCGGCTTCGGCGCCCGCGGTGCGCGCCAATGTTTCGGCCGCGATTTCCCGCACCATCCAATCGGGATCGTCGAGCGCTGACGTCACCGCATTGGCCGAACGCGCGCTCGTCGAGAAGCCGAGCGCCGAAACCGCCGCGCGCCGCACTGCGGCTTCGCGATCGCGGCAGGCGCTGATCAAGGCGGGCAACGATTCCTCGAGTTTGAGCCAGCCGATTACCGATACCGCCTGCTCGCGCACGGATTCGTTGGGGTCGTTCAATGCGGTGACGGCGGGCTTGAGTGATTCTGGCCGCCGCAGTTCCTTGATTCCGCGGAACGCCGACATGCGGACAAACGGACTGTCGGCGGTGAGAAAGGCAAACAGCGGATTGGCCGCCTCCGGGTCTTTCAGTTCTGTCAAGCTATCCGACGCTGCATGCGCCACCGACTCGTCGGCATCGGTTAGCGCTCCCGCAAGCGCCGTTGCCACCACCGGACCGTCGAAGCCGCCGAGCGCAATGGCTGCCTGCAACCGCACTTCGGAAGCCGAGTCGGCGATCGCACGTGCGAGATACGGAATGGCTTCGGGCGCGGCGGTATCGGCGAGATCCATCACCGCGACCCGGCGAGTACCAGGATCCGGATCATCGAGAGCCGCGGCGATGACCTCGATATCGCCAAAATCCTCGAATGGCCTGGTCGCTTCCATATCGCCCTTACTTCAGCAGGTAGGGAATATTGACGGTCACGGCGCCGGTCGGACAGTCCGCTTCGCACGGCATGCAGTACCAACACTCATCGTATTTCATGTAAGCCTTGCCGGTCAGCTCGGATATGCGCAACACGTCGAGCGGGCACACATCGACGCAGACCGTGCAGCCTTTGTCGGCGATGCATTTATCCTCGTCGACGAGGACAGGAACACTGGTTGAAGTGTTAGCCAAAGGCATGAAACGCCTCCTAATCGCATGAGTGTCCGCTATTCGGCCGCCTCGGAGGAATGGATGCGCTGTCGGTGATAGGCGTCGCGCTCATGCTCCTCGATTTGGACGACGTAGGGCGCCACCGCCTTTTTGGTTAGCGTTGGCTTGCCGTCGGTGCCTTTGGTCATGATCGAATGGCAGAACCAGTTCTTGTCATCGCGCTCGGGATACTCGACGCGATTGTGGTAGAGACCCCATCGGCTTTCCGTCCGGTAAAGTGAGGCGGCGGCCGCCATATTGGCACAGTCGAGGATCGATTGCGCCTCCAATGCCCTCATCAGTTCATGGCTGTCGCGCGCGTACATCGCGTTGTCGATGTCCTCGCGCACCTCGGCCAAGCGCCGCTGCGCCAGTTCCATCTTCCGTGTTATCTTCGGTGGCTGCAGATAATCGTTCACTAAGCGGCGCGTTTTGTATTCGATTTGGTTGGGTGGGATGCCGTCTTCACGCTTGGTCGGCGCCAGCACACGCTCCTGTTCTGCGATAACGGCAGCGGAGTCGTATTCAGCGAAATCCACTTCCTTGACAAACTCGATGGCACCCTCGCCGGCGAATGCGCCGTTGGTGAAGGCGCCAAGCATATAATTGTGCGGCACGCTCGCCATGTCGCCGGCGGCATAAAGGCCCGGAATCGTCGTGCGCGCGAACTCATCAACGTAGACGCCCGAGGCGGAATGACCCGAGCAAAAGCCGATTTCCGAGACGTGCATCTCGATCATCGCCTCGCGATAGTCGGTCCCTCGCCGAGAGTGGAAGCGGCCCCTGGTTGGACGCTCAACATTATGGAGCACGCGCTCGATTTCCGAGATCGTTTCCGGCGCGAGGTGATTGAGCTTGAGGAAGACCGGTCCTTTCCCCGACTGCAATTCGTTATAGAACTCTTGCATCATTTGGCCGGACCAATAGTCGCATTCGATGAAGCGGCGGCCCTCGTTATTCGCAGTGTAGCCGCCGAACGGACCGGCAACATAGGCACAGGATGGACCGTTATAATCTTTAATCAAGGGATTGATCTGATAGCATTCGAGGTTCGCAAGTCCGGCGCCGGCGTGATAAGCCATTGCGTAGCCATCGCCGGAATTGGCGGCATTTTCATAGGTCCCGAACAGATAGCCGGAAGTCGGCAAGCCGAGACGGCCCGCGGCGCCCATGCAAAGAATCACGGCCTTGGCGCGGATCACCAAGAACTCCGCCGTTCGCGTGTTGACGCAGATCGCGCCCGCCACGCGGCCGTCTTGGCCAGTCAGCAAGCGCGTCGCCATAAACCGGTTTGAAATCAGCACGCGCTCACGGCGCAATTGCCTGTAGAGCGCCTTCTTGACGGTGCCCCCATTGGGCATCGGCAAGACGTAGGTGCCGATGTGATGAACCTTTTTGACGTCGTAATCACCGTTCTGATTTTTCTGGAAGCGAATGCCAAAGCGATCGAGCTCCTGGATCATGCTGAAGCAGTTTTGCGCGTATTTGTAGATCGCCGCCTGATCGACGATGCCGTCGTTGGCGATGGTGATCTCTTTGGTGTACTGCTCCGGTGTCGCGTAGCCGGGAATGACGGTATTGTTGAGACCGTCCATCCCCATGCAGATGGCTCCTGACCGTTTGACGTTGGCCTTCTCGATCAGAATAACATTCGCTGCGGGACTTTTTTGTTTTGCTCTAATAGCCGCCATTGGGCCTGCGGTGCCGCCGCCCATCACCAGGACGTCGCAATTGACTTGCGATATCCCGCTGCGAATCTCGTCCATCTTGGCTCCTTCCTAGTGACAGTGACCGAGCACGACCTGCGTCGAGTTCGCACTATCAATCTCTTTGAGGTAAGCCCATGGAAAAATGCCCCGGTCGTGCCCATCGGAAAAAGCAACGCGGATCGCGTAATTGCCGACCGCTTCGACTGCTGTGATGGTGAGGTCGGCTGGTGGCGGAGCCGACCGGCCATCGACGAAAGATCGCACGGAAGTGGCGTCGCGGGCGCGCTCCCGCAGCAATGTCGCCGGATATAAAACTGTTACTCCGTTCTCCCAAGTCACTGAGAGAGCGGCGCGGTTGCGATAGACACGAATTTCGGTCGGATGCATGGCGGCCAAGTCGGCGAGAATGATTGATCCCAAAGAAGGCCAAAGCCTGCCAAAGCAATCTGGTGTGAGCCAGCAACTAATTGACCGATGTCGGGAAAGATCAGTTCTGCGTGCACCCGCTTGGGGAGATGCTTGCCACAGCGAAATGGCGCTCAAGCCATTGGTCCTCCATAGTTTTCTACAGCGGTGTGCTGTCGGAGGTCCACTCAAGGGCAATGTTATGCTCGCGGAACGGAACGTTGGACGCGGTTGCCGTGGCGTCGGCGTGATTTTCTTGACGCTTACCCATGTCACCCTCACCGCTTCCGGACCAGTTCCAGGGCGCCAGAACTGGATTAACAAGGTAGCCAGGAGCCCTCAACGAGATATCGCAGCAAACGAGATGTGCTCAGACCATGGCGTTGGCCATATTCCGACGCCCTGTGTCGGTTTCCGACGCCCTGTGTCCGTGCCAATTCGCATTGCTTCGAGCGACGGTGAAGGTCTGCGTGAAAGTCTGGCTGGGACTGATCGGCCTTCACCATAGTGCCGTTATCCTTCTCAGCCGTGATCTGTTCTTGGGACGGCGGCTGACAAGATAGGTGGTCTGCCTTCGCCGCGTGGCCCACGAATTCGGGCGGTATTCGGCCCCGGTGAAGTGCGGTGCTTGCGTTAATTTTATTCTCAACAAAAAGTAAAAATAATTGGGAAACTTTTAGTAACCAGTTGAACGATGAGCTCTCACGTTCTAAAAGGTCGATATTGCGACCCAAACTCGTCGTTAGCGATTATTTGTTCCAACGAAAGGTAAACGCGCCGGTGTACATTTAACACTAACTTAAGGAAACGATTGCGCGTAACTCCTAACAAACCGTAAAAGGTGCCGTACCCCAACAGAGTGAGTTCGGCCAGGGTTGATTGCATCAATTCTTACCTGCGGCGAAACTTCGTAAATGGCGAATTGCTGCTACCTCTCAAGTTGACCTTGTTGAGCTAACCCAACGACTGACCGGTGCGGATTTCGGCGGACGCGATCACTCGCGCGGCGATCGGCAGTTCACGGCAGCAAAAACTCAAGACCAATTTTCCAGCGCGTGCGCGGCAGTCGCGTCCCGCGCGCCGCTTGCGACGAACGTCAAACCTAATCCTGAGGCCACAACGACTCGAGCGCTCGCTGGGACACCATCCCTGCGGAGCTGAGGCACCTCGAGTCTGAAAGTCAGAGTGAGTGAGGCAAAAAATGTCGGGTCCCTCAATTGGATTGATCAGCGGTACGCTCACTCATATCGATGCCGTACCGCCGGGAGTGTCTGATCCTCCCGACTTAGGCTACAATTGCGGCGCGACTGGTTCGACCGGCGCCACGGGAGCGACTGGCTCGACGGGCACGACTGGTCCGACGGGCGACCCGGGCCTGACAGGAACGACCGGCTCGACGGGCGCTACAGGCTCAACGGGTTCGACAGGATCGACTGGTTCAACCGGAGCAACCGGCACCACAGGTGCGACCGGCGCGACCGGAACAACAGGTTCGACGGGCGCTACAGGCTCGACGGGTTCGACAGGATCGACTGGTTCAACCGGAGCAACCGGCACCACAGGTGCGACCGGCGCGACCGGAACAGCAGGTTCGACGGGCGCCACGGGCACAACAGGTGCGACTGGTCACCGCCATCATCACCATCACGGTTCGACGGGTGCTACTGGCACGACCGGAGCAACCGGCGCTACTGGTTCGACAGGATCGACCGGTTCAACCGGCTCGACCGGCACCAGTGGAACGACAGGCGCCACCGGCTCGACTGGATCAACTGGATCGACTGGCGCGACCGGTTCTACGGGCTCGACCGGAGCAACTGGCCACCATCATCACCACGGTTCAACCGGCACCACTGGTTCTACTGGCGCGACCGGCACCACTGGTTCGACCGGTTCTACTGGCTCAACTGGTTCGACCGGCACGACCGGTTCGACAGGCTCGACTGGCGCAACTGGTTCGACGGGCTCGACCGGCGCAACTGGCCACCATCATCACCACGGTTCGACCGGCACCACTGGTTCGACCGGCGCGACTGGCACCACAGGTTCGACAGGTTCGACAGGATCGACTGGCGCAACCGGTTCGACGGGCTCGACCGGAGCAACTGGCCATCATCATCGCCACGGTTCGACCGGCACCACTTGGTCGACCGGCACCACTGGTTCGACTGGCGCCACTGGTTCGACTGGTGCCACTGGTTCGACGGGCTCGACTGGCACGACCGGTTCGACTGGTTCAACTGGCTCCACAGGTGGAACTGGCGCTACTGGCGCAACCGGCTCGACGGGCTCGACGGGCTCGACAGGCTCGACAGGCTCGACAGGAGCAACTGGCCACCATCACCACCACGGTTCAACCGGTGCGACCGGCACCACTGGTTCGACCGGCTCTACCGGTTCGACTGGCACGACCGGTTCGATGGGCTCGACCGGAGCAACTGGCCACCATCATCACCAGGGTTCGACCGGCACCACTGGTTTGACCGGCGCGACTGGCACCACTGGTTCGACTGGCGCGACCGGCTCGACCGGTTCTACTGGCTCGACTGGCACGACCGGGGCCACTGGCCACCATCATTACCACGGTTCGACCGGTGCGACCGGCACCACTGGTGGAACCGGCGCGACTGGCGCAACTGGTTCGACAGGATCGACGGGTGCACACGATCCGCACCGTGGACACACGGGTGCGACCGGCGGCGACCCGAGTGGATGTACTGGCTCAACCGGTGGGGCCGGCGCCCCACGCGACCCGAACGGGCCGTCCGATCCGCATGACCCGCGTTCGCCTGGTCACGGGTGCGACGTAAACCACGACGCGCTGCTTGGCTCGTGGGACCGGTGGTTCATGCACGGATCCGATGGACCGACAATCGGTCATGCGTGCAACGCCGATCACGGGGGCGGTCAGTTCTCGCTGCCGGAAATGATCCGTGGCCTGGTGTCTGAACTCTCTCACGTGAGCGGTTCGTGTGGCGAGCATTGGACGCCTAACCGCGACAGCGGCCACGGCATGGGTGCGACAACGGATGGGCATGGCCACGGCTCGGTCGGTTGCCTTGAGGACGCCTACAGGTCGCAACACCACGTCCCCATGGCGCCCCATCATTGTTGATGTGATGACAAGCAAGGCGGCGATCCCTTGAAAAGGGTTCGCCCCTCAGCTTTTGCGGGACTGAACTCGAAAGAGAGCGACTTCCGGTGAGTTTGCTGTTGCTTGGCTGACGGGAGTTAGCTTGGTTCGCCTGGGCGTGTGGTGTTGGCCAAAAAGCGCGTGCGCGTCACGTTTCGTTGGCGGCGTTTATTGCTAACAACGACAGCGTTAACAACCGGCTGCCGCGACAACTCTAATTGTTATTTTTAAGATTACCAACATTCTCTGCAAGTTGAACGACTTGCCCGGCTTAATCTTCAACGGGCCGCAGCTATTTGAAGCCATAGTGTCATTACTATAATATTCAGTGCGGTTGGCCCGCCGGAGTAAGGCGTTGGACGTTAGAGGCGGCGATAGTTCGAGTAACATGGGTCCTGGCCCGCGGGGCCCGGCGTCGGCGCATGAAAGCGCGCCCCGGCGAAATGCTTCGTTGCCTTCGGCCCTTCTGGCTATGATTCAGGCCGGCCGCCATCATGGCGTCGAACTGGATCCTGAAGATTTCCCGCGAACCCCCAACGAGACTACTCCGACAGCAGCGTCGTTGTCGTTGTGGGCGCAAAACGCTGGCATCTGGGCGCGTGCGGTTCGCTTGAACTGGCGCCACTTGCTGCGCTTCCAAGATTCGTCGCCAGTCGTATTGCTGTTCAAGGATGGCAGCGCCGGTCTGCTCACCGGCGCCAATCCGGATCAGAACGTTGTCTTCATCTCCAATCCCTCCGCGCCGACCGGCAGCGCTTCTCGCGCCGTCGACGAGTTGCGGCTGAGCCAAGTGTGGGCTGGCGACGCGGTGCTGTTACGCGCCGCGCGCAGTGTTGTGACCACCGACGCACCGTTCAATCTGCGCTGGCTCGGCGGATTGGTAATGCACGAACGCCAATCGCTGCGCGATATCGGCCTAGCGTCGCTCACTCTCAGCGTTCTCACGATTTTCCCGCCACTTTTGGTGATGGCGACCGTCAACAGGGTGTTACAGTTCCACAGTGTGTCGACGCTGGTGTTGCTTTCCACCGTGATGGCAATCGTCTTTACTTATGAAATGCTGCTCGGCCACGCCCGGCGGTTGATCATCTCGGTGATCGGCGCGCGGCTCGACACCAAACTCGGTCTCCACCTCTTCAATCGGTTGCTTCGCCTGCCGCTCGATTATTTCGAGCGCAATCCGGCCGGCGAAACCATGTATCGCGTCGGCCAGATATATCGCATCCGCGAGTTCCTGACCGGCAAGCTTCTGACTACGATGCTCGACCTCATCACGCTCGTCGTGGTGCTTCCGGTCTTGTTTTATTTAAGTCCGTTGCTTGCCACTATCGTCCTGGTCTGCGCGGTGATCATCTCTCTGATCATCCTGGCCTATTTGTTCCCGCTCAGGGTCCTTTATATGCGCGTCGTCGCTGCCGAAGCGTGGAAGGCGGCGGCACTCAGCGAGACTATCGTCGGCATCAAGACGGTAAAGTCGCTAGCCTTGGAGCCGCAGCGCAAAGCGCTGTGGGACGAGCGCATTGCGGAAGCCGGCAAATGGCGGCTGGCTTTCGGCCAATTGGCCAATTGGCCGCAGACTTTGGTTACCCCGATCGAACGCTTCATGGTGTTGGGCACCATAATGATCGGCGCCTACATGGCCATGAGCAGCCCGTCGGGCTACCTGGTGGGCTCCCTGTTCGCGTTCATGATGCTCAGCGGTCGCGTGGCCGCGCCGCTGACTGGTTTGGCCAAGCTGGTACAGGACTTTGAGGAAGTCGGCGCGGCGATCGGCGAAGTGGGTTCGGTGATCAACCGCCCGCTGGAGCTCGACGCTGCCTCCGGCGGCGTTAGGCCGGCCCTGTCCGGTGCCATCGCCTTCCAAGACGTCACTTTCAAGTATACCGGCACCGCGGTGCCGGCGCTCGACCGGGTGAGCTTCTCCATTCCCGAAGGCGCCATGCTTGGCATCGTTGGGCGAAGCGGCTCTGGCAAATCAACAATCACCCGGCTCCTACAGGGGATCAATCGCGACTACAGCGGCTTCGTAAAAATCGACGGCACCGACCTGCGCGAAATCAACTTGCGCCACCTGCGCCAGAGCTTTGGCGTAGTGCTGCAGGAGAATTTTTTGTTCCGCGGAACGGTGCGCGACAACATTATTGCTGGTCGCCCTGGTCTAACCCTGTCGGATGCAATGCGCGCCGCGCGTCTCGCCGGCGCCGAGGAATTCATCGAGTGTATGCCCAACGGATACGAGACCTACGTCGAGGAAGGCTCGCCCAATCTGTCCGGCGGGCAGCGGCAGCGGCTGGCGATCGCCCGCGCCCTGATCCACGATCCGCGCATCCTGATTCTTGACGAAGCGACCAGCGCGCTTGATCCGCAAAGTGAAGTCATCGTCAGCGACAATCTCAAAAGCATTGCCCAAGGGCGCACTATGGTCATGGTCTCCCACCGCTTGGCGTTCCTGACCGACTGTGATTCGATCCTGGTGCTCGAGGGCGGGAAGGTCGTTGATTTCGCGCCGCACAGCGCGCTGCTCGAGCGCTGCGCGATTTATCGCAACCTCTGGGCGCAGCAGAACCGCCATCTGAGAACCCAGCCTCACCTAGTCGACCTTCCGGTGCTTACAAGTGGCAGCTAACAATCAATTTGAGCCTGGAAGCCGGTTCGGATCGTCTGTGCGCCGTCCCGTTCGCAAAGATGCCCGCCCAGGACAGGTGTCTCCGCAGACGCCTAGTAAAGGCGCTCGTTCCGGCCACAAGCTCAACCCTGCGCGGATCATTCAACAGATCAGCGCATGGGCGAAATTCAACTTTGCCAGGGGCAGCGAAGCCGTTTCCGAGCTCATGGGGCGCGTGAAGCCCGTTATGAGCGGCGCCGGCTCATCGTCGAGAAGTCTCGTTCCGGTCTGGCACTCGCCCGAGGCCAAGGACCCGACGCTGCCCGCCATACTCGAGTTTCAGTGGCCTTCGACCGCGATCGTCAATGCGCCGATTCCGCGCTCGGCGCGCGGCGTGGTCTGGATGATTACCAGCATGGTGGTCGTACTGATCCTCGCCGCTGGCGTCATCCCGGTCGACCGGGTGGTAACGGCGCGAGGAGTGGTGGTTTCGCAGACGCCGACGATCCTCGTGCAGCCGCTAGATACCGCAATCGTGCGCTCGATCGATGTGCGGGAAGGCGATCGGGTGAGCGCCGGGCAGGTGCTGGCGCGCCTTGATCCTACATTCGCGGCGGCCGATCAGGCGACGCTTGCCACGCAGGTCACCACCCTCGAGGCGGAGGCGGCGCGTCTGCAGGCTGAGGCCGAAGGCAAACCTTTTACGTACACCGGCAACGATCCCAATTGGCTGCTGCAAGCCGCCATCCATGGTCATCGGGTTGCTGAGTTCGACGCGAAACTGCAAAACTACAAAAACCGTGTCGACGAGCTGAACGCCACGATTTCAAAAGCCAACTCTGACGCAGCCGCGTATCGCGAGCGCCTGCAGGTTGCGGAGTCGGTGGAGCAAATGCGCAAGCAGCTTGCGCAAACCGAAGCTGGCAGCAAGCTTGAGCTCCTGAAAGCCAGCGACACCCGCGCCGAGATGGCGCGCGCGCTGGCTGACGCGCAGCAGACCGGGGAGGGCGCCCAGCGTGATCTGGCCGCGCTGCTTGCCGATCGCGACGGATACATTCAGGGTTGGCATGCCGACGTCTCCGAAAAGCAGGCTCAATCCAACAGCAAATTGAACGACGCCCGCGAGCAACTGCGCAAAGCACAGCTGCGCAAGCAGCTGGTCGAACTGCGTAGCGACCGCGATGCCATCGTCCAATCGCTCGCCAAAGTTTCGGTTGGCTCGGTGCTGCAATCGGGTCAGCACTTCATCACGCTGGTGCCGACCGATGCGCAGCTTGAGGTCGAGAGCAATATCGCTGGCAACGAAAACGGCTTCGTGCACGTGGGAGATCCGGTCGTCATCAAGTTCGATACCTTCGCATATGCCCAATATGGCTTGGCCTACGGCACGGTTCGAAGCGTCAGCCCGAACAGCTTCAATGGGCAGGAAGAGGCTCGTAATCCGACCAGCAACGTTCCGGTCTCCGAAACCGCCAACGAACCCTTCTATCGCGCCCGAATTTCCATTGATCATGTAGCGCTTCATGATGTGCCTGATGGCTTCCACCTGATACCCGGTATGCCCGTGACCGCCGACGTAAAAGTCGGCAAGCGTACGGTCCTCGGTTACCTGATGGGCATGGTGGTCCCGGTCGCGCATGAGGCTTTGCGCGAGCCGTAAGGCCAGGGCATCGGAACGTTAACCGCATTAGGTGTGCCGATGGGCGTAGTGGGTCAATTTTTCGGCCGTGGGTCGCCGGCGGCCGCCCTGCAGCGGGCAAAGGATCTACGTGATGTTGGGAGAGCGGCGGAAGCCTTTCCGTTGCTGGCGCGTGCCGCAAAGGCCGGGATACCGGAAGCGGAGTGCGGGATGGCCCAGTGCTATCTCGAAGGCTCCGGCGTCCCATCCAGCAGATCGGAAGCCGTTCGCTGGCTGAAATGCGCCGCCGCGCACGACTACCTCGATGCGCAAGTGCTGCTGAGTTCTTTTTATTTGCAGGGCTTCGCCAGCGAGGCCAATGCCGCGCCGGAAAGCGGCTCGCAAATCGATCAACTGTTTGGCAGCGACGAAACCGAGACCTCAGCTCCCGATTTCGAATCCGCCGCGCTATGGGCCCAGCGGGCGGCCGAGGCCGGTTCGGCACAGGCTCAGGCCCTGCTCGGTTACATTCTGACGAACGGGCCGGAATCGATGCGTGACTTCGACGAGGCGTATCGATGCTACGAGCGTTCAGCAGCCGCGGGATGCGCACAGGGTCATCTCGGGTTTGCCATCTCGTTGATGCGGCGGGAGAAGGATCCGCGAAAGTGGCGCCGAGTTGCTCAAGAGCTACGCCGCGCCTCCGGTGACGGATTACCGACCGCGACCTTTCTGCTTGCTACGCTGGTCGAGGCCGGAGCGCCTGGAGTTGAATCAGACGCCGCGGAGGCCGCGCAGCTCTATCGGGAGGCGGCCGAGCGGGGTCAGCGTTCGGCCCAGGCCCGCTGGGGCCTCGCTCTGATTGAGGGCAAGGGCGTTGAGCAGGATCTCGCAGCAGGCGAATCCTGGCTGCGCCGCGCCGCGCTCTCGGGCGATGCGCAATCCGCCGCCATGGTCGGCGATCTCTACGCCCGCGGCGGTGCGTTGCCGCCGAACTATGCCGAGGCGGCCACGTGGTATCGCCGCGCTGCGGAGGCTGGCCACGCCGGCGCCGCGCGCGCCCTGGCGTCCCTCTATCTGACCGGCGCCGGGCAGACGCAGGACAAGGATGAAGCTGCGCGCTGGCTGCGCCGCGCCGCCGAGGCAGGCGATGCGGCGTCTAAAGTCGACCTGGCAAACCTCGTTGCTCACGGGGGAGGGGAGGCGGACGACCCCGTAAAGGTTGCGCGATGGTTTGCTGATTCAGCCGTGTCCGGTGATCTTGTTGGCGCCTTTAATATCGGGATGTGCCTCGCCAAGGGCGTTGGCGTCGAGCGCGACGATCAAGAAGCGGCGCGTTGGCTGCGCAGCGCCGCCGAGGGCGTACCCGAAGCACAATACATTTACGGCCGGATGCTCGCCGAAGGGCGCGGGGCTGAACCCGACCTCAAAGCGGCACGCGCGTGGTTCATGCGGGCCGCTGAAGCTGGGCTCACCGATGGCGAAGTCGCGCTGGCGGAGATGATGTTGAACGGGCGTGGCGGCCCATCTGCTCCAACCGAAGCGCTGAAGCTGTTTGAGAAAGCGGCCGAGAAAGGCCATAGCGGCGCCATGTTCGCCCTCGGCGCGCTCTGCGCCGGCGGGCACGGTCTGCCGATCGACCGCCGCGCGGCGCAGCGCTGGTTCCGCGCAGCTGCCGATCACGGCCACGGCCACGCCCAGATGATGCTTGGCCGTTATCTTATGAGCGGCGCAGCCGGCGATCTCGATCCGGTGGAAGGACGCAAATGGCTTGAGCGAGCGGCCGCTCAGGGCATTGCTGAAGCCGAGGCCGACCTCGCTGCGGCACCCAACATGGCGACTGCGTCGTAGCGCTGATCCCTCCGGCATCGCCAATCGCGCTGTCGGCCGACGTTTCGATCGACAAAATTGCCCGGATCGCGAAGGGCCTTAAGACTGATTTTGGCGGCTCTTGAAAGATGATTGACGCCACGAGGGATTTTCACGTTACGGCCGTGTCGGCAGCCCGGCGGCCGCCGGCGCGCGGGGCGAACTTGGGTATGGATTAGACGTGGGGGCTGGATTATTGCGATGTCATCAATATCAAACGCAGAGAGGTAAATGCGTTCGCGATCTATTTATTCCGTCACGATCGTCTCGGCTTTAACGGGTCTATCGTCTTTCTCTACCACGGCTCGGAATGCCACTTAGCGTTACGCCGACAATTACGAAGGATGCTGTTGTTATTTTGGTTATGTCGGCGGGGACAAGGAATGCGTTCCCGCCACCGCCTGCGTTACCGAGGGCGGAACATGGAGGGGCTTGTGCAGGGCGAAGAGCGACAAGGACCAGCGCTAAAAGCTTCTCCAATTCTTCATCCGTCCAATACGGCCCGCCAGAATCAAAATTTTCTTTACTTTGCACCGTCTGGTTTTCTGACCATGGTGGGCTGCACGAAAACCCACACCGCCCCGGTGGTCCAGTCAAGCGTGAACCTCAGTCCGCCGCCTACATCGGGTCCGAGAAATGTGCCAGAGATGTGATCGTTGACGCCACCCACCGCCGCGGTGTTGCCATCGCCGGACAGCGCGACCGAGGTGCCTTGTCCGGCTTTTCCGTCAGCGCCCGAGCCAACCAGCTTCGGCCCTAGCTGGGTCCAGACGCCGCCGGTACGGGTGAACACCCACGCCGCTCCAGTAATGTCATTGTCCACGTCACCGCCCACTATCGCAGTGTTGCCGTCGGCGGACAGCGCGACCGAGAAGCCTTGAAAAGCGCTTCCGACAGCGCCGGTGCCGACCAGCTTCGATCCTTGTTGGGTCCAGACGCCGCCGCTGCGGGTGAACACCCACGCCGCTCCAGCTGAGTTGTTGTCTCCCCAGCCGCCCACTATCGCAGTGTCGCCGTCAGCGGACAGCGCGACCGAGGAACCTTGAAAGACGTTTCCGCCACCGCCGGTGCCGACCAACTTCGATCCTTGCTGGGTCCAGACGCCGCCGCTGCGGATGAACACCCACGCCGATCCAGCAAAGTGGTTGTCCTCCTCGCCGCCCACTATCGCGGTGTTGCCGTCGCCGGACAGCGCAACGGAGTGGCCTTGCCAGGCGTTTCCGACAGCCCCGGTGCCGACCAGCTTCGATCCTTGCTCGGTCCAGACATCGCCGCTGCGAGTGAATACCCACGCCGCTCCAGCAGAGTTGTTGTCTCCCCAGCCGCCCACTATCGCAGTGTTGCCGTCGGCAGACAGCGCAACCGAGAAGCCCTGAGCGGCGGCGCTTCCGACAGCGCCGGTGCCGACCAGCTTCGATCCTTGCTGGGCCCAGACGCCGCCGCCACGGATGAATACCCATGCCGCCCCAGCCCCACCGTTGTCCCCGTTGCCGCCCACAATCGCGGTGTAGCCGTCGGCGGACAGCGCAACAGAGACGCCTTGATTGGCGGCGCTTCCGACAGCCCCGGTGCCGACCAGCTTCGATCCTTGCTGGGTCCAGACGCCGCCGCTGCGGATGAACACCCACGCTGCTCCAGCGAAGTCGTTGTCGTAGTGGCCCCCCACTATCGCGGTGTTGCCGTCGGCCGACAGCGCGACCGAGGAACCTTGTTCGGCACCCGAGACAACACCTGTGCCGACGAGCTTTGCGCCCTGCTGGGTGAACTGTGCCCATGCCGGCAGCGAGGCGCACATGAGTGCGCCAACAACCAGGACGGAGGCAATTGTCACGCGCGCCGTGTAGGCTGAAAAGATCGTGCTCATGACATCCCACTCGCCCCCAGCACTCCGCAAGCGCAACTGCCGCGCCGCGTCACCAGAAGCGCGGCAGAATACCTCAAGAAGAGACATGGAGCATCGGCAAGGCCGCGCGCGAGTGCTTTATCCGCGAAACTGCTGGGCGCCCTCTACAGTGACAAGGTAGGACGGTGATGAGCGAAGCTAGTGTCACCTTGCTCCTCCGACATGCGGCACTGCGTCTTCTGCTGGTAATAAGATAAAACCGTTTGCGGCCATGGCCATGCGATCCTGAATGAATTATTCTCGTGCTCATGTCCAAGTCCAACGAAGCGATTCGCCAAGAACTCTTACAAGCGCGCGCAAAGCTATTGCGGCAAATTGATATTTTGCAAGCGATGCCACAGTCCGATATTTTTAGGACAGAAGAGGTTGAAGCGGCGCCCCCTACGCCGCTCCCTGACCTCAGGGCAGAGCTTAAACAGATTGAAGACGCGCTGGCCGATCTAGGGGAGGACGATGCCTAAGGCCCCCAAGGCGAGGAACATCCCGCCGACGTAATCGGCAGACGCGCGAGCACCCGCGCCTCGCACCATCTGAGAAAAATCGTTCTCGTCACTTTTTCAATTTTTTACGTTTTTACGCAGCCAGGGTCATTTTCTGCCGATTGACTATGTCTGAGACACGTCCGCTATGCCTCCCATTGCTACCAAAATGGTCCGCCGTTGAAGCGCCGAGAAGGTTGGGCATCGGCAAAATACACCTTTGATCCAGGGGCTAGAGACCGATCCGATGATTACCAACATCATTGACAAGCGCAAGCGGCAATACCGCTTCTTGAAGATCAATGCCATCGTTGAAGCGGCATGGCACGACAACACCGTAAAAGATGCGGACCAAGCGCCGAGCAGTGAAAATGGCGGTACTCTTTACGAAGAACGCGAGCATATTTCGCTGAGCACCGCCATCACTTGGGCGACCGCATTTGCGGAACCGGTGACGCTTTTCCTCTATGACGAGGATGCGGGCATTTATGAATCACGCGACGAGCCATAGTAGCTAGGTGTTTTAACCGGATACCCCTCCCACAGACTCGACACTATTCGCCCTATTCTTTTAGCCGGCGGGTGCACTCTTTGCGCTGCAATAGCTGGCGCTCCAGAGAGTCCGTTCCGGGTCGATTGTGTTGAAAAAGTTTGCAGTTGCGGCCCAAGACGTTCGCTGATTCAGTCGCTGCGTTAAGCAGGACCACGAATCATGATGGGATGTCGGCAAGTCGAGCAGGCTGTTTTGTTTTACGAGTTCTCTCTCGAAAGGCACGTTCCTGCTGACCACCTCTTACGGTCCATCGACAGGTTCGTCGAGCTTGGCGAGTTAAGGCGGGAGCTGGCCGCCTTTTATAGTACGATGGGTCGCCCATCGATCGATCCCGAACTGATGATCAGGATGTTGATCGTTGGTTATTGCTTTGGCATCCGCTCCGAGCGACGCCTGTGCGAGGAAGCCCATCTCAATTTGGCATACCGCTGGTTTCTTTAGGCGGGCATAGTTTGTCAACTCCGTTTCCGCGTTCCTCTGTCGGCAACCTGCGCCCTGACGAGTTCATGCTTCTTTGCGTGCTCGGCGTCTGATGACACCGGCGGACAGGATGGGTTGAGAAGGGATGAACGGCCAAGCTTTGCAACGTGCTCGATCGACGTTTGCTGATCGGCAACAACCAACGATGCGTGCTCGTCCACCCCTCGTACCCATCAGGGCACCTGATCACCGCCAAACAGGCGGATTCATTTGATTGTTAGCATCGGCTCTGGGTTATATCGTCACAGCCGGCTCCGCCCGGGGGATCCGATTCGAACCGCAAGGATTGCATCGGAGGAACGGACGACTTCGACGGCATCCAATTGGGCGTCATCCAACCGGGCATAGACGGCATTACGCTCGCGCATCCTGCGAGCGCAAAGACCATGACAGCGGCCGTAGCTGCGGCGGAGAATTCGAACCGTGACAGGGCGCCCTCTCCCCATACCAAAGGGCAGACCAGTAAGGCCGCTGACGACGCAGGTAAAGCTCTGGAGGCTAGGGGCCTTGCCGGTCATAAAAAAGATGGGGACCGTCAATTTTCTGTCGCAACAGTCCACCGAGCGATCGATTCGCCGGAGCTGCCGCGTCGCTCAGCGGCCTTATGCGAATTCAAAGTCAGTCAAGCTACCCGAAAAGCGAAAACGCGCGCTGCCAACCGTCCGCTGTTACAGGCCCCAGTCCACTTCAATGTCCGAAATCGGAGGCAACAACGGACATCAGTACTGAGCCGGGCAATGTCGGCGGAGGGGCCAACTCACGACATTTTGCGCCGCAGAAAAATGGTTAGCTTTTCGCCGATCACCAACTGCAGACTGAGACACTGCATGCAACGGCAAACGTCGCGAGGGACCCACAACCACACAACGCACCGCAATATGCGGATCGCTTTCATTTGCCTCGCCTATCGAGGCCTCGATTGCTCTAGCGTGGCCAGTCTTATAGTCCGTCTCACAGGAGCGCCGCGCACCGAGCGAGGACTGATCGATGGAAGAATTGAACGGCCGAATGATCGCCTGCCAGATCCTAGTAATCGGGCTGATCGCGAGAGTGGCGAACGAGTCCAAAGACCCGCTGAGGTTCCTCACAGACTTTCGCGATGAGATTCATGCCGTCGTAAGGCAGGTCAGGATAGCCGGAGCGCTGGATACCGACTTGGTGCGGCAGATCGCGGTGAAGACCGTGGATGAGATGTTCTCGCTGATGAAGCCGCCAAGCGCCGATCCCGATGAATTACTGTGAGGCACGCTCGACTCGTCGCTTCGGATCCGCGTCAAATTGCCTTGAGCTATGCGCGGTGTGACAATCCGCTATGTTATTTTGTTTTGCTTCGCCGCGCGGTTCATGCGATCCCTCGTTTTAGCACGACATGCCTGTTGCGTGGCTGAAGTTCTCCGTTGCGACGTCGTGGATTTCTTTGTCGGCGCAATGCATCGCGCCGTGATTTTGAATCGGTTGCAACTGGCAAACCAGACTCGAATTTGAATAATTCGAAAGTGCCTATTCCCGCTGATTAGAACGGTTAAAGCCTGGAATTCCTGCAAAAATTTGGACTTTTGTTTGACCTGCAACAATCTGCTCGATAACAATTTTTCTTGTCAAGGGTTTGTTCGAGAGCAGCACGAGCTGTGTTTCAAGAGTTGGTGAGTAGGGGGCGAGTCATGAGTTCATCTAAAGCACCGCCATCATTGCGTCCATTTATCGCCGGGGAGCTGATAAGCGATGCGCTGGATAGCAATGCGACGCGCAAGGTCACGGTCGGATGCCTGATTGCAGTCGCGTCGATCTCGGGCGCAGAAGCCCAGCAACCGCCGCTGCCGCCGGTCACGGTGGAAGCTCCGGTGGCACGAAAGAAGCCCACAGTGACTAAACCGACCGCGGAGCAGTTGCGCATCCGCAATGCGCTGCGGCGGGCAGCACGCGCCAAACAGCGGGCGGCTCAGGCCAAGCCGGCGGCTACGCCGGAGAATGCAGCCGCGCAGGCGCCGGATCGGGACCCCTATGCGGATCCGGCTGCGCCATACAAAGGTGACCGCCTGGCGTCGCCGAAATTCAGCGAGCCGATCGTCAATACACCGAAAAGCATCACGGTCCTGACCAGGGAAATCCTGGAGGACAAGGACGCGACCAGCCTCAAGGATGTGGCGCGGACCACGGCCGGCGTGACGCTCGGCACCGGTGAGGGGGGTAACGCCTTCGGCGACCGGTTCTTCATCCGCGGGTTTGACGCGCGCAACGACGTCTTCATCGACGGCATCCGCGATCCGGCCGTCAATATCCGCGAAAATTTCTTCACCGAGCAGATCGAGATATTGAAGGGGCCGTCATCGACCATCGACGGCCGCGGCACCACCGGCGGCGCGCTCAATATCGTCACCAAGCAGGCAACCGACAATAACTTCTACAAAGCCGACACCACGTTGGCCACCGACGACACCCGCCGCATCACCTTCGACGTCAACCAAGTCATCAACCCGACCCTTGCTGTGCGAATGGACGGCATGTGGCAGAATGCCGACGTGTCCGAACGCAACTTCACAACCGACGACCGCTGGGGCGGCCTGATGGCGGTGAAGTGGACGCCGACCAACGACGTCAAGATCACCGCGAATTACCTCCATACCGACTTATCGGGATTGCCGGATTTCGGCGTTCCCTACGACACTGTCGCCAAGCTCCCGGTGACGTCGCTGGGCGTTCCGCGCGATACCTACTACGGCTTCGTCAATCGGGATTTTCAGAATGCCCAGCAGGATATCGGGACCGTCGACGGGGAGTTCAGACTCAACGACTTTGTGACCCTGAGCAACAAGTTCAGGGCGGAAAGATCGGTCCTCAATTACATCGGCACCATACCGGAGCAGGGCACCGGTTCAAATGGGAGCTGCAACTCCATGGGCGGTAATTTTACCAATCCAAACCCCGCCAATTGGCTCGTGTGTCTCAATCCGCTGAGCCGTTATCAGGTCACCGATGTTTTGGCGGACCAGTCCGCAGCGACGATCAAATTCGACACGGGGCCAGTCCGCCACACGGTCGTGGCCGGTATCGAAGGGTCTCAAGAGGACGTCGGCATAGACACCTACAATGGGCTGAACTCCGAAGCGGTCGGCGCCGGAGCGTTTGCCAACGGCTCCGTAGGGCCGATTTCGGCGCTGTCGCCGCCCAACTACCTCGCCTTCGGCACCACGCCGACGGTAACTGGCAATCCGAACGTTATCGACGTCGACTCGAAGGGCGCTTACGCGCTCGAAACCGCAAACTGGAAGGATTTCATCATCCTCAATGGCGGCCTGCGCTTCGACCAGTACGACGTCAGCGCCAGCAAGATTGGGTATCCGACAGTCTCGGCCGACTCGGGGATGTGGAACTACAACCTCGGCGCCGTCATCAAGCCAGTGCCGATCGGCAGCGTCTATGCGGCATACGGCACGGGCTCCGAGCCGATTGGAGCAGAGCTCGATGGCACATCGGCCAATTACGGCGGTTTGAACCCGACTTCTCCGATCAACCAGATCTTCGGCCCTACGGAAAGCAAGGCGGAGGAAGTCGGCACGAAATGGGAATTTTTCGATAAGCATCTGCTGGCGACGGCCGCCTTGTTCCGCACCGATGTAAGCAATGCCCGCGAGCTTATTCCGTCCGGCTATCCCAATGCCGGTACCATCCAGACCGGCGCCGCCTATCACGTGCAGGGCATCGACCTTGGCGCCGAAGGCAAGATCACGGACAAGTGGAGCGTCTATACCGGGCTCGTGCTGATGAACACCAGAGTGGACCACTCGGCCGTCCCGAGCAATATCGGCCTGCCGCTCGCATTCGTCGCCAATCAATCTTTCAACGTACTGACAAAATATCAGATGAGGGACAACCTCGAAATCGGCGGACAGGCCACCTATAGATCGCAGATCTACGGCGGTACGCTGCTGGCGGCGAACCAGGGCACCGTGCTTCCGAGCTACTGGCGCTTCGATGCCTTCCTCGAAGGCAAGGTCGCGAAGAACTGGAAGTGGAAGCTGTTCGCCAACAACATCTTCGACAGGCTTTATTACGACGCCTTTTACCAAAGTGCGGCCCCGTTCGTTGTGGTCGCGCCTGGCCGCGTGGTTGGAGTGCAGTTGGCTGCGAGGTTCTAAAATAACACGATGCAGATTCCATAAGGCTCCGAATGCTGGTCTGCGTGCCGGACGTGCTGAGCAAGGCCGAAGTCAGGGAGTTCCGCGCGGTCATGGATGTGGCTGCGTGGGAGGACGGACGTTCGACCGCCGGCGCGCAGTCCGCCATGGTCAAAAATAACGAACAACTGCCGGCGAACAGTGACACCTCGCGGAGGTTAGGCGAGCGCATCGTCAAGGCCCTGGCCGCGAACCCGCTGTTTGTTTCGGCCGCAATCCCGCGCCACATCTTTCCGCCGTTGTTCAACCGCTACGGTGTAGGACAACACTTCGGGGTACATGTCGACAATGCGGTGCGCGGCGATCATCTGACCGGAGTCCGCATCCGCACCGATTTGTCCGTGACGCTGTTTCTTTCCGAAACCGACGAATACGACGGTGGCGACCTGATTGTCGAGGACTACTACGGCTCCCACGAGGTGAAACTGCCCGCGGGACATCTGGTTCTCTACCCTGCGACCAGCTTGCACACGGTGACGCCGATCACGCGCGGAGCCCGCGTTGCTTCGTTCTTCTGGCTGCAGAGCATGATCCGGGATGCCCACGCACGCAGCATGATATTCGATCTCGACAGTGCCATTCAGGGTCTCGTCGGCCGGCGCGGCCGTAATGATCCTGAAATCGTGAAGCTCACCGGCATCTACCACAACCTCATTCGCTATTGGGCAGAGGTATGACGAAGCCAGCGCGAACCGCGCGCATTGCCGCGGTCGCATTCATGATCGTGCTGCAGGCAGTTCAAGCACGGGCCCAGCAGTCCGTTAGGGGCGGTGGCTTGGACCGTCCGCCGATCCCGGCACAGAATCAGTCGCCTCCGCTCTCTGGGCCTCAACAGCCCGCTGTTGCGCCTGCGCCGCCGTCGCAACCCGCCACTCCGTCCGTAGGCGCTTCGCCGCCTGGTCCCGTCGAAATTTCGGCCCCTGCAGTCGGCGCACCGAGGCCGATCCTCGGCATCGGCCCGCTGCAGGAATTGTCGCCATGGTCGATGTTTTTGTCCGCCGACGTTCTGGTCAAGGCGGTCATGATCGGTTTGGTCCTCGCGTCACTCGTGACCTGGACGATATTTTTCGCCAAGACAGTCCACCTCTCCCGGGCACGGAAAGATACGGGTTCAGCGCTGGCGCGCATCGCCGGTATTCGTTCGCTCAGCGAGGCGCAACTGGCGTTGGGTTCGACACCCAACGTGCTATCGGAATTGCTGTCGGCGGCAGTGCAGGAAATTCAGTTGTCGGACGACGCAGCTGGAGACGCCGGGATCAAGGAACGCGCGGCCTCGCGCTTTTCCGAGATCGTGCGGATGGAGGCGCGCGCGGTGCGTTCCGGCATGGCCATCGTTGCAACCATCGGCGCCACGGCGCCGTTCGTCGGCTTGTTCGGGACGGTGTGGGGCATCATGAACAGCTTCATCGGGATATCGAAAGCGCAGACGACCAACCTTGCGGTCGTCGCACCGGGCATTGCCGAAGCGCTGCTCGCCACCGCCGTCGGCCTTGCCGCGGCCATCCCCGCCGTCATCATCTACAATCATTTCTCCCGCTCGACCAAAAGCTATTTGGATTTGGTCGGACGCGGCTCCGGCGCCATTGGGCGCCTCCTGTCACGCGATCTCGACCGGTTCCGTGGCCGGATTGCTTCGCGCGCTGCGGAGTGAGCCATGGCGGTGGTGCTCGGCGATCTGGATGACGATGACGACGATTTCGAAGAGGCGCACGACATCAATGTGACGCCGTTCATCGATGTGATGCTTGTGTTGCTCATCATCTTCATGGTGGCGGCGCCGCTGTCGACCGTGGACCTGCCCGTCGATCTGCCGACCGCCACTGCCATTCCGGACAGAAAGCCCGATAAGCCCACATACGTCACGATTCAGGCTGACCTTGCGGTCGCCATCAACGACACGCCCGTCAAGCGCGTCGATCTGGTCCGGTCGCTCGATGCCATGTCGGGGAGCGAGAAGGATCAGCGCATCCTCCTGCGCGCGGACCGTGGTGTGCCTTACGGCGAACTGATGGATGTGCTGGAACGTCTGCGCCTCGGCGGCTATTCCAAGATCGCGTTGGTCGCGCTCGAAGGCATCCCCGACGGGACTACTCGGCCTGCTGCCCCGGCGGCACAGCCCTAGGGAGCCGGGCCACAAACAATAGCAACAGCGTTGATCGGGAAATGGCACGACAGATAACGCAAACGCTCTGGGTCTTTTCCGCGCTCTGCGCGGTCGCGATCCATGTCGCCTGCGTGGCGCTGGCATTCGGCTCAATGCAACGCGACGATGATCAGAGCCTCGGTGCGCCCGCTATCGAGATCGGCGTCGAGTTGGCGTCACCCCGGCTCGAACCGACCGGCCTGCCCGTTGGTCCGGACACCGACGCCTCGGCGGAAGCGCCCGAGGTCATCCAGCAGAAAACCGTGGTCGAGAAAAACGATCTGCCCAAGGCCACGCCGACCGAAACCGATAATCCCGACCGAATCGTTTCGCCGGACGACACGAAACCCGACAAGGATCCCGAGCTGAAAACTTCTTCGGTTCAAGCCGAACCCTCACAGGCATCCGTCGCTGTCCAGGCGACCGCCGCACCCACCATCGAGAATGCCCCGCAATCGCCGCGCTCGGTCGCTCCTTCGCAGGGAACCGGCGACAGCGCGCTGCGCGAGCGCGTCACCTGGGAGAAGGAACTCCTCGCGCATTTCAACAAATACAAACGTTATCCTGAAGAGCATGCCGCCGAGGGCGCGCAGGTCGTCGTGAGTTTCGTTCTCGATCGCGCCGGGCACGTCCTGTCGTCACGTATCGTCACTGGCTCGGGAGATACAGCTTTCGACGCCGCGGCACTCGCCATGCTGGAGCGTGCGAATCCGGTACCGCCACCTCCTCCCGTCGTGGCCGACGACGGGCTGAGCTTCACGCTGCCGGTGATTTTCCACGCCAAGGTGCGCCAGTAATATAACGCCTCGCTCGCACCCGGTGGGCGGTCACGGGCCACCAATATTCGAGCGGTGTGCCCACGCGACGACTGGCTTGCCGAAATCTAAGCTACACAGGTGCAACTGTATTGTTGCTCTCGCAATGCAATAATTGACGACCTGAAGAGTCTCCTCCGGGTCAGGAACGGTCTTCAACGTTTGCCCGATCGATGTCCGCTCTACGTCGTTTCATTGCGACCGGATTGGCGACATCGACAGGCAAGAACGCTTAGAACTGGTATCGGGCCGCGAGCACATAAGTCCTGCCGGGGAACGGATGAAACAGGAAGTATTGCTCGTTGAACACGTTGTCGATCCCGAGATCGAACGAGAAGTTCTTCGTCGCCTCGTAGTGAAGTTTGGTGTCAACGACGAAATATTCGTCAAACGCACCGTACACGTGGGATATGATGTCGGTGTTGTCGAGCGTGGAATATTGCTTGCCGCTGTAGCGGCCGGCGACCGTCCACGCCCAGTTCTCGTTGGGCTTGTAGGTAAAGCCGACCGTGGCGCGCCAATCCGGCACATACGGGACGCGCTTGCCGACCACCTGATCCGGAATGGTTGTGCCTGGATAGTCGCCGGCCCATGTGGGATCGGAGAGGATTCGGGAATCCACGTAGGTCACGCTGCCGAATAACCGCAGGCCTTTGAGCCATACGTCGTCCTTGTCCGCTGAAGCCTCGACACCCTGCATCCTGATCGCGGCGACATTGCTGATACTTGTCGCCATCGTTTGTGCACCGCCCGTCGTGGTCAACGTATTGGTCTGCGAAATGATGGCGTTGTTGGTGTGCTCGTAGAAGGCGGTCAATCGGACCCTGCCGTCGCTCCAATGGCGCTCGATATTGATCTCACCGTTGAGATCCTGCTCGGGCGGGAGGTTCGGATTCGGCAGGACGATGACGCCGTTGGTCGTGACGTTCTGATAAAGTTCGGTCACCGTCGGATAGCGGTAGGCCTCGCCGAAATTCGCGGTGATGTTCCAATCCTTGTTCACGTCGTAGGAAAGCGAGGCCTTGGGTGAGAAGTTCGTAGACTTCAAGTCGGGCTGATTGAGCGCTGAGGTCGAGGTGATCACGGTTCCGGCTGAATTGGTGATGGTGTTCAGGTTGAAGCCGTCGAAGGCGCGCCAGGATTCGAGTCTGCCGCCGAGGGTGAGCTTGATGTTGGGCACTATCTTCCACGCGTCTTGCAGCCAAACGGCGCCGGTTTCGGTTTCGCCGACACCGTCCGAGTAAATCAGGCCGTTGCCGCTTGAGGCTTCGTTCCAGGCCGAGGAGCCGTAGACAGGATTGTTGAAATAATAGCGGTCGCCGTGCACGCCAAAGCTGATTTCCTGCGAGCCATCGTAGCCAAAGGGCCGAACTATTCCCTTGGCATCGACGTTCTGCCAGTTGGTACCGTCATTGCGCGTGACCTTACCATTCTGTGAGTAACCGGCCGTCAGGCTGCCGCCGGTGACGGTAAAGGGGTTGAGTTGGATATCCTGCAAATAATTGTAGCTCGACGCCGACACGTCGAAATCGAAACTCCCTTTGGTGTCGGTTTTGAGCGACACCGCGTTGCTCACGTGCGTTTGATCCCAGATGTACTCGTTGCCTGCGAAGCTGGATACGCCGCCGAACGTCGGCGCGCCGGTCGCTACCGATTTCAGGTAGGTCTGCGGACTGGAATCCTGAACGTTGTTCCAAATGCCGAACGAATAGGTTCCCTGTAGCCAAGGTAAAAACTCATAGACCGCTTTGAGATTTGCCGTGGTCTGCTGGGTATGGATCAAAGCGCCGGTGCCGACAACATCGGCGGGAAGACCCTGCTTGTTGAGCGCCGTGATGATGCCGGTCGTTCCGGCCGGTGCGGTGGCGTTGGTGGTGTAAGTGAGAGGCTGCTGGAACCCGTCGAGAAAACTGGCAGAAGCCAGCCAGGACAACTTGCCGTCGCGGTTTCCGACTGACATAGAAGTCACGTTGGTCGTATAGGTGTTCTTGGTGTCGTATTGGTTCCAAGGCTGGACCGACACGGTCTCCTTGATAGTGGTTTCGAACCTATCCGGCATTTTGGTCGTGATCAGCAGCACGCCGCCCATGGAGTTTCCGGGATAAGCGGCCGAATAGGGCCCGTTGAGGAAATCGATACGCTCGATCGATTCCGGCACCACAAGATTCCAGTGCGGCGAGGCGCCGCTGTTGTTGTTGCCGATCAGCGCCGAGATGAGCAGGTCGTCTTGGTAGATCAGCGTGCGGGCACTGGAATTGAGCCCCCAAGTGCGCGTTGCCAAAACGGCCTGGTTGTCGCCGTCGTTCCTTTTGCGCACGAAAAGGCTCGGGAAATATTTGATGGCATCCTCGGGGTCTTTGAGATTGACAGTCTCTTCGATGCGTTTCGAGGTCGTCGAAAAGGATTCTGTCGGCAGGTCGTACCGCTGGACTACTGGGGGCGTTGCGTAGGGATCGTTAATTGACGATGCCGGGCCCGCAGGAGCCGGCGAAGCTAGCGTTGGCGCGGCGGCGGTCGCTGCCGGTGCCCTGGCCGGTGCCCGCGTTCGCCGCGGTGGTCTCTTCGCTGGGGCGCGTTTTGCAGTCACTTGGATTTGCGGCAGAGGCTGGGGTTGAGCGGTGTTTTGGGCGCGGACCAGCGCGCAAAGGCTGACACTTGTCGCGAGCGCGACAGCGCCGACCAACGGCGAGCGATGCATTACGGATACTCCAATACGGACCAGAGCCACGGGCTGGTGCGGTGTGGCCGCGCCGAATCACGCTGTCCGTGGAGGTGCCCGCGAGCGGTAGAATTTGTCAGGGTTGGCGCTGAGGAGAACAGCGGTTGTTAGCCGCGCAATGCGCGCGGCCGTGATCCGTCTGGTCAGTATCGCCGCAGTAGGGGCTGGCAGGAGCGCTACAGCTGCCATCAGGCAGCCAGTGCAGCACGCGCCGTCGCAGAGCTTGTCACTACTCTTACCCGAGGACGGCGCTATTGCGTCGACGGCGTTGTGGCAGATAGGCGCGGAGATTTCTCCGCCGCCACCGAAGGCCTGCGCGGCACTAAAGGCTGCGGCCAGGCCGGACAACACAATCGCATAAGCAGACAAGAGCGCGATAAGGCGCCGCCCGAACGCGAACGCACTACAACTAAACACAGCCCCCAACCCCGCCCGGAAAAGCCGTTACGGCGGACCGTATCAAGCAGAAAGGCTGATGTCCATTACGTCGCGATGAGGCAATAGCTCCCTTAGTAGCGAGGTGGCAAAGCAGGCAAACTTGCTATTCTCTCCCATGACCTACTCATTTAGGAGATCGCGCAGCGTCCACGGCTTGCGCGAGCGTGTTCTCCTACGCTTATTCCTACCCTTAATTGCGCTGCCAAAAGCAACGCTGCGAGCATTGCGGAATGCCGAAAGCCGGGCTTCGTGCATCGCAGCAAAACTCATTCATCAATGGCAGCGTGGGGTCACGAACCGCCGCGCCTGCAAAGAGCAAGCGCGGCAGAAAGACCCCTCATAGCCGACACGATGGTGGATGACTGGCGCGGCTGTAACGGGCCCAACCGGGTTTGCGTGCCAAAATTATTCCGACAGTCCCGCTGCTCGGAGCGCCTCGCTCATGGAAGCGGCAAGGGCAGGCGCGCAATCGACGCCGGCGAATTGGCGGCCGTATCGAAAGGCGGGATGCAGTTCCAGAACTTTTGCCGCAGCCGCCTTGGCTTCTTCCAGCCGCCCAAGCTTCGCGAGCGCCGCGGCCAACTGCACATACGTAATGCTGTGGGCCGGATTGGCGTGAACGGACTGGTAGGCGGCATGGGCAGCTTTGTCGTAGCGGCCGAGATGGAAATGACCCATGGCCTGTGCGTCAAACGCCGCGAAGGCCCAAGGATCGAGCGGGCTGAGACGCATGCCCCGTTCGCTCCAATCGAGTGCACGTTCAGCTTCGCCGCCCCACGCGAGAATAACGCTGCCAAGAATGTAGGTCAGCGCAGATGATGGACTGATTACGAGCGCGGCTTCCAACGCGATGAACGCGGCGGCACGATCGTGCCCATCCATGCCGATGGAAAATCCGGCAAGCGTTAGAGCACGCGGATCGTCCCGCCCGTGCGCGATGGCCGCCTGAGCGTGACGGACCGACGCCAACCGGTCTTCTTCACGCAGCCCGCTGCGTAAGAACAGACAATGATGGCACATGGCCGCATTGGCGTCCGCCAGCGCATAAGTCGGGTCGAGCGCGAGCGCGCGTTCGAGAAGCACCAGCGCTTTGGTCACTTGGGCCGGCATACCGGAGTCGACATCCGACTGCGCCTGCAGGACAAGATCATAGGCGTCAAGGCTATCAGGACGCTTGCGCATCACGCGCTCGACCTCGGCGCGCCGCAAGCTGGGCTCGATGGCGCTGACCACGTTCAGGGCGATCTCGTCCTGCAGCGCGAACACATCTTCCAGCGGACGCTCGAAGCGCTCCGTCCATAGAACGCTTGCATTCTCTGCCTCGATCATCTGGGCGGAGATGCGGACACGGTGGCCGTCCTTGCGGATGCTTCCTTCCACCAGATAGCGCACGCCCAATTCGCGACCGACGCGCTTCACGTCGACGGCACTTCCCTTGTACGCAAAGCTCGAATGGCGCGCGATGACGAACAGCCATTTGATGCAGGACAATCCGGCGATGATGTCTTCGACCATCCCATCGGCAAAATACTCCTGCTCCGGATCGCCGCTTAGATTGGTGAATGCAAGCACCGCGACCGACGGTTTGTCCGGCAAGACCGGCGGCGAGGTCGGCGGCGACGCGACCGCCCCGCCTCCGGTCGCGACCGCCGGGCCAACGTAGCGATAGCCGCGACGCGGCATCGTCTCGATCCAATTCGCGTTGCCGCCCGCTTCATCGAAGGCGCGGCGCAGCGCCGCGATCTGCACGGTCAAATTGCTGTCCTCGACAGCCAGTCCCGGCCAGGCCGCTTCGAACAACGCATCCTTGGAGACAGGCGCGCCCGCCCGCTCCAGAAGCAGCCGGAGCAAAGCAACCGCGCGCTGGCCCAAGATGATGGGCCGGACGCCGCTAAACAGCATTTCGGCGTCCGTATCGAGCCGGAACGGACCGAATTCGTATGTCTTCGCCACGGAAGTGTCGTCCCCTTTCGGAAACATTTTGCAACTTTTTCGCGGCGATTTCACGACCTAAGCGGCCGGTGCACCCATAGTGAGCGACGCCAACGCGCGATGAAGCGCAGACCCACGGAGGATATCATGAGTGTAAAGGCGGTCGTCCGCATGCCCGGTGAGGGCAAACAAGTCTCGTTGGCCGGCAAGCCTTTGGTGTTCCTTGTGACCGGACAGGACACCAAGCACACGTCCATGTTCGATTGGACGCTGCCCCCCGGTTTTTCCACCGGCACGCACGTTCACCGGGTACAGGAAGAGACCTTCTATGTGCTGGAGGGCGAGTGCCAGTGGCACGTAGGCGGTGAACTGATTGATGCCAAGCCCGGGACCTACGTGTTTATCCCTCCCGGTGTTCCCCACAACATCGCCAATGCCAGCGAAAAGCCGGCGCGGATGATGATGACAGTGTCGCCCCCGGGTCACGAGCAGTATTTCGAAGAGCTGGTAAAACTGGTGGGCGGGAGCGAGCCGCCGGATGCCGGCGCCATCGCGAAATTGCGCGCGCGCTTCGACACCGAGCAGTTGTCGGCGCTGAAAGCCAGTTGATTGTTCCCGATTAAAGTCGGTTCGCAGCGTTTGAGGGTCGCCCCCGTCGGTCGGCGGGTGGCGGCGCTTTCGGATTGTCGCAATGAGCCAGGAGCGCACGATTTCAGGGGGTTGTCCTGACGAGTCCGCTGATCCCCCAATAGCCACGGAACCGTCACATTGCGGAAGGTGACGCGCAGGAAAGAACAGACATTGAAATCAGCAATGCTGGATCACATGAAACCGGGATTTCGTGGAAGATACCGAGTCCAATCGCCGAAATCGCACGTCGACAACAGCACCATCGGAAGTGTAATCCGCATGCCGTGCTTAACAGCAATGCCGAGGGCTTCGCTTCCACCAGGAAGGAACGCCGACACCTGCGCGGCTGCGCCCGCCGCCGCCAGGCCTAGCGCTGTCCTAAACGCAGCGCCCATTCCGCGCGCTTGTGCGACTGCCAGAGGGCCCACGTGACCGGTCGCGGAAACGTAAGCGTAACCCGTGAAGTCGCCATCGTCGTGAAGGAGGACGCCTTTCGTCGCGCCATCGTTGAGAAGGTAACGGTGATGCTTCTCGCGCGAGATGCCCAAGGTGCTGACATCGAGCTGCGCGAGAGCCTTGAGATGCGAGGCCGTCGGTTCGATGGGCGTTGAGCCAAACTTGTCGCCTTGCAGACGGGTCCTCAGCGCGTCACGTGCGACGCCGCACAAATAGATTGGCCGCCGCGGAAACAGCCCGTGGCGAATATACAAACCCTGCGAGACGACATTGAACGTGAAGGTGATGAGGCTTTTGTTGGTGGCGCCGACCTTCCTGGCGTGCTCGAAGGTTCGCGCCAGGAGCTCGTTACCGACGCCGCGGCCTTGTTGACCGGGTGCGACGAACAGTTCTGCCAGAAACCACAGCTGGCCACATACCCAACTCAGGGCGAAGCCGACGATCTCCCCGTCGGCCTCGGCCACCCACAAGCCGCCGGGGTCATCCTTCAGGGAAAACAATTGAAAATCGGGGGGCCGCAAGGTGGCCATGGACCCAAAGCCGTGACGCTCGGTTAGGTCGTTGATGCTTCGAACGACGAGCTCTTCCGCCCGCTGTAATTCGTCAGCGCGTGCGGGCCGAAAGATGATCGGCATTGATGCGATCTCCATGACAACTTCCTGTCATGATAGAGTAGAAAAATGCAGTGAGGCCAACTCCCGTGCACATCAGCTAAGGAAAAGCGGGTTGCCCAAGGCAGAAGACGCGGCCAACCAGTGCAAATGCCCATAAACCTTTCGCAGTGCGGTAATTGACGACCGGGAGAGTCCGCTCGGGGTCACGAACCGCCTCGGCTGCCAACGGCCGGGAAGTCCGGTGTTGCCCCGAAAGCTGCCGCCCAAAGCGACATCAACTCGCCTGTGCCAGCATCCGCTCGACACTCGGCCAGCTCTGCCGCCCAAAGGTCAGAAGGTCGGCCGTCAGGTCCGGCGGGCACCAATCCAAGAACG
>JBAUYV010000351.1:0-22427 GCA_049584975.1 Xanthobacteraceae bacterium | reverse complement strand
CCCTAACCCTCCCCCGCAAGCGGGGGAGGGAATTGCCGCTCAGCTCCACCAGGCTTGGCAAAAATCCAGCGAGCGTCTTGCCGCCGCCCGTAGGCGCGATGAGCAGCACCGAGCGGCCGGCGCGCGCTTTGGCCAAAAGTTCCATCTGGTGCGCGCGCGGGGTCCAGCCGCGGCTGGCGAACCAGCGCGCGAACGGTTCAGGCAAAATCGTCGTGCGTTCGAGAACGGTCACGCACCAGAACTAGCGGGCGGTTGCGCCCCGGTCGAGGGTTGCGCGATCACGACGAGGCTGTCGACCGGCACGCCCTTCTCGGTGCGCACCGGCGTTTTGTCGAGGTGCACGACCGCGAGCCCGGCGTCGCGCAGGAGGGCGCGCAAATAAGCCTCGCCGTGCGCATAGCGCAGCGTCGGCAAGAGTTTGACGCCGCTCCCCGCATGGGTCTCGACCGTGAATGCAAGCACTGCGTCGGGCGCCAGCACACGCGCAACGGAAGCGACGATGGGAGCAAGGTCGTTTACATAGACAAAGACGTCGGCCGCGAGGGCAAGATGATACGCCGCCTTGTCCGTGATCTCGTTGGCAAGACAAGCCGCGATGTCGGCAGCGATCAGACGATCGTAGAGCCCTTTGGTTGCCGCCCGCGCAATCATCGCCGGCGAGAGGTCTATGCCCACGAGCCAATCAACAAAGGGCCGAAACGCTGCGCCGCCAAGTCCCGTGCCGCAGCCAAGATCGAGCATGGAGCCAAAGCGCATCGGTCGCCCCGCTCCGCGCATGACGGATTCGACCGCGGTGCGCAGCAGGGCGGGCCCCCGATAATCAAGATGCTCGGTGAGCGAGGCGTCGTAACGCCCGGCATATTGGTCGAACAGCCGGCGGACATAGGTTTGCGTCATCGCCGGTGCGGCATCGCCGGCGCCGATCCTTGCAAGCTGCAGCCGGGCGCCGTGGTAGTCGTCGGGATCGGCGTCGCGCGCCCGCTCGAAGGCGGCGACCGCTTTGCTCCGGTCGCCCAACTGGTCGCGAATGGCGCCCAGTGCGAACCACGCCGTGGCGAAGCGGGGTGCAAGCTCGACGGTCTGTTCGAGGATTTCGGCGGCGCCGGCAAAATCGCCGCGGGCCGCTTGGTCCAGGGCCCATTTGTAACGCCGGTCGGCGATGAGGTCGTCGGAAGTGACAAAGAGCGGGCCGGTGTCGGTCATTGCGGCTTCCAGAATGGTACGCAGAGTTTATCTAGTGTCCATGCGTCCTGAAGACATCCTGGCGCTGAGCCCGGCCGGATTGTGCTGCAAGCGCGGCGCATTTCACATTGACCCGACGCGGCCGGTGGAGCGCGCGCTGATCACGCACGCCCACTCGGATCATGCCCGCGCCGGCCATGGTGCGGTGCTGGCGACGCAGGAGACGCTCGACCTGATGCGGCTGCGCTACGGCGAGAATTTCGCCGGCGCCATGCAGGCCATACGCTACGGCGAAAGTGTCAAGCTCGGCGGCGTGACCGCCACGTTCCATCCCGCTGGCCACGTACTCGGCTCGGCGCAGATCGCGGTCGAGGCCGCTGGGCTGCGTATCGTCGCCTCCGGCGACTACAAAAACGTTGCCGACCCGACCTGCGCGCCGTTCGAACTGGTGCCGTGCGACGTGTTCATCACCGAGGCGACCTTCGCGTTGCCGGTCTTCCGTCATGGCGACCCCGGCGTGCAGGTCGCCAAGCTGCTGCGCTCTGTGGCGCTGTTTCCCGATCGCGCGCACCTTGTCGGCGCGTATTCGTTGGGCAAGGCGCAGCGGCTGATCGCGCTATTGCGCCAGGCCGGATACGACGGCCCGATCTATCTGCACGGCGCCATGGAGAAGATCACCCGCTATTACGAAGGCCGCGGCGTGGCGCTGGGCGAATTGCGGCTGGCGCGTGGCGCGACCAAGCCGACGCTTGCCGGCACCATCACCATCTGTCCGCCGTCGGCCTTGAACGATCTTTGGACGCGGCGCTTCCCCGATCCGCTCAACGCCTTCGCGTCGGGCTGGATGCGCGTGCGGGCGCGGGCACGTCAGCAGGGAGTGGCGCTGCCGCTGGTCATTTCCGACCACGCCGATTGGGACGGGCTCACCACGACCATCGCGGCCACGGGCGCCGGCGAAATCTGGGTCACGCACGGCCAGGAGGATGCGCTGGTGCATTGGTGCGGCACGCACGGGCTTGCGGCGCGCCCGCTCGACATCGTCGGCTATGGGGATGAAGACGAAGGTGGCGAGGCGGACGAATGAATCGCTTCGCCGAACTTCTGGATCGTCTCGCCTATGAGCCCGCGCGCAATAGTAAGCTGCGGCTGATCACCGGGTATTTCCGCTCGACGGACGATCCCGAGCGCGGCTGGGCGCTGGCGGCGCTCACTGGCGCGCTCAGCTTTCAGCACGCCAAGCCGGGGCTCATCCGTCACCTGATCGCCGAGCGTACCGATCCGGTGTTGTTCGAACTGTCCTATGATTATGTCGGCGATCTCTCCGAGACCGTCGCGCTGATGTGGCCTACCTCTACGCCCTCCTCCGCCGCTTCGCCGGGCGGAGGAGATGGGCTCTCCCTCACCGCCGTCGTCCAAACTCTCTCCACGCTCGGCAAGGCAGAGCTTCCGCAACGGCTCGCGCGCTGGCTCGATGCACTCGATGAGACCGGACGCTGGGCGCTCATCAAGCTGGTCACCGGCGGATTGCGTGTCGGCGTGTCGGCGCGATTGGCGAAGGCTGCGGTCGCGGCGCTCGGCGGCAAGGACGCGCAGGACATTGAGCTCGTGTGGCCCGGCCTCGCTCCGCCTTACGTGGAGCTGTTCGCGTGGCTCGAAGGCCGCGGGGAAAGACCGGCGAGCAGCGATCCGGCGCCGTTCCGGCCGCCGATGCTGGCCTATGCCCTCGACGACGCCGACTTGCCGGCGCTCGACCCGGCCGATTTTCTGGCCGAATGGAAGTGGGACGGCATCCGCGTTCAGGCCGTCTCGGCGCGGCACGATGGAGCAAAAATTGCGCGGCTTTACTCGCGCACCGGCGAGGATATTTCCAAAAGCTTTCCCGATCTGATCGATGCGCTGCACTTGCCCGGCGCGATCGACGGCGAGCTTCTGATCAGGCGCGACGGATTGGTGCAGTCGTTCAACGTGCTGCAGCAGCGGCTCAATCGCAAAACCGTCACGCCGAAACTCATCGTGGAATTTCCCGCGCATTTGCGCGCCTACGACCTTCTCGCCGACGGTGAGGAGGATTTGCGCGGTCTTTCGTTTGCCGAGCGGCGAGCACGGCTGGAGGATTTCGTGGTGCGGCTCGGTGAGGAGCGCGTGGATTTATCGCCGCTCGTCAGTTTCGCCACCTGGGACGACCTGATGGCCGCCCGGAAGAACCCGGAAGCGGCGGGCGCCGGCGCGGACGCCGCCGCGGTCGAAGGCGTGATGCTCAAGCGCCGCGATGCCCCCTACCTGCCGGGCCGACCGAAGGGTCCGTGGTGGAAGTGGAAGCGCGATCCCTTCATTATCGATGCGGTGCTGATGTACGCGCAGCGCGGTCACGGCAAGCGTTCGTCGTATTATTCAGACTACACATTTGGGGTGTGGACGCGCGGGGAGGGCGGGGATGAGCTGGTATCCGTCGGCAAGGCCTATTTTGGCTTTACGGATGAAGAGCTGTTGCAGATCGACCGCTTTGTCCGCCGCCATACGACGGAGCGCTTCGGCCCAGTGCGCGAAGTGGTGCACCAGCCCGATCAGGGCCTGGTGCTGGAAGTCGCCTTCGAAGGCCTGCAGCGCTCGACGCGTCACAAGTCCGGCCTGGCGATGCGCTTTCCCCGCATCAACCGGCTGCGCTGGGACAAGCCGCCGGGGGAGGCCGACCGCCTGGAGCGGTTGGAGACCATGATCGCGCAGATCGAAGCGGGGCGGGCATCGTGAGTGGCCGCGCCGCGCCGGCATCTGGTCCGGTCACGCTCAGGCGCGGCCGCATGAAAGATCTCGCAGAGCTGCTGGCGCTGGAGCACGCGGTCTTTACCACCGATAAACTATCTCGGCGCAGTTTCCGTCACTTCCTCGCCTCGCCGCATGCTTCGCTGATCGTCGCCGAGGAGGGTGGCAAGTTTGCCGGCTATGTGCTGGTCCTTTATCGCCCGCGCTCAAAGGCGGCGCGGATTTACTCGATCGCACGCGCGCCGCACATCGGCGGCCGCGGGATCGGGCCGAAGTTGTTGGCGGCGGCGGAGGCGGCGGCCAAGCGCCACGGCCGCCGAACGATGCGGCTGGAAGTGCACGAAGACAACAAACGAGCCATTGCGCGTTACGAGAAGTCAGGGTATCGGCTGTTTGGGAGACACCACGAGTATTATGACGATCGCGGCCATGCGTTGCGCTTCGAGAAGCCGCTCGGTCGTTCGGCAAAACCCAACTGACTTCAATGCGCGAATCGGTTTTGATGGTTGACATTGCGAGGGGCGCAGTCACCAATTGTTTCGCTTCCTGCTATGACGATTCGTGCGGTGCCTGACTTTGAGCGCATGATCGGCCTCGACCCAGATATTGCCGTCGACCAGAAGGGGACCCGCCCATGACCGGCTGGGTCATCCTCGTCGACCAGCCCCGCGACCTGCCCAACGCCGAGACACCGCACAAGGTCATCACCACGAGCGAGTACCTCGCGCGCCCGCGCCTGTTCGACATGGGGCGGCCGAAGCTCGTCAATCTTTCCCGCTCCTATGCCTACCAATCGAAGGGCTACTACGCTTCCCTGCTGGCCGAGGCGCGCGGCCACCGCGTGGTGCCAACCGTGGAAACCATGCTGGAGCTGCGCGAGCAGAAGCTCTACGAGCACTCGCTGCCCGACCTCGAGGAAGAGCTCAACCGCTGCGCCCGCCGCGCCGACTTCCAGCCCGATAGCGAATTCAAGCTGCTTGTCTGTTTCGGCCTCGCTCGGGACAGCCGCTTCGAGCCGTTCGGTCGTCTGCTGTTCGACTGGTTCCGCTGCCCCGCCCTGGAAGTGATCATCGAACCGGGCACGCGGCTTTCCATCGACCGCATCCGCCCGCGCAACATCACCCGGCTCGCCAATGGCGAAGGGGAGTTTTTCCGCGAGTCGCTGCACAATCACACCAAGCGGGAGTGGCGCGATCCCAAGGCGCGCTCGGTCGCCAAGTACGATCTCGCGGTGCTCTACGATCCGAACGAGAACGAGAAGACGGCGCCGTCCTCGGCCAGTTCGATCAAACATTTCGCCCGCATCGCCGACAAATTATCGGTCGACGTCGAACCGATCACCAAACGCCAGCTCGCGGAACTCGCCGAATTCGATGGGCTGTTCATTCGCGAAACCACGTCCATCGATAATCACACCTACCGTTTCGCCCGCCGCGCCTGGCAGGAGGGCATGCCGGTGATCGACGATCCGATCTCGATGATCCGCTGTACCAACAAAGTCTTTTTGATGGAGCTGTTGCAGCAGAACCAGGTGCCGACGCCGCCAACCGTGATGATCGCCGAGGACACGGACTTGGCCAAGGCGATCGACGAGCTGGGCCTGCCGCTGGTGGTGAAGATTCCGGACGGCTCATTCTCGCGCGGCGTGCACAAGATCGAGTCCGCCGCCGAATTCAAGCGCATCAGCGACGAACTCTTTGAGGAAACCGACCTCTTATTGGCGCAGAAATTCCTGCCCACCGAGTTCGACTGGCGCGTCGGCGTTCTCGCTGGCGAGCCGCTTTTCGTTTGCCAATACCGCATGGCGCGGGGGCATTGGCAGGTGGTGAAGTACCGGGCCGATGGCTCGGCACGTGAGGGTGGCTTCCGTGCCTTCGACATCGACCAGGCGCCGCGCGAGGTGATCGACGTTGCGGTGCGCGCGGCGCGGCCGATCGGCGATGGATTCTATGGCGTAGACCTCAAACAGACCGACCAAGGCATCGTGGTCATGGAGGTCAACGACAATCCCAACCTCGAGCATGGCATCGAGGATGCGGTCGGCAAGGACGAAGTCTGGACCCGGCTGTTGCGCTGGTTCATCGACCGCTTCGAGCAATAAGCGTCGTCATCGCGAACGCAAGCAATGACGAAGGCGCGCTGGCTCAGCGTGCCCCCAGCTTCGTCACTCGATCGAGCGGCCAGCGCGGGCGTGGATCGGCCTCGAGCGTATCGGTAAGTCCGAGCGCCAGCCGCTCGGCCCCGGCCCAAGCGATCATGGCGCCGTTATCCGTGCACAGAGCCGGCGGCGGCGCCACCAGCTGCGTGCCAAATTCGAACGCGATGCGGTGCAAGACCTTGCGGATCGCCTGGTTGGCCGCGACGCCGCCGGCGCAAACCAGGGCGGTGGGCGTGCCGATGCGCTCGCGGAACATCCGCAAGCCGGTGCGCAGCCGGTCGGCGACCACGTCGACAACTGCCTGCTGAAATGAGGCGCAGAGATCGGAGACATCCTGGTCGGAAAGCGGCGCGATCTTTTCCGCCTCTAGGCGCAACGCCGTTTTCAGTCCAGACAGGGAAAAATCGGCATCGTGGCGTCCGCTCATCGGCCGCGGCAGGGGAAAGCGCTGGGGGTCGCCGCGCAGCGCCTCCTTCTCCACCAGCGGCCCGCCCGGATAGCCAAGGCCGAGCAGCTTTGCGGTCTTGTCGAAGGCTTCGCCGATCGCATCGTCAACCGTGCCGCCGAGCAGCAGATAGTCGCCAACGCCGCGCACGGCCAGGATCTGCGTATGGCCGCCGGAAGCGAGAAACAGGCAATAAGGAAACGGCGTTCCGTCGGTGAGCCGCGCCGTAAGCGCATGCGCTTCCAGATGATTGACGGCAATGAGCGGCTTGTCGTGGACCATGGCGATTGCCTTGGCGGTGGTCAGCCCGACGATAAGGCCGCCGATCAGGCCGGGTCCGGCCGCCGCCGCAACGCCGTCGAGGGCGTTAAAGGAGAACTCCGCTTCCGCCATGGCGGTGGCGATAACGTAGTCGAGCGCCTCCACGTGGGCGCGCGCGGCGATTTCCGGCACTACGCCGCCGAATTCCGCGTGCTCGCTGGCCTGGGAAAGCACGACGTTGGACATGATGCGGCCGACCCCGTTGGCGGCCCGATCGACCAGGGCCGCAGCGGTCTCGTCGCAAGTGGTCTCGATGCCTAGGATAACCATGGGTGTAATATAGACCTCGCAATGACAGCACGTAGCACTTGAAGCTTTGATGGCTCAATCATTCCCTGCATCGCCCATCCCGCGCATCGGCTCGCGCGGCTCGCCGCTCGCGCTGGTACAGGCGCGCGAGGTGGCGCGCCGGCTGTCGGCTGCCTGCGGCGTCCCCGCGGAGCAGATCGAAATCAAAGTGATCCGCACGACCGGCGACGCGATCCAGGACCGGCCGCTGGCCGAAGCCGGTGGCAAAGGGCTGTTCACCAAGGAAATCGAGGAGGCGCTGCTGGCCGGCGCCATAGACCTCGCGGTGCATTCGTCGAAGGACATGCCGACGGTACTTCCGCCGGGCCTAGTGCTGTCGGCCTTCCTGCCGCGCGAGGATGCGCGCGACGCTTTCATCAGCCGCGTGGCCAAGACGTTGCGCGATTTGCCGGAGGGCGCGGTGGTTGGTACCGCATCGCTGCGGCGTCAGGCGCTGGTCAAGCGCTTGCGGCCGGACCTCGCGATCGTGCCGCTGCGCGGCAACGTGGAGACAAGGCTGCGCAAGGTCGAAGCGGGAGACATGCACGCCACGGTCCTGGCCGTGGCCGGCCTGAAGCGGCTCGGCCTGCTCTCGGCCGCAACCGCGATTCTTGAGACCGATGAGTTTCTACCCGCCGTAGGCCAAGGCGCGATCGGTATCGAGACCCGCGCCGGTGATGACGCCACACGCATGCTGGTCGCCAAGATCAACGACGCCGATACGGCGACCGCGCTCGCCGCCGAGCGTGCCTTCCTGGCCGAGTTGGACGGTTCCTGCAGGACGCCGATTGGCGGCCACGCGCGCGTGGCCGATGGCGCCGTGCGTTTTCGCGGCGTCATCGTCCGGCCCGACGGTAGCGAGGCCTTTGAGGTTTTGCGCGAAGGCCGCCGTAACGATGCCGCTGCGCTGGGCGCCGATGCGGGCCGCGAATTAAAGCGCCGCGCCGGCGCCGATTTCTTCGCGCAGGTCTAAGCAGTGCGGCTTCTTCTCACCCGGCCCGAGCCCGACGCGCAGCGCACCGCGGCTGCGCTCCGCCGGCACGGTCACACGGTCATCGTCGCCCCGCTCCTGCGTATCGAAGCTTTATCCAATGCCGAGATCGGCGCCGGTCCATGGGCGGCAATCTTGATCACCAGCGCCAACGCCGCCCATGCGATTGCCGCGCACGCGCGGAAGAAAGCGCTCGCGGGGCTACCGGTGTTTGCGGTCGGGGAACGCAGCGCGCAAGCAATGCGTGACAGCGGCTTTGCCGACGTCAGTTCGGCTGACGGCGGGGTCGGCGATTTGGCGCGGCTGGTCGGCGAGCGAATGACGCCGGGGTCCTCGCTCCTGTATCTCGCGGGCGCGGAGCGCTCAGGCGATCTCGGGGCCAAGCTCGGCAGCCGAAATTTTGCCGTGCAAACGACCGTGGTCTATCGCGCCGTTGCGGCCGCGTATCTGCCGCGCACGGCAACCGATGCATTGACGCAGGACATCGAGGGCGTGTTGCACTTTTCGCGCCGCACCGCCGAGGCCTATGTGAACGCGGCCCGCGGCGGCGGGTTGCTTCAGAGCGCGCTAAAGCCGGCCCACTTTTGTCTGTCCGCCCAAATCGCCGAGCCGCTCGCGGAGGCCGGCGCCGGCACCATCCATGTCGCGCAGCGGCCCATCGAGGCCGCGCTGATCGATCTTTTGCGTAAAAAGTCTGGGTAATCACGTTGTCTTGCCGAACGGCATGCGGTTTGTTGCCGCCATGCTTGCCGCGTACTATGCGGTGTCGCCGCTCTGATCCCGGGCAGTGAGTCGGCGACCGCGCCAAGAGACTGCGCAAAGAGATTGCGTCAGGAGACCGCATGACCAGCGAGTCCGACAGCACACCGCGCCGGCGGCCGCCGACCATCGATCTGACGGCCACCGAAGTCGAAACCGAGAGGCCGGCTGCGGAAGCTGGCCTTGAGGCGAGTCCGCCGCCTGGCAGCGCCGGGCCGGATGAGCCCGGCAAGGGTGCGCGCTCGGGGTATGGCGGCAGGATGTGGCCGCACGTCATCGGTGCGGCCGTGGGCGCCCTCGTGATGGTCGCGATTCTCGTGGGCCTTTGGCTTGCGGGCGTCGTACCCGCGCCGCATGGTTCGCTCGCAGGGACGAACAACACCGCCAGTGGAATTTCCGCCCAGCTCGACAAGATACAAGCCGAGCTGCAGGTGCAGCCGCCGCCGCAGGCGCTGGCGTCGCGCCTGACGGCGGTCGAAGCGCAAACCAAGGCGCTGGGCGACTCGCTGGCTGCCCTTAACCGCCGGATTGACGACGTTGCGGTTGCGGCAAAGGCCTCGGTTCAGCACAGCGACCTCGATGCGCTCGCCACCCGCATCGCGGCGCTGGAAGATAACGTCAAAGCGCTTTCCGAAAACGTGGCGCACCGCCCCGCCAGCGCTGACGACCGCGTGGCGCGCGCGGCGGTGGCGGCCGAGGCCTTGCGCGCCGTTGTGGAGCGCGGCGCTTCTTATCAAGCCGAGCTTGCCGCGGTGAGATCGCTCGGCGCAGATCAGAGCGCCATGGTCCCGCTCGAACCATTCGCTGCCGATGGCATACCGGTCGCGGCGGCGCTCGCGCACGAGCTGTCGCTGCTCACGCCTGCCTTGCTGCAAGCGTCCGGCACGGCATCGAAGGATGGCTCCCTCATCCAACGCCTGGAGAGGAGCGCCAAGGGTCTCGTCCGCGTCACCCCGATCGACGCGCCTCCGAGCAACGAGCCCTCGGCGATCATCGCGCGGCTCAACGCCGATGCGGAGCGCGCCGACATCGCCGACGCCGTCGCCGAAATCGCTCGTCTGCCGCAATCGGCGCAAACATTGGCCGAACCCTGGGTGCAGAAGGTGAACGCCCGCAACGCCGCCATCGCGGCGAGCCGGCGCATCGCCGCTGACGCGCTCGCCGGACTCAACAACGCCAACACACAATGATCCGCGTCGTCTCCTTCCTCATCGCCGTCGGCGCGCTGTCGCTCGCCGTGGCTTGGATCGCCGACCGGCCGGGCGACGTGGTGATCGTGTGGCAGGGCCTGCGCATCGAAACCTCGGTCATGGTGCTGGGCGCGGCGATCCTTGTGCTGGTGGCGCTGTTGATTGCGATCTGGAGTCTCGTCCGCGCCATCTGGCGTTCGCCGGCTCTGTTCGCCAACCTGCGCCGCAACCGCCGCGGCGTGCGCGCCTATGAGGCGATCTCGCACGGGCTGGTCGCCGTGGGCTCCGGAGATGTCGCCGCCGCGCGCAGGCTTGCGGGCGAAGTCAACCGGATCGCGCCCGGCGAGCCGCTGGCGCTGTTGCTCACCGCGCAGGCGGCGCAGCTTTCGGGCGACCGCGACGCCGCCGATCGCGCCTTCCGCGCCATGGCGAGCCGCCCCGACACCAAGACCCTCGGCCTGCATGGGCTCCATATCGAAGCGCATCGCCGTGCCGATCACACCAGCGCGCGGGCTTACGCGGAGGAGGCGGCGCGCACTTCGCCGACGCTCGCCTGGGCCGGCCGGGCGGTGCTCGAATTCCGCTGCGCCACCGGCGATTGGGCCGGCGCTCTCGCCCTGTTGGAACGCAGCAAGGGCGCGCTCGACAAAGCCGTCTATCGCCGCCAACGCGCGGTGTTGCTCACCGCCCGCGCGTTGGCCTTGGAGGAGACTGACCGCGACAATGCCAAAGCGTCTGCGCTCGAAGCCGTAAAGCTCGCGCCGACGCTGGTGCCGGCGGCGGCGCTCGCCGGGCGCATGCTCGCGGAGGGAGGCGAGCTGCGCAAGGCGTCGCGGATCGTCGCCAAAGCGTGGCGCGCCAATCCCCATCCCGAATTGGCGCAAACGTACGCGGAGCTCCGCTTCGGCGACGCCGCGCGCGACCGGCTCAACCGGATCGACGCGCTGGTGAAGAAAACGCCCGGCCACGCCGAGAGCGCGCTGGCGGTGGCGCGCGCCGCGATCGACGCGCGCGAATTTGGCAGGGCGCGGGCGGTTCTCGCTCCCTACCTTTCGGCGCCCACCAAGCGGATTGCGCTGCTCATGGCCGAGCTGGAACGGGCCGATCACAACGACGAGGGCCGCGCGCGGGAGTGGATGGCGCGCGCGCTGCACGCCGCCCCCGACCCGCAATGGACGGCCGACGGCCATGTCTCCGATCGCTGGCTGCCGGTGTCACCGGTGAGCGGCCGGCTCGACGCCTTCGAATGGCGCGTGCCGCTCACCGGCATGATCAGCGCGCCGGTGATCGAGCCGGAGCCGCCGGCGGAGACTCCGGCAGGGACCACGATCGAACCGGCCGATACGGCGCCACCGCAATCCGAGCCCGAGCCGGCGCCGCCTGTCCGTGAAGAACGGCCTCCGCCGCCGCCGCGGGTTGCCGCAGCAGCGGCTCGCCGCCCTACCAAACGGTCTCCGCTAAAGGTGGAGCCGGTCATCCCGTTCGTTCATGCGCCCGACGATCCCGGACCCGACGGCATCGAGGAAAGCGAACCGCTGCCGGAGCCGCAGAATGGCGGCTGGCGGAAGATTTTGGAGTGAGACCCTCACGCTTTTGTCCAGGGAGGTCTTGCGAGGACGAGACAGAATACGGAATTGCGCACTTCACAGACCATGCCGAAACGTAGTTAGGCTCGGCCAGATTCCAGCGATCACGGCGACGAAGGCGAGTATCGCTGCAGCGGCAGTCCAACAAGCCGCACGCCGGTTCAAAGCTCCCGATTGCGCCGCCGCTTTCCGTTCTGCGATCTTCCACCAATTCTGACGGAGTTCCGGCACGACCGGCTCAAAACCTTCCGGCTCAACCGGAACGCGGGTCGATTGGCCCCAAAGCAGGGCGGCCCTGATGCCGCAGACTAGGGCGGCCACGCTGAACGCCGCGATGATAAGCGGCACCATAACTACCGCGCCTTGTTTTTCGGCTTCGGCTGGCGCTCCTCCAGCGGGGTCGGCCCGGTAGCCACGGCGGCCCCCAACGCGGCCTCCAGGCTCAGAGGATATAGGGACAGTGATTCCCGCTTGCGGGGACGCGTCCCCCTGTGGGCTTGTGCGGCGTCCCTCTCGCGGGTATTGTGGGGGACGCGCTTAGATTCCTCAGCTGGACGTGCCATGACCGACCCTAAAATTGCTGTCCCTCAAGCGTCCCTCTCGAAAGCGTCTCGCGGGTTACTGGAAACGGTTGCGCAATCGATTTTCGAGGACGGCTACCTCAAGGGCTATGCCAAAGCGGAAGGTGACGCCATCGCTCGTATCATACAGGCCGTGCGGCCTTCCACCAACGGACAGGTTGCGGCCAATGAGGGCGAAGAGGCGGGAAAGGCAGACAAAGCGCCCGGAGCCGCGACGCACAAACTCATAGTGACCGTCCTTCGCGGAGTGTCGTCGGGCAAAGCCACCCCGACGGAAATCGCCGCCTCTCCAGCGAACAAAAACGGCATCGCACGCGACGCCATTAGGAACGCGCTGCGGCGCGGCAAACCATCAGGCCGTTATCTCAGCGACGGAAAGGGCCGGTACTCTCTCGGCAAAGCGGAGGCCCAAAAATAGTTCGGGGAGGCGCTTGGACCGCCTCCCCGTCTCAAGACATTCGCATCTACCATATGCCCGCATGGCGAAACGGTAAACGCAGGGGACTTGGACTCCCCTGTCCTGGGTGGTAACTGGGACTTATAGGTTCGAATCCTATTGCGGGCACACCAAATTTTCAACCGCCGACTGGAACGCGGCACATTAGCCGTTTGCCCTCTGCCGCCTTGATCGCCTCGACCGTGCGCTCGCCATCGCTGACTTTGCGCGGGTCCCATCGGAACGAAAATTCGTCCAGACAGCGGTTCATGTGCTTCTCGCTGATGTAGTGGAAACTGCCCATCACACCGACTATACAGCACGAGCTATGGTGGATTATAGTGCATTATAGTGCATTATAGTGCATGAAGGCGCACCTCCTTGGCTAAACCCGTTGCGAAGCTAAAGCTCCGCGAAAAGACCAGCGCGGCTGTGCCGGACGAAACTGCATTTCTGGCCGCCATCGGCGCCGAGGTGCGGCGCAATCGCGCCAAGCGCGGCATGACGCGACGGCAATTGGCGCAAGCGTCCGAAACCTCCGAGCGCTATCTGGCGCAGATCGAAAGCGGCGCCGGCAATCCGTCGATCAGTGTGCTGCGCGCCATCGGGCGGGCGCTCGACCTTCCGGCATCCGCACTCCTGCCGGAAACGGGTACGCGTCCGGCCGCCCTTGGCGCCATCATCGATCTCCTCGCGCAGGTGCCGGAGAGCGAGTTGCCTGCGCTCGGCAAGGAGATCGAAACGCGTGTTGCGCGCTTGGAGCATGCCGACCGCGGGCGGCGCATTGCGCTCGTCGGCCTGCGCGGCGCCGGCAAGTCGATGCTGGGACGGATGCTGGCACAGCATCTGGGTTGGCCATTCATCGAACTCGACCGTGTGGTCGAGGAGGCTTATGGGGCGAGCATCCTCGACCTGATCGAAATGGCGGGTACCGCGACCTTCCGCCGGCACGAGCGCGGCGCGCTGGAGCGCGTCATCGCCGCCCACGAGGCCGCGATCATTACGACGGCCGGCGGCATCGTTGCCGATCCCGAAACCTATTCGCTGCTGCTTCGCCGCACCCACACCGTTTGGATCAAGGCACGGCCCGAAGATCATATGAGCCGGGTGATGGCGCAGGGCGACTTCCGCCCCATGGCGCAAAACCGTGGGGCGATGTCTGATCTCGTGGCGATCCTCGAAGCACGCCGCGCCGACTATGCGCGCGCCGAGGCCGAGGTCGATACATCGGGAGATGCGGTGGAGCAGAGCTTTGCCAAGCTGCTCCAGGCCGTGACGAAAATGCTGGGCCGCGATGTTGCCGCGCCTTCTCCCCGCGCGGCGGGGAGAAGCAAGGACCTGCGCTCATGACGCTCGCCGACCAGGGCTTCCTCGAGCTGGAGCCGATGCGGCTCGAACACCGCATGATCGGCCCGCGGCCCGACGCGGCGCCCACCATCGTGATGCTGCACGAGGGACTTGGGTCGGTCGCGATCTGGGGCAACTTTCCGGAAAAGCTTGCGGCGGCCACGGGCGCCGGCGTCTTTGTTTATTCGCGTGCCGGCTACGGAAATTCGAGTCCTGGAAAATTGCCGCGCACCGTCTCGTTCATGCACGAAGAAGCGACCGAGGTGCTGCCGCGTGTCCTCGCGGCGATCGGTTTCCAGCGCGGCATCTTGTTCGGCCACAGCGACGGCGCATCCATCGCCGCCATCTACGCGGGCTCGGTGCAGGACCATCGGGTGCGCGGCGTGGTGCTGATCGCGCCGCACTTCTTCGCCGAAGAGATGGGGCTTGCCGAGATTCGCCGCGCCCGCGAGGCGTTTGCCTCCGGGCCGTTGCGCGAAAAACTCAAACGCTGGCACGCGGATGTCGATTGTGCCTTCCGCTCCTGGAGCGAGCCGTGGCTCGATCCGCAATTCCGCAAGTGGGACATCACCGAGGCGCTCGGCTACATCCGCGTGCCGATTCTGATCGTGCAGGGCGAGAAGGACCAGTACGGAACCCTCAAGCAGGTGGAGACCGCGCAGGAGGAATGCTTCTGTCCGGTCGAGGCGGCCGTGCTGCCGGGTATCCGTCACGACCCCTGCCGGGAAGCGCCCGAACTGACGCTCAATACCGTTTCCGACTTCATCAACCGGCTGTTGCGCGATCACCACGAGGGCGAAAAACGCACGGATTCCGGGGTTGCGGCTTGATGCAATATAGTGCATATCATGCGGAGGCCCGGCGGTTCGCTGCATTATAATTCATGCGCGGCGCGCCGACCCAATAAGGGCGAGGAAACCGAAATGGCGGAGGCGGACCACAGCAGCGGACGCGCTCTGGCGAACGGAAAGACCCGGGTCGATTTCCAGACCGAGCCGGCCCGCTATCGCCATTGGAAGCTTAAGGTCGACGGCGATGTCGCCACGCTCCTGATGGACGTGGACGAGAAGGGCGCGCTGTTCGAAGGCTACGAACTCAAGCTCAATTCCTACGATCTTGGCGTCGATATCGAACTTGCCGACGCCCTCGAGCGGCTGCGCTTCGAATATCCGCAAGTGCACGCCGTGGTGCTGCGCTCGGCCAAGCCGCGGGTTTTTTCGGCTGGCGCCAACATTCGCATGCTCGCTGGCGCGACCCACGCCCACAAGGTCAACTTCTGCAAATTCACCAACGAGACGCGCAACGGCATCGAGGACTTTTCCAAAAATTCCGGCGTCGCGACCGTCTGCGCCATCAATGGCACAGCGGCGGGCGGCGGTTACGAATTGGCGCTCGCGTCCGATTACATCATGCTGGTGGATGACGGTTCCGCCGCCGTGTCGTTGCCGGAACTGCCGCTGCTCGCGGTGCTGCCGGGCACCGGTGGGCTCACGCGCGTATCCGATAAACGCAAGGTGCGCCGCGACCACGCCGACCTGTTCTGTACCACCGAGGAAGGAGTCAAAGGCAAACGCGCGGTCGAATGGCGGCTGGTCGACGAAGTCGTGCCCGGCTCCAAATTCGACGAGGCGGTCGCCGGCCGCGCCCGGGAGCTTGCCGCGAAGTCGAACCGCGGGACTGCAGGTCAAGGCATCAAGCTCGCCTCGCTCACGCGCAGCTTCACGGCTGACGCTGTCGAATATGGCTCGTTCGCGGTCGAGTTCGATCGTGCGGCACGGCTCGCGACCATAATGCTGCGCGGGCCCGCAAGTCCGCCGCCCATATCGGCCGATGCCATGACGGCGCTCGGTTCCGAGTTTTGGCCGCTCAAGCTAGCGCGCGAACTCGACGATGCCATCCTGAACATTCGGCTCAACGAACTCGAAGTCGCCGCGATCGTGTTCAAGTCCTCGGGCGATCCCGCGCAGGTTCTTGCCTACGACAAATTTCTCGACGTCAACAAGGATCATTGGCTGGCGCGCGAAATCCGTCATCTGTGGAAGCGCGTGCTCAAGCGCGTCGATCTCACGTCGCGCTCACTGGTGACGCTGATCGAGCCGGGCTCGTGTTTTGCCGGCACGCTTGCCGAACTCGTCTTCGCCAGCGACCGCTCTTACATGCTTGCCCCCTCCCTTCTCTCCCCCGCAAGCGGGGGAGAGTCAGGGAGGGGGGAAGGCGACAATCGCCCGCCGGCGGCCATGATGCTCGGCGATTGCAACTTCGGCCCGTATCCGATGTCGAACGGACTAACGCGCCTGGCCTGCCGCTTTCTCGCCAGTCCCCCTGATGTCGACCGCGCCAAAGCTGAAATCGGCAAAGCGCTTGACGCCGAGGCGGCGCAGGAGCTCGGCCTCATCACCTTCGCGCTCGACGACATCGATTGGGACGACGAGGTGCGCGTGTTTCTCGAAGAGCGCGCCAGCTTTTCGCCCGACGGCCTCACCGGCATGGAGGCCAATCTGCGCTTCGCCGGACCCGAGACCATGGAATCGAAAATCTTCGCCCGGCTGACCGCGTGGCAGAACTGGATCTTCCAGCGCCCCAACGCGATCGGCGAGGAGGGCGCATTGAAGCGCTACGGCACCGGACAGAAGCCGGTGTTCGACACCAAAAGAGTCTGAGAGGCTGCCATGACCATCGAAGCCGTCGACTACACGACCAAGATACCGAACAACGTCAACCTCGCCGAGGACCGGCAGGTGTTGCGCGCGCTTGAAAGCTGGCATCCCGGTTACATCGACTGGTGGATGGACATGGGGCCCGAAGGCTTTCAGCAAGCCGAGGTCTATCTGCGCACCGCGATATCGGTTGATCCGAAAGGCTGGGCGAAGTTCGACTATGTGAAAATGCCCGAATACCGCTGGGGCATTCTGCTCGCCCCGCAGGAGGAGGGCCGCACGATTCCGTTCGGGCGCCACTACGGCGAACCGGCCTGGCAGGACATCCCGGGCGAATATCGCGCCATGCTGCGCCGTCTCGTCGTCATCCAGGGCGACACTGAGCCGGCGTCGGTCGAGCAGCAGCGCCACCTCGGCAAGACCGCGCCGTCGCTCTACGACCTGCGCAACGTCTTTCAGGTGAACGTCGAAGAGGGGCGGCACCTGTGGGCGATGGTCTACATCCTGCAGAAATATTTTGGCCGCGACGGCCGCGAGGAAGCGGCCGAGCTGCTGCAGCGCCGCTCGGGCGACGCCGACAAGCCGCGCATGCTCGGCGCGTTCAACGAAGCGACGCCGGACTGGCTGTCATTCCACATGTTCACGTTCTTCACGGATCGTGATGGGAAGATGCAATTGGAGAGCTTGGCGCAATCTGGCTTCGACCCACTGTCGCGCACCTGCCGCTTCATGCTCACCGAAGAAGCGCACCACATGTTCGTCGGCGAGACCGGCGTCGGCCGCACCATCCAGCGGACCTGCGAGGCGATGAAGGAGGCCGCCATCGAGGACCCGAACGACATCAGCAAAATCCGCGACCTCGGCGTCATCGACCTGCCGACCATGCAGAAAAAGCTGAACCTGCATTACACGCTGTCGCTCGATCTGTTCGGCTCGGAGGTTTCGACCAATGCGGCGAACGCGTTCACCGCAGGACTCAAGGGCCGCTTCCAGGAGACGAAGATCCAGGACGATCACCGGCTGGAGAACGCCACCTATCCGGTGCTCAAGCTCGTCAATGGCGAGATCAAGCGCGTCGACGAGCCAGCGCTGACTGCGATCAACATGCGGCTGCGCGACGACTATACCGCCGATTGCCAGCGCGGCCTCGACCGCTGGAACAAGATCATCGACAAGGTCGGCGTCGCCTTCAAACTCGAACTGCCGCACGTTGGCTTCCACCGCCAGATCGGCGAGTTCAAGGACGCGCACGTGTCGCCGGCTGGAAAGCTCATCGACGACGCGACTTGGCAGCGCGAGCAGAGCCAATGGCTGCCCTCGAAGGACGACGGCGATTTTATCGGCAGCCTGATGAAGCCGGTCACAGAGCCCGGCAAATTCGCCAGCTGGATCGCGCCGCCGCGCGTCGGCATCGACAACAAGCCCGGCGATTTCGAGTACGTGAAAATCGCGGCGTAGACGATCTGATTGTTAAGCGCCGTTCGTCCGCAGCCATTGCTTGGCCAGCGAGACGTCCGCCTGAGACAGTTCGTGGCCGACCGGCAACGTGCGATGTTCGACCACGGCGCCGTATTGCTGCAGCCGCGCCGCGAGCTTGGCCGCGCCTTGCGGCGACATCATCGGGTCGCTGCCGCCCGTGCCGATGAACACCGGCTTGCCCGTCAAATCGACCGGCTCCGTCTCCTGGAGCGGCAGCGTCGCTCGCAGCAGGATCGCCCCGGCGAGCGCTTCGGGCCGCAGCAGCAGGACGGCGGCGGCGGTATTGGCGCCGTTCGAGTAGCCGAGTGCGACCGGCGACGAGAGGCCGTAATGGCTGCGCGCCTCCGCGATGAAATCCGCAAGCTCGATGGCGCGGCGGCGCACGTCCTCCTCGTCGAACACACCTCCGGCAACACGCCGGAAATAGCGCGTCATGCCGTTTTCCAGAACCTTGCCGCGCGGTGAGAGCAGCGGCGCATCCGGTGCGATCACGCGGCCGAGCGGCAGCAGATCGTTTTCGTCGCCGCCGGTCCCATGCAGCAGCAGGACCGGGCGCGCATTGGCATCGGTCCCCGGTTCGAAGCACGATGGATGAAGGACAAGGTTTCGCTCATTAGCTCGGCTGCGAGGCGCTTACAGATCCTTTGGTTCGGCCAGCGGACCTTCGCGCAGTCTGGCGAGATCGAAGCGGTCGATCTCGCGCAGCAATTCCACGAACGCCTGCGCGCCGTGCGCCAGCGTCGCTTCGCCCTTTTGCGCGCTCGCCAGCGTCGCATCGCCGACCGCACCGCTTGGATTGAGATCCTGGGTCATCCAGGCAAAGCCGGCCGGCCGGTACGCACCGAGCCATTTGAACTCGCGCGTCATGGCGATGGTTGCCGGGGCGGCGTTCGGCGCCTTCTCGGTGTGCACCATCTCGGGCATCGCGGCGAGCATAAGCGAAGTCTCGATGTCGCCGCCATGGATGCCATGCTTTTTCTCTTCGGCTGAGAACGTGCCGTCGGGATAGCCGAACCGATGCCAGCCGATGGTCACCGCCAGCATGCCGAGCCGCGTGCGCAGATTGCGCGCCACCAACTCCATAGCCGCGACGTTGCCGCCATGGCTGGTGACCAGAACGAGCTTGCGCACTCCGGCTCGCGCCAGGCTCTCGCCCAGTTCGGTCCAGGCGGCAATCGCGGTCGTTGCCGAGAACGTCAATGTCCCCGGATAGGAAAGATGTTCGGCCGATACGCCTACGCGCTGCACCGGCAGAAAAGTTACGGGAAGGTCCCCTGGCAGCATTTTTTGTACGCGCGCCAGGTAGGCTTCGGCGATATGGGTATCGACGCCCAGCGGCAGATGCGGCCCATGCTGCTCCACTGCGGCAAGCGGCAGCACGGCGATCCAGCGGCCGGTTTCGGCGCCGGCAACCTCCTGCCAGGTCATCTCCATCCAGTTGGGTTTGGGCAGGGTCATTGCGGCCTTGCGTTCACTCGCCAATCGTTCCGGGCTCTCCTATTCTCGCGTCGCTGGTGCAAAGGAGCAACCGATGCCGTTGGCAAGGATTTTATGGACAGCGTTGGCCGGCCTTGCGGCCTGGATCGCCATGGCGCCGCCGCCGGCGGGCGCTCAGACATACGACAAGGTCACGATCGGCACCAACTGGGTGGCCGAGGCCGAGCATGGCGGCTTCTACCAGGCGCTCGCCGATGGCACCTATCGCAAGTACGGGCTCGATGTGAATATCATCCAGGGCGGGCCGAACACCAACAACCGCATTCTGCTGCCGGTCGGCAAGCTCGATTTTTATCTCAGCGCCAACACGCTGCAGGGATTCGATGCGGTGACCGAGAACGTGCCGACGGTCGAAGTCGCGGCCCTGTTCCAGAAGGACCCGCAGGTGCTCATCGCCCACCCTGATGTGCAAAAATTCACCGACCTGAAGAACCTGACGTTGTTCGTCTCCAAGGAGGGAATGGCCACCTATTTTCAATGGCTCAAGGCCGACTACGGCTTCAACGACTCCCGGGTCAAACCCTACACGTTCAATCCGCAGCCGTTCCTGGCGGACAAAAAGAGCGCGATGCAGGGCTATGTGACCTCGGAGCCGTTCGCTATCGAGAAGGCGGCGCACTTCAAGCCCAAGGTCTTTCTTCTCGCCGACCAGGGCTTTTCCGCCTACTCGACGTTGATCGAGACGCGGCGCGATCTGGTCGACAAAAATCCCAGTCTCGTGCAGCGGTTCGTCGATGCCACGATCATCGGCTGGTACAATTACATCTACGCCAGAAACGCACTCGGCAATGAGCTGATCAAGAACCAAAACCCGGAGATGACCGACGACCTTCTCGCCTATTCGGTCGCCACGATGAAGCGATACGGCATCGTCGATTCCGGCGACTCGTTGAACCTTGGCATCGGCGCCATGACGGACGCGCGGATGAAGAGCTTCTTTGACGAGATGGTGCGCGCCGGTGTGGTCAAGCCCGACCTCGATTACCGCAAGGCCTACACGCTGCAATTCGTCGACAAGAAGGTCGGGCTCAATCTGCGGCCGAAACAATAGCGGCGGGTCCCGCTGACCCGCGGAATGCTCATGCCGTCGGAACGCGCTGTTGATTCGCCCTCTCTCGTTGCGCTGCGCGGCGTCGGCAAGACATTTCCGAACGGCACGCTGGCGCTAAAGGGCCTCGACCTTGAGGTGCGCGAGGGCGAATTCCTGTCGCTGCTTGGACCCTCGGGCTGCGGAAAGTCGACGGCTTTGCGCATCATCGCCGGATTGAGCGAGCCGACCCAGGGCGCCGTCGCGTGGGCCGCGCCTGCGGTTGCTGAGAAAGGCAGCCGCATCGGTTTCGTTTTCCAGGAGCCGACGCTGATGCCGTGGACCACGGTGTTCAACAATGTCCGGCTCCCGCTCAAGCTTGCGGGGGCGTCTGCCGACGGCGCCGCGGCACGCGTCAACGCCGCACTGGAGCGTGTCGGTTTGCAAAAATTCGCCGCCGCCTATCCGCGCGAATTGTCCGGCGGCATGCGCATGCGTGTCTCGATCGCGCGCGCGCTTGTGACCGAGCCGGCGCTCTTGCTCATGGATGAACCGTTTGCCGCGCTCGACGAGATTACGCGCTTTAAGCTCAACGATGATCTGCTGCAGATGTGGCAGGCGATGCGCACCACGGTCGTGTTCGTCACCCATTCGGTATTCGAGTCGGTCTATCTGTCGAACCGCATCGCGGTGATGGCGGCGCGGCCGGGCCGCATCGTCAGCGAGCTTGAAGTCGACGTGCCGTATCCGCGCGACCGCAATTTCCGCACCTCGGCCGAGTATGTGGCGGCATGCCGGAGCACCTCGGAAGCGCTGACGCGAGCCATGGCGGCCGGAGGCGACGAATGAATCCGGCTCCGTCCGCCCGTGAGCGCCGCGAACGCCGGCTGCGCGTCGCCCTGCCGGTTGTGGTGCTGGCACTCGGGCTGTTGATCTGGAACGCCGTGGTGCGGTTTTGGGAAATTCCGCCTTACATACTGCCCACGCCCGGCGTGGTGCTGCGCACGGTGGTGACCGATTGGCCTGTGCTGTCGCAATCGCTGCTGGTGACGCTGACGACGACCTTCGAGGGATTTTTGCTCGCTTCGATCGGCGGCGTGGGGCTGGCGGTGCTGTTCAACCTGTCGCGGTTCGTCGAATATTCGCTCTATCCTTACGCGGTCATCCTGCAGGTGACGCCGGTGATCGCCATCGCGCCGCTGCTGCTGATTTATTTGCAGCAGCCGACGGCGGTCTTGGTGTGCGCCTGGATCGTGGCGTTCTTTCCGGTGCTGGCGAATGCGACGCTTGGACTCAAGTCGGTCGACCGCAACCTCGCCGACCTGTTCGCGCTCTATGGCGCCTCGCGCCTGGAAGTGCTGTGGAATCTCGAGCTGCCCTCGGCGCTGCCCTATATGCTGGGCGGCCTGCGTATCGCCGGCGGGCTGGCGCTGGTCGGCGCCGTAGCCGCCGAAATCGCCGCGGGCTCGGCCGGCGCGGGCTCAGGCCTCGCCTTTCGCATCATCGAGTCGGAGTACCGGCTCAACATCCCGCGCATGTTCGCGGCGCTGCTGTTGCTGTCGATCGCCGGCATCGTGATTTTCTATCTGCTGGCGCTGATCAATCATCTGGCGCTGCGCCGCTGGCACGAAAGCGCGCTGCGGCAGGAGCGGTGAGGGCTCACTGTTACGGCAATGCGGCTGCTAGCCCTTCTTATTCACCCGAATTAGGCAGTTGAGCGACG
>JBAUYV010000350.1:0-2935 GCA_049584975.1 Xanthobacteraceae bacterium | reverse complement strand
CGCTGGTCGCCAACCGGCTGCGCGGGCGCATCGCCGTGCAGGTCGACGGCGGCTTTCGCACCGGCCGCGACGTCGTGATCGGCGCGCTGCTTGGCGCCGACGGGTTCGGTTTCTCCACCGCGCCGCTGATCGCCGCCGGCTGCATCATGATGCGCAAATGCCACCTCAACACCTGTCCGGTCGGCGTCGCCACCCAGGACCCGGCGCTGCGCAAGCGCTTCACCGGCCAGCCCGAGCACGTCATCAACTTTTTCTTCTTCGTCGCCGAGGAAGTGCGCGAGATGATGGCGGCGTTGGGCTACCGGACATTCAACGAAATGATCGGGCAGATGCAGATGCTCGACCGCGTCAAGCTGATCGCTCACGCCAAGGCGAACGGGCTCGACTTCTCCAAGCTGTTCACCAAGCCGAACGTGCCGGCGAGCGTCGCGCTGTACAATTGCGAGACCCAGAATCACAAGATCCACGACATCATCGATCGCAAGCTGATCGCACAGTCGAAGGACGCGCTGGAGCACGGCACGCCGGTGCAGCTGTCATTCCCGATCAGGAACGTGGACCGCACCGTCGGCGCCATGCTGTCGGGCGCGATCGCCAAGCGCTATGGCCACGAGGGACTGCCCCACGACACCATCGTGGCGACCTTCACCGGCACCGCCGGCCAGAGCTTCGGCGCGTTTCTCGCCCGCGGCGTCAGCTTCGAGCTCAACGGCGACGCCAACGATTACGTCGGCAAGGGATTGTCAGGCGGCCGCATCGTGGTGCGCCCGCCTGCCAATTCCTCGGTCGTTCCGGAAGAATCGATCATCATCGGCAACACCGTGCTGTACGGCGCGATCGAGGGCGAATGCTACTTCCGCGGCGTCGCCGGCGAACGCTTCGCGGTGCGCAATTCCGGCGCCATCGCAGTGGTCGAGGGCGCGGGCGACCATTGCTGCGAATACATGACCGGCGGCGTCGTGGTGGTGCTCGGGCGCACCGGCCGCAACTTCGCGGCCGGCATGTCGGGCGGCATCGCCTACGTGCTCGACGAGGACGGTACTTTCGCCACGCGCTGCAATCTCGCCATGGTCGAGCTTGAGCCGATGCCGGGTGAGGAAGACATCAACTCGCGCATCTTCCATCACGCCCGCGATCTCGAAGCCCACGGCATGGTCGACGTGATGGCGGACCTGAGCCGCTTCGACGCGCACCGGCTGCATCACCTCATCACGCGGCACGTCCGCTTCACCAACTCGCGCCTCGGGGCCAACATCTTGGACCGCTGGAAGGACCTCTATCCAAAGTTTCGCAAAGTCATGCCGGTCGAGTATCGTCGCGCTCTCAATGAAATGAAGGCCGCGGCCATCGCGGCGGAATAGAGCGCCAAGTGGGCAAGATCACCGGCTTTCTCGAATTTGAACGCGAGGACCGCGACTACGAACCGGTCGAGGAGCGCGTGCGCCATTGGCGCGAGTTCGTGCTGCCGCTGCCGGAAAAGAACTACGTCACCCAGGCCGCCCGCTGCATGAATTGCGGGGTGCCCTATTGCATGGGCACCGGTTCGCTCACGCCCGGCACGCCTGGCTGTCCGGTCAACAACCAGATTCCCGATTGGAACGACCTGGTCTATGCGGGCAACTGGGAAGAAGCCGCACGCAACCTGCACTCGACCAACAACTTCCCCGAAGTTACCGGGCGCGTGTGCCCGGCGCCGTGCGAGGCGTCCTGCACGCTCAACATCGACGAGAACCCGGTCACCATCAAGTCGATCGAATGCGCCATCGCCGACCGCGCCATTGCGCAGGGGCTCAAGCCCGAGCCGGCGGCGGAAAAAACCGGCAAGAAGGTCGCGGTGGTCGGCTCGGGGCCGGCGGGCCTTGCTTGCGCCCAGCAGCTCGCGCGCGCCGGGCATGAAGTCCATGTCTTCGAGAAATTCGCCAAAGCCGGCGGGCTGCTGCGCTACGGCATTCCCGACTTCAAGATGGAGAAGCACCACATCGACCGCCGCGTCGCGCAGATGCAGGGCGAAGGCGTCGTTTTTCATTACGGCGCCGATGTCGGCGTCAATGTGGCGGCGGAAAAACTTCTCAGCGATTACGACGCCGTGGTGCTGACCGGCGGCGCCGAAAAGGGCCGCGATCTGCCGGTTCCCGGCCGTGACCTCAAGGGCATCCATTTCGCCATGGAATTTCTGCCGCAGCAGAACCGGCGCGTGGCCGGCGAACAGGCCGAAGCCGGCGAACCGATCCTCGCCACCGGCAAGCATGTCGTGGTGATCGGCGGCGGCGATACCGGCTCCGACTGCATTGGCACGTCGTTCCGGCAAGGCGCTCTCTCGGTCACCAATTTCGAAATCATGCCGCAGCCGCCGGAGCACGAGAACAAGATGCTGACGTGGCCCGACTGGCCGCTGAAGCTGCGCACCTCATCGAGCCACGAAGAAGGCGCCGCGCGCGACTTCGCCGTCAACACCACGCAGTTCTCCGGCGAGAACGGCGCGGTGAAGAAGCTGCATTGCGTGCGGGTCGACGACAAGTTCAAGCCGATCGCCGGCACCGAGTTCGACCTCAAGGCCGAGCTGGTGTTGCTCGCCATGGGCTTCGTGCATCCGGTGCACGACGGCATGATCAAGGGCCTCAATCTCGCGCTCGATCGCCGCGGCAACATCGCCGCCACGACCGACGACTACAAAACCTCGATCGACAAGGTGTTTGCCGCGGGCGACATGCGCCGCGGCCAGTCGCTCGTGGTCTGGGCGATCCGTGAGGGCCGCCAGGCCGCGCATGCGGTCGACAAATTTTTGATGGGCGCGACGCTGCTGCCGCGCTGAGGGATCCTAATCCGAGAAAGATTTACTGTGCGGCCGGTGTGCCCGCGGGCGCCGGCGTTGCGGCCTGCGCCGGTGCAGGAGCGCTGGCGGCGGGCGCGTTCGCGTTAGAAAGCGGATCGGGCG
>JBAUYV010000349.1:0-1804 GCA_049584975.1 Xanthobacteraceae bacterium | reverse complement strand
CTTTAACAAAATCGATGCGAGATAAGATTGCTAGCTCAGCGATGAAAATTACGTACGGCGTTTGCGGGCGTTTTCATGCCTTCGCTCTTGCCGCGCAGATGGAGAAACTTGGCGTCCTTGAAAGGGTTTATTGCGCCGACAAGTCATGGGGTGCGCCATTTGGCGTCCCTCCCTCTAAGTTCCAAAACAGATGGGATATTGCAATCCGGCAACGAGCCGCTCGTTATATTCCGACGGTTCGCTTTAACCAGCGAAAGATTGAAGCTCAGTTCGACGAGTGGCTTCTCCGTCGCGTGCGTTGTCTCCGCCCCGGTGTCCTACACGGCTGGAATCTTCACGTCCGGCGAACTTTTCAGGCGTTAAAGGGGGAGGGCTGGAAGCTTTGCCTGGAGCGCTCCTGCCCGCACAATGTTTTTCAGGATGAGCTGCTGAAGGAAGAGGCAAGCCGCCTTGGATTGCACTATCATTCTGATCCGCGGACGCTCGCTGAGGCAACTGAGGAACTCTATCTAGCCGATATCATCTCGGCTCCGTCCCGCTACAGTGCTAAGTCATACAGCGATCCAGCGTTGCAGGCAAAATTGCGGGTAAACCCGCTTGGCAGTAACTTCGCCATGCGTAGTCCGTTTTCGAGACCACGAGAGCCGCTGCGTGTGCTCATGGTAGGGAATGATTTTCTCCGAAAGGGAACACATTACCTGATCGAGGCCTTCCGTCTAATCAAAGAACCCACGGCAAGATTAAAGATTCGCGGGAATGTTCCAAAGAAATATGAAAGCCTAATTCTAGATTCGCGGATCCAGATCATTAAGGCGGTCACTAAATCGCAACTAGATGGTCTATATCGGTGGGCAAACGTCTTTTGTTTACCTTCCATCGACGAAGGCTTCGGGCTGGTAACGCTTGAAGCTATGGCATACGGTCTTCCGTTGGTCGTAACAGACAACGTGGGGTCGGCCGATGTGCTTGATCCGTCAGTAACTCGGGTGGTTCCTATCCGAGATCCCCATGCTATCGAGGAGGGCATACGGTGGGCATCGCTTCTTGAGCCGGACCATATCTGGCATGCAGCCTCAAAAGTGCTTGAAGATAATAGTTGGACAATTTCCGGAAATCGGCAGCTTCGGGATGTTTATCTAGCTTGACCTACTAGAGCGGATACCGATCACGTCGAAGCACAACAGAATTTGCATTTTGTCAATCATGGAGCCGTCAACGACTGCCCTGGCTGTATGGCTGATCCGAAAAGCGCCGAAAGAAATTAGCATCTGCTGAGACCAACATTGCAGAGCCGTCGGTTCGCGCAATTAGTGGCAACCGGAGGCGAGTTTTCGCGCTCTCATGTCTAGTCTTGCAGTTTGACAAATGCGGCTTCTGCATATAACGCCGACCTATATTCCAGCTCACCGCTATGGCGGGCCAATTTATTCTGTGCATGCTCTATGTCGAAGCTTGGCTGTAGCAGGGCATGATGTGCACGTGCTTACGACCAGTGTCGATGGTCCCCACGATAGCGACGTCCCGTATGATCGCCCTGTAGAGCTTGACGGTGTCCAGATCCATTATTGCCGTTCGAATGTGCTGAGACGGCTTTATTGGTCACCTCATCTTTATGCCCAGTGTGGCGAGATGATCGGCGGGTTCGATGCCGTGCATCTGCATTCCGTGTTCCTGTTTCCGACTTGGGCCGGCGCGCAGGCTGCTGCGCGGGCAAGGGTGCCATATGTGCTGTCACCGCGCGGAATGCTTGTTGGCGACCTGATCAAAGGGCGCAGTGCAGCGATCAAGTGGGCCTGGATTTGGC
>JBAUYV010000348.1:0-4534 GCA_049584975.1 Xanthobacteraceae bacterium | reverse complement strand
CTTCTGCACCGTGCTGATCGCCAGGCCCATGGCGCCGGCCATCGCCCGGCTCTTCCAGTGGTTGGTCTCGCCGGCGGATCGCCGAGCGTGCGCTCGAGCAACCGCGCCACCAGCGGATCTGGCACCGGCGCCTTGCCAGGCTTGCGGGTCTTGTCGTGCAACAGCCCGTCGACCCCGGCTTCCATGAAGCGGCGCTGCCAGCGCCACACGCAGGGTTTGGACACGCCGGCCCGGCGCATCACCTCCACTGTGCCGCAGCCTGCGGCCGTGGCCAGGATGATCCGCGCCCGCCACACATGCTTCTGCCGGCTGTTGCGATCGGCCAGCACCGCTTCCAGCCGCTCCCGATCCCCCGGCCCAAGCCGGACCTCAACATCGTGTCGCATCCTCCAAGCATGGCACAGAACTTGTCACATGGGAATCTTTGTATCGTTCGGACCACTAACTATCGGCAGTCAAAAAACGACCAACATAATTGTCGCCAACCGGACACCGCAATTGTCGTTGTGCAGTCCGGATGCCGGATCGGAGAGGCGATGCTCAGTCTTCTGATGGCCTGGAGAAGTACCTCCCCCAGTGTCTTGCTCAAAACTGGGTGATGAGCCGCACCATCAAGATGCTTTGCGCGTACGGGGTGCCCACCGCGGTGCCGCTGGAGTTGCGCTGTTGATATTGGAAGGAGGTACCCAAATAAAGGTTCCGATTGAGCAGGTACTTCACGCTTGCGCCGGCGCTGGAGATGTTGTCCGTCCGGGAGACGCCCTGAAAAGCGTCGTTCTCGTAGCCAGCGGTGGCGCTGAGCAGCAAGTTGCGTAAAAGTTCGTGACTGACATCGACAGTGACCGCCGACGCAAGATAGCCAACCCCGGTGATGCCGATCGAGGGATTGCTGGTATTGACCGCACGCAAGCCGGTGAAGGTGACGGTGGTAAGTCGGGTTAGGTTCCATACCAGCCGGCCGCCAGCGTCGAGGCCGGAAATGGAGCCGAAGCTCGAAGCCGAATAAATTTGGCTCAAATACCCAGCATAGATATCGCCGTAAATAATATGCCTGGGAAGGATTTGTAGGCCGAAATCACCGCGGTAGCCGGTGGAGTTAAACCTGACGCTGCCCGGCAGCACGTGCTCGTATTCCCGCAGGTTCGCAGCGAAGCGGGCGTACCCCACATAATCCGGCACCCACTCGTAACTGATGCGCAGCGCTGCTTGGGACACCGTCAAGTTTTGCGCGTCCTGCGGCAGTATTCCCCCTCCGATCAGCGGCACGGCATTGTAGCCCTCGCCGTGCACCGCGAGCTCGGCCTGATATCCCAAGCGTAGTCGGGTTTGGGTGTAACCGGCATTCACTGTATAGTCGTTATAGGTCACCGGCTCCGCCGCATTGCCGGGCGAATCGGGCGACGTACGCGGCAAATGCAGGTGGGCCACTTGCGCGCCGCCGTAGAGCCAGTTGCCGGCTGTCACGTCCAGCCGACCATCGATCGCGCCAAAACCGTCCTCTGTATCCTGCGCCGGATGTTCGGCATAATTTTGGAACGCAGCGCCGCCGTGCAGGTTCAAAGCGTTCGACGGAAAGCTCGAGAGGAGATCGAAACTCGGCTGGAGAGTCGTGATCAAATCGCTGCTGGTCGGGCTCGGGGTCGCGAAGATGTTGTTGTTGTAGGTTTCGTCTGCCTCGGCGCGCGGAAACCAGAAAAAATCGCCGGCGCGCAGCCCGATGGGATCGAATTCCGGGCGCGGCCGCTCCATTACTGTCTCGCCCGCAAAAATTGGCTGTCCCGGCGCCGCCGGTGCCTGCGGCTCGGTCGGCGGCGTCGCAGCCGGCAGCAATGGCTCCGTCGTCTGGGCAACGGCGCCGAGCGGCAGCAGGGCGGCGATTAGCAGGAAAAGCGACGCGAATGACCGTTTCTGACACCCCCCGGAACTCTCTGGGCAGATGCTCCGTCTCTGCAGGACGCCGGGCGCCGCAGCTCCGGGCGCGAGCCTTGGGAGTGTCGGTTTCATCGAATTCGCTCTGTGTGTGACAGCGCGATCAAGCTAGTGCGCGGCACCGCGAATGTGATGCCGCGGTCGCGCGGCTCGGCCAGTTCGATCATGTACGATTTTTCCGTCGACTTTGAAGATGACCTTACGGCTCATCGATTGGGTGATGGTGGCAGCCCCCAGGATATCCCGGTAGTCGCCGGCCGCGTACTGCTGCCGCGATAGGAATGATGGATGAGACCCGCTCCCGGGCGCCGCCGCTGGATCGCCATGGTGAGCGCGGCAATGGTGAGCTCGGCGCGCATGTGGTCGCGCATGGCCCAGCCGACCACCTTGCGGGTGAAGAGATCGAGGATCACGGCCAGGTAGAGCCAGCCCTCGCCGGTCGCGATGTAGGTAATGTCAGCGAGCCAGACCTGATTGGGGCGGTCGGCCAAAAAATTCTGGGCCAGCAAGTTTGGCGCCAACGGCAGGGAATGCTTGCTGTCGGTTGTGCACACGCGGTAGCGGCGCGGGGCTCGAGCCCGGATGCCATGGTGACGCATCACGCGCTCGATCCGCCCGCGACTGACGGCCTGTCCTTCGGCACGCAGTTCGGCATGGATCCGCGGCGCGCCATATCGTCCCCGGTGGTGATCATGTATCCGCCGGATATCGTTCAGAAGCTCGCGATTAGCCGCCTTGCGCGAGCTCTCCGGACGCGATCGACACATGTAGTAGCCCGAGGGCGACACGCTGAGCGCCGCGCACATGACACGCACCGGCCAGACCTCCCGCTGATCCTCGACAGGCGGAACCTCATTTCGGAGGTTCCGAGAAGATGGCTACAGTTTTTTTTAGAATGTCGCGCCCCGTGCGCAGCCGATCGTTTTCGCGGCGAAGCCGGGAGATCTCTGCCGCCGGGTCCGGAGCGGAATGGGGGGCCGGCGCCGGCGTGTTCGGGCGCAACGCCGGCCCCGCATTCCGCCCTTCACTCCGAGCGCGCCAATTGCGCAGCATCGAGGGTGCGATGCCCAGTTCTCCTGCGATCTGCGTCAACGGCCGGCCGCTGCTCGCCAGCAGCGCCACCGCTTCCTACTTGAACTCATCCGTAAACTGACGACGTCCAGCGCCCATTCGACACCTTTCCGCTCCGCTCGGAGCTTACCAAAGGTGTCCACCAATTCCGGGGAGCCTCAACGCGCCAGATCGAAGAGCTGCTGCCGAGTTGGGCGATGGCACCCGTCGTTGCTGCTCTCCAGGCGATGCGCGGGGTCGCCCTGGTGGTCGCAGTGACCGTGGTGGCTTCCGCCGCTTTGCCACGGCGCGACAGCTGATGGCCTATTTGGGCCTGGTGCCGTCTGAACATTCGTCGGGGCCGAGCGTCAGGCGCGGCGGCATCACCAAGGCCGGCAATGCGCTGGCGCGGCGGGTGATGATCGAAGGGGCCTGGACCTATCGCATGCCGGCACGGGTGAGCCGCAAGCTGCATGACCGCAACGAGAGGGCGTCGCCGGCCGTCCGCGACATCGCCTGGAAGGGCCAAGTGCGGCTGTGCGCGCGTTATCGCCGCCTCGCCGGCGGCGGGTAAGCCGAAGGTCGTGGTCACCACCGCGATCGCCCGTGAGATGGTCGGCTTCATCTGGGCGATCGCTAGCGATCCGGGAGAGGCCGCGTGCGATAAGGCGGCAACCACCCGATCGAGCTGCTTGGCGACCACGCTCGCCGTGCTAGCCCGCATTTTTCACCGGGGGTTGGTATGACGGGCGTGCGGGCACTGTTTTGGCGGGTTTTCGCAGTTTCGCGGTGCTACCGGTGATTTTGGGCGCGACCGCACCTCGCCGCGCTCTGGCGGTTTGTTGGGGGCGATGTCGTCTCTGCGCTGTCTGGTTGGTTAGCGCCCGGCGGTGGTGGGCAAGCATTGGCCAGCAGGGCCTGGGCCAAGGCGAACTCGTGGCGGTAGGGACAGGCCGAACCACGGCGATCTTGATGCGGCGCCCGCTGACGGTCACAAGGCCATGGAGGCGAACCAGAGGCGGAGCTGGTTGGCACGCATGGATTTGGCCGAGGTGCGGTCGGCGAACAGGTCGAGCTGGCGTTCCTTGATCCGGTTTTCCATCTCGCCGCGCGCGCAATAGATTTTTTCATAGAGATTGCGGGCCTCGGCCTCCTCGCGTGACAGCGAGGTCACGACAAAGCGCGGATTAACCATGGAAGAACCGGTCCTCCTGATGGCCGTGCAGCGGGTCGTCGGTGGCGTCGAGATCGAGGATGATCTGCTTCGGCGGTTTGGCGTGAGCCTCCACGAACAGCGCGACGAACAACTCCTCAATGGCGGCCGGATCATGACTGATCTTGTGATAGCGCGAGGGTTCCGGCCGGCTGATCTCCAGCCGGTTGAGTGTCGATTTGCCGGCGAGCGCCGCGCAGTCCCGGCGGCGTGCCTTCAGCTTGCCAGCCAGCACCGCCATCACCGGATCGTGCCGCAACTCGTCATGATCGTTCAAATCCTCGTAACCGAGCGCGATGCCAAACACCCGCTGCCCAACCAGCGTCTGAACCTGATGTTCGA
>JBAUYV010000347.1:0-2344 GCA_049584975.1 Xanthobacteraceae bacterium | reverse complement strand
TCCGGGCGCCACGGTCTCGTCGGCCGGCATGCCGCTCAGCGTCGCCGCGACCAGCGGCACCACGAACATATTCGGCGTCTGTTGCGGCATGAAGAATTCGGAATCCCAGGCCGTGACCGTCCCGGAGCCGTCCAGCGCGGCCCGCAGGTCGATCAGCGTCGGCGGGCCCTTCGGGTCCCAGCCGTGTTCGTCGGCGCGCGACCACTGCACGCGAACCGGCCGGTCTACTGCCTTCGCCAGCAGCGCCGCGTCGGCGGCCGCATCTTCGTGGCCGTTGCGGCCGTAGCAGCCGGAGCCTTCAAGGTAGATGCAGCGCACGCTCTCGAGCGGCAGACTAAACATCTTCGCCAGCTGCTTTCGCAGATTGTGGGTGGCTTGCGAGGCCGACCACGATGTGAGCTTGCCGTCCTTGAATTCCGCCACCGCGCAGGACGGCCCTATCGAGCCGTGGGTATGAATGGGGAAATCGTAAGTGGCGGCGAGCTTTTTCACGCCCTCTTTGTTCATCGCCTCCGTTGCGTTGCCGACATTTCCGGGCACATCGTCCTTCGCCACTTTGGAAGCGCGGACGTGCTGCATCAGCTTGTCCTGCTCGGGCAGCCCTTCCCAGTTGGACCACGTGGCTTTGAGCTGCTTGGCGGCTTTGATGGCGGCCCATTCATTCTCGGCAACGACACCGAGGAAGTTGCCCTCGCGCACGATCTGGACGATGCCGGCGATGGCCTTGATCGATGAATCATCGACGCTCTCGAGCTTCGCCCCTATGGCGGTCGGCCGCACGACGCGCCCGTGCAGCATGCCGGGCACCCGGAAGTCATGCATGTAGGTGAATTTGCCCGTCACCTTGTCCTGGATGTCGACGCGCGCGATCGACGTGCCGACGATCTTGTAGTCTTTCGGATCCTTTGTCTTCGGCGGCTTCTGGTGGTCGAGCGTCAGCGAAAACGCCTTGCCCCCGACCAACTCGCCATAGCTGACGCGTTTCCCACCTCCATTGATGATCCCCTCAGAGACCATGAGGTCGTCCGTCTTGACGGCGAGTTGCGTCGCCGCCAGATCGAGCAGCGCGCCCCTCGCCATGGCCGCAGCGTTGCGAATCTGCACGCCGCCGACCTGGATCGAGAGGCTGCCGAATGTCGGCCCTTGATCCGGCGTCAGCGCCGTGTCGCCTTGGACGATCTTGACACTGTGGAACGGCACATCGAGCTCGTCGGCTACGATTTGCGCGAGAGCTGTCCGCACGCCCGTGCCAAGGTCGACCTTGCCGGAGTAAACCGTCACCATGCCAGTGGCATCGATAGCGAGAAAGGTATCGACTGCGGTCAGCACCAACGGCTTTGCCGCGGCCGCGTCTTGCGCGAGCGTCTCGCCCGGTCGTGCGGCAAAGGAGAAGCTGACGATGAGCGCGCCGCCGGTCTTGAGCAGATCGCGGCGCGAGGGAATGAAATTTTTGCTCATGACTACCTCGCCTGCGCCGTATCGACGGCGCGTTTGACCGCTCTGACGATGCGGGCGTGGGTCCCGCAACGGCACAGATTGCCGGCGAGCGCATTCTTGATGTCCACCTCGCTAGGCCTGCGGTTCGCGGCGAGGAAGGCGGCCGCCTCCATGATCATGCCATTGATGCAGTAGCCGCACTGCGCCGCTTGTTCCTCGATGAACGCACGCTGCACCGGGTGCAGATTTTCCGGCGTGCCGAGCCCTTCCAGCGTCACGATCCGGTTGTTGTCGGTGACCGAGGAGAGTGCGGTCACGCATGAGCGCACGGCCTTGCCGTCGATGTGCACCGTGCAGGCGCCGCATTGGGCAAGGCCGCAACCGAAGCGCGGGCCGTGCAGTCCAAGGTTGTCGCGGAGCACATAGAGCAGCGGCATCTCCGGGTCATCGACTGTGGTCGCGATCCGCGCGCTATTGACGTTCAATGTCTTGGAAATTGCCACGCAGCTCCCCCCGGAGGTCTATGTTCGTTAGGCATGTGGTTTGCAACCGTGCATGCCGTGTTGGCGCTCCGTAGCGGTTGCGAGAGCGCATTCATGGAGAGCCGACGAAATCAAGCTTACGCCAAGTGCTCGCGCGATCCAAGCCGGTCCGACCACTTTAATGCGCCCGCCCTAGCTAGTACCGCTGCACAGTGATTATGACTCTTTGGTTTGGGGCTCGCGGACAGCGGCCGGCTCTGGGTAGGCGCGGCCCATTTTGGCGCGGGCTTCTCGGTTGTGAACATCTATTTGATGCGGGCCCCGGAGGCATTGCGCTGTCGTTCCCAGGCTGCGATCTCGGATACGAGGCGCTCCTGGGTGGCAATGCGCCTGTCGAGGCAGCGCCGTCTTCGCCAGCTGAAAGA
>JBAUYV010000346.1:0-4658 GCA_049584975.1 Xanthobacteraceae bacterium | reverse complement strand
ACGTTTTCGACGATCCGCCATCGAGCGTCGGCGGCGAGAGTCTGCTCGCCAAATCGCGAAAAAATCTGCTGCAGCCCCAAGCCCAGGGATACGGGCAGAAGTACAAGCAAAAAACCAGCCGCCAATGCGACCGCGCGCCGACGCCCGAGCACGGCGAGCTCTGGGCTCAACACAAACACTAGTGTCGCCAACGCCGAAAGAGAGCCGAGGATCATGGCCGAGCGGGACCCGGTAAGCGCAAGTGCGAACATCAATGCAGGCGCGACGCAACCGATGACAGCTACCAGAAAAGCCGGCGACCGAGCTCGGGTCTCGGCCAGCGCCGCAGCTCCCAGAGGCAATACGGTATATTCGAAGCTGCCGAAATGGTTTGCGTTGGCGAAGAAGCCGACGCCCTTGCCGAAGTTGGTGTCAGCGTAGAAATAGAACGGGCTCTGATGGCCGCCGAGCACCTGGAGCATGGCCAATACGGCGCTGGCGACACCTATCGCTACCGAAAGTAGGAGCAGGCGTCGTCTCGCCCCGCGCTCAAGGCTTAGCGTCGCCAAAAAAATAGCTACTGCGGGGAGCAGCGATAACAACGCCCGCCCTGTTTCAACCGGAATAAGGGAAATCGGCCGCCATGACATCGGGACCTGAGCGGTCGTCAGAATTTCGGTAATAAGGCCTCGGCCAGGCAAGGCGCTCCCCAGCGCCGGCGGCAGAGGGACCAATTGAAGGCAAGGCAGTATGATCAGCCCAACGACAAGGGCAGCCGAGCTCGGGAAACGCTTCAGGAAAGGCATCGCTCTAGGCAGCGCAAGGGCGACTAGCGGGAGGGACAGGAGTTCCGGAACTGCTTCAGAAACCAAGCCCTGGCGTGTGGCGCCGCCGAAAGTGAACGACGTTCCTAGGACGGCCACACTGAGCCAAAACACGGGATCTCTCAGAAATCGCCCGGTATTCCGCTCAGGCCGCACCTCGCGTTTAAGATGGTTCATCTGCCACTCGCATGACTGGGAGCGTTGCTCTCGCTCATGTCCGCGGCGATGGCAAGAGACCAGACTGGGTCATCGTGCTTGTCCGTCCCTACCAACTCAACACGATTTCAAGCGCGCGTGCCCCCACGTCACGCTCACGCGGCCCCGAGCAAGACCGCGCGCACAGGGTACGAAAACAGGGAACGTCGTCCGACGGACCATCGGAAAACGCGCATGTCCGCGGCTAGTATCATGGCCACAACAGACGTGGCACACAACCGAGCGCGTCTCACGCACCGAGAGGTAACCGTGAACTCTCCGCCCGCGGTGCAACTCCGTGATCGTTAACAATGATGCACATAAACGTGTCGGATAATAGGTTGGTGGGATAAGGCGAAGACACGAAAATAGCCTCGAATCTTGCGCCCCCACAAGCGATGGGGCCGTTTGACGCCGCCGCCGCAATGGAAATTAGGAACCCCGGTTGAAACCCCACTAAGGGCTAACGAACGTAACGAACGGGACAGAGGGAGGGCCTGAGGAGCTATGCGACGACGCCTCAGCGGCGCCGATGCCGGCGGCTAGCCCCGCGCCCACTAGGCCCGCTGCCACGAATGGGGTGAAACCGCCCCCTGCGAAACCTTCCGGAAACGGATCCGCGATGGCATCCACGGGCGCCGCTACCACCCCGATTCCATCCTGCGTGACCGTTGCGAGCTGGTTTGGGAGAAGGAGTGCCGTGCAAGGACATGACCTTTTCCTTCTCTCCGTAATATTCCCTTGCTCCTCCTCGCGTCCTTTGCAACGCTTTCTCAATTCATTTACAGTAACGTATTCGTTCCTTTTACGGACACAGACAATCGCTGTCCCCTCTTCATTTACAACTTTGGTTTCGGTATCCGAAGCTTGGATCAACAAATTTGTACCGCGGACACCAATTGCCGCGGTCGGCGTCCAGATCGTGTACGCACGTTTGTTAGCATCACCAGTGATGAATCTCAGCGTACCCTTCGTCATGTTAAGCGCGATGGTTCCTGACGTTTTCGGACCCGAATAGACAAAATCGTCCAATTTGACAGTCGAGTCCGGTCCCACCGTCAAATTTGTGCTGTCGTTGAGCACCAACTTCGCTCTGCTCTCCGGGCCGCTTCGGACAGCCTCGTTTAGGAAGACATTGTCACCTTGCACCACAGGCACTTGGTTGCCAGTCGGAAGACTTCCGTCGACGTTGTTAACGACGGCCTGTGCGCCGCCGATTTTTTCCTGAGACCAAGACGGCTCCCCCGCGCCAAGGAGCAGAAAGCCAGCGACAAGAACAGGTATACCAGACGCGAGGCCTGTCCGCGCCCGAGCAGTCTTCAAATTAACGCCTGCCATCTGTTGCCCCGCTTAGGCCCGCTACACTTGTTTCTTGATTCGTCTGCACGGCAAAAGAAAGAAGGGTCGCCACCTCGACGAGGCTGGGGCGCCCAGATCGGCCCGCTTCCCAACTTGGTACACTAAGGCCATGGGAAGGTCAAATCGTGGACAAATGTGTCCCTCTTAATAACTTCTTAATTTCACTCGTGTGTCTTTAATGGCACACCCTGGCTTGCCGAGTTTGGCTGAAGGTCCAGATCCGCATAGGAGACGCGACCAACAACCTCCGTCTCAAGCGCGACCCGTGCGGGAAGCACCAAGACAAGGTACTGGTAATAGCATTTACCTGTAGGTACAGTGAAATCGACAGCAAAAGGGCGCCATGGAGTGTCGCCGCTCAAGAGATCCGTCGTCCCGAGATTTTCGCCATCATCAGCGCAGGAGATGAGCCACTGCAACCCTCGCTCATTTTGGAGGGCTTGCGCGCGTTCTCGTCCCTGAAACCTATAGGACCCCGGGGCCAAGTTGAGCAGATGGGAAACATTCTCGAATTTGACGCGTCCGCCGTAGAAGTCCACGTTCATAACTTTTAAGTCGGCTTGAGTTTCAAAGCCAACAGACGCGTTGGCGACAGGCTCGATGACCCAGTCGAAGGGCAAGTTGGTAAGCCGATAACGAAAGCCCTGATTGTAAAGGAAATCCGCCTCCTCGCGCCGCTCGGTCGGAAGCGAGCGCATCCAAATATCATGAGCGTCGTCAAACATGCCGTCTTGAATTAACCTGTTCAAGACAAGCTGAAGCTCTTTTTCCGTTGGCCCCGGCCCGAGGGCCTGGAGCTCGGCGACCAGATTGGTCAATCCCGAATCGTCGCGCGAATCCCTTATCAGAATGGCGAAAGCCCGCCACGGCGGGTTCGTAAGAAGGAGCTTCGCATAAGCTAAGCGATAGGGCTCACGCATCACGATTTGCCCCAAGGTAGGGCTGAGACGTTCAAAGACCTGCCAGTTTTGCCCTCGCAGAACGATGTCTATCCGCTGCAAGGCCGAATCGACATTGGTGACGCGCAGGTCCTGATTGAGAAGCCAAAGCTGCGCCCTCAAGTCTCTTAGGTTGACCCGGCTCGCCAGAGTCATCAAACGACCAGTCCGGTCCCCGTTGCCGCTTTGCTCGCTCGCGTGCGCGAGCAGTGTCAGCGCCCCAGGAGACAGGGGGTTGGTTTGCAACGCCTGCCGCGCGCTGTCGACGGCCTCATCGAGTTTAGGTGGATTTGCGCCTAACAAAGTGTCCGAAACTGAGAGACGAGCCCCAGATTGAGTTGGATCAATAATGATTGAGAGGGCAGGGTCGGTATTGCTCAAGAAGTCGCCAAGCGAATGCCTGACGATTTCGACGCCAAGCACCGCAAGTAGGCCGATAAGACCGAATCGAGTGAGAGTAAGGTATGCCGGCAGGGTTCTCATGCTCTGGGCTATCGGTTGGAGGGGTCGTAACGCCGTAACACGGATGATTTGGTCGAGATATTGGTCTCGAGCTATATCAAATGGGGCGCCAAAACCGCAATCGCCTCCGCCAATTGACGAAGTGGTACCAGGGGGCTTGTTCCGGCGGAAGGGTTATCCAAGGCAGCAAGAACAAAGCCTTTTCATTTTTCTTGTCCTTACGGAACGACTGCTGCGGCCGTTGGACTTCAGCTTCCCTGTCAATACGTCGCCAAGCCTGCAGGACCCGTCGGGCAAAAGGCCCGCGCCACGCCCTGCCGCTCTTGTCCGGATGGAGCCATCCCATTAGGTAACTCATGTGACGCCGGGCTTGATCTCGATCGGCGCCGTCGTCGATCCCAAGGACGCGCCATGACGACGCTCCGCGAAACAGCATCACTTGCATGATGTAGAGTTCGACGAGCTCGATAAGTTCAGTCCGGTCCAGGCGGGTTTGACGATGTGCGTCACTAAGCGCCTCAGCATCCACTGCCACAATCTGTAAAAGAAGTGTAATCCCCGGTGGCAGCGGCTGCCGGCGGAATAAGCGAACCATATTGGGCGCGCGGGATAGGGCCAACGCCGCTTCAAGCGCGCGATTAGGCGTCATGCTCAGGGCTATCCAGGGCAGGCTTCGGCGCTTGGCGATAGAAGTATTTATCAACGGCGCCCCCGTACCCGTACCCATAGCCATATCCATGGCCGTAGCCATAGCCATAGCCATAGCCATAGCCATACGAGGCAGCGTGCTTCGCCTGATACTTGCCGAGAACAACGCCGAGGACGCGAGCTCGCGCGAAATGCAGCCGCTTCAGAGCGTCCCGGACAACGGCGCGACGAGTCTTTCCGCTTTCGATCACTA
>JBAUYV010000345.1:0-27849 GCA_049584975.1 Xanthobacteraceae bacterium | reverse complement strand
GCGGGGGGCGGCGCGGCAGGTTGCGGCGGGCTGCGGCTTCGCTGGGGCCGCGCCAGCGCCTTCCTTGATCTCGCCCAGGAGCGCGCCGACCGCGACTGTATCGCCGTCCTTGACCGCGATGCCCGAGAGCACGCCGGCAGCCGGCGCCGGCACCTCGATCGTCACCTTGTCGGTTTCCAGTTCGACGAGCGGCTCATCGACCGCGACCGCGTCCCCCGGCTTCTTGAACCACTTGCCGATGGTCGCTTCGGTCACCGATTCCCCGAGCACGGGCACGCGAATCTCAGCCATGATTTCCTCTTCGTCATGGCCGGGCTTGTCCCGGCCATCCGCGTCTTCATTTGCCGGTGCGAGGCCGGGCTTGACGACGTGACGGTCATTTCAGTGCGTCGTCCAAAAACTGCTTGAGCTGCGCCAGATGCAGCGACATCTGCCCGACGGCGGTCGACGCCGAGGCGGGCCGGCCGGTATAGCGGGCGCGGCGGTGTTTTGCGCCGATCTGATTGAGCACCCATTCGAGGAAGATATCGACGAACACCCACGCGCCCATGTTGCGCGGCTCTTCCTGGCACCAGACGATCTCCGCCTCCTTGAATCGCGACAGCTCCGCCATCAACGCCTTGGTGGGGAACGGATAGAGCTGCTCGATGCGCAGCAGATAAATGTCGTCGATGCCGCGCTTCTCGCGCTCCTCGTAAAGATCGAAATAGACCTTGCCGGACGAGAGAACGACACGGCGGACCTTGTCGTCGGGCACAAGCTTGATCTTGGCGTCCGTCTGGGTCTGCGCGTCATCCCACAACAGCCGATGGAACGTGGTATTCGGACCCATTTCGTCGAGCCGCGACACGGCGCGATGATGGCGCAGCAGCGATTTCGGCGTCATCAGGATGAGCGGCTTGCGAAAATCCCGATTTAATTGCCGGCGCAGGATGTGGAAATAATTCGCCGGCGTCGTGCAATTGGCGACCTGCATGTTGTCTTCGGCGCACATCTGCAAAAAGCGCTCAAGCCGCGCCGATGAGTGCTCCGGCCCCTGCCCCTCGTAGCCGTGGGGCAGCAGGCAGACCAGGCCCGACATGCGCAGCCATTTGCGCTCGCCGGAAGAGATGAACTGGTCGAACAGCACCTGCGCGCCATTGGCGAAGTCGCCGAATTGCGCTTCCCACAGCGTGAGCGCATTGGGCTCGGCTGCCGAGTAGCCGTACTCGAAGCCGAGCACGGCCTCTTCCGACAGCATCGAGTTGATGACCTCGAAGCGCGCCTGCCCCTCGGCCAGGTTATTGAACGGCGTGTAGCGGGCGTCGGTCTCTTGGTCGTGCAGCACGGAATGGCGCTGCGAGAACGTGCCACGTTCGCTGTCCTGGCCCGACAGCCGCACTCGGTGACCGTCGAGCAGCAATGAGCAGAAGGCGAGTGCCTCCCCGGTCGACCAGTCGATGCCGGTGCCGGTCTCGATCGCCTTGCGGCGATTGTCGACAAAGCGGTTGAGCGTGCGATGCAGATGAAAGCCGGGCGGCAGCGTCGTAATCTTCTGCCCGATCTCCTTCAAGGTTGCGATCTCGACACCGGTCTTGCCGCGGCGCGGATCGTCCTTGTCGCCCGCGGTTGTAAAGCCGGCCCAGCGCCCGTCAAGCCAATCGGCCTTGTTGGCACGGTAGCTCTGCGCGGACTCCAGCTCGGCATCGAGATTGCCGCGCCAATCCGCCTTCATCTTGTCCAGATCGGCCGCGCTGACGACACCCTCGCCGACGAGCTTCTTGCCGTAGATTTCCAGCGTCGTGGGGTGCGCGGCGATCGCCTTGTACATCAGCGGCTGGGTAAACGATGGCTCGTCGCCCTCGTTATGGCCGTGGCGGCGATAGCAGAACATGTCGATGACCACCGGCTTCTGAAATTTCTGCCGGAACTCGGTGGCAATCTTCGCCGAGAAGACGACGGCCTCCGGATCGTCGCCATTGACATGGAAGATCGGTGCTTCGATCATCTTGGCGACGTCGGACGGATACGGCGACGAGCGCGCGTAGCGCGGATTGGTGGTAAAGCCGATCTGGTTGTTGAGAATGAAATGCACCGAACCGCCGGTGCGATGGCCGCGTAGTCCCGAAAGGCCGAAGGATTCGGCAACGACGCCTTGTCCTGCAAAGGATGCGTCGCCGTGCATGAGCAGCGGCATCACCATGGTGCGGTCTTCGCGCGTGGCGCCAAGCTGGTCCTGCTTGGCGCGCACCTTGCCGAGCACCACCGGATCGACGATTTCCAGATGCGACGGATTGGCGGTGAGCGACAGGTGTACCTTGTTGTTGTCGAACTCACGATCCGATGACGCGCCCAGGTGATATTTCACGTCGCCCGAGCCCTCGATCTCATTAGGTGTCGACGACCCGCCCTTGAACTCGTGGAATATGGCGCGCAGCGGCTTTGACATCACCTGTGACAGCACGTTGAGCCGCCCGCGATGCGGCATGCCGATCACGATCTCGCGCACGCCGAGTGCGCCGCCGCGCTTGATGATCTGTTCGAGCGCCGGGATCATCGATTCGCCGCCGTCGAGGCCGAACCGCTTGGTGCCGGTGAATTTCAGGTCGCAGAATTTTTCGAAGCCTTCCGCCTCCACCAGCTTGTTGAGGATGGCGCGCTTGCCTTGGGGTGTGAAGGTAATCTCTTTGTCGGGTCCCTCGATGCGCTCCTGAATCCAGCCTTTCTGCGCGCCGTCGGAAAGATGCAAAAACTCGACGCCGAGCGTCTGGCAATACGTACGCCGCAGGATAGTGACGATCTCGCGGATGGTGCCGAATTCCAGTCCCAGAACCTTGTCGAGGAAGATCGGGCGATCGAAATCGCCGGGACCGAAGCCGTAGGTGCGCGGATCGAGCTCCTCCTCGTTCTTCATGGGCTCAAGGCGGAGCGGATCGAGATCGGCATGAAAGTGCCCGCGCGCCCGGTAGGCGCGGATCAGCATCAGGGCCCGAATAGAGTCGCGAGTGGCGCGCTCCACTTCGGTGGCGGAAAGTTCGACGCCGCGAGTCTGCGCTTGCGCCTTGACCTTATCGCCAACGCTCTTGCCGACCTGCGCCCAATCGCCGTCGAGCGCCGCCGTCAGCTCACTGCGTTCCGGCGGCGGCCAGTCGGCCCGCGCCCACGACGGCCCGTGGGCATTTTCGGCAACGTCGCGGGCGTCATCCTTCAGGCCGCCGAAGAACGCCTGCCATTGCGCGTCGACCGCCTGCGGATCGGCCTCGTAGCGCGCATAAAGGTCATCGATATAGGAGGCGTTTCCGCCATACAGAAATGAGCTTATGGCGAAAGCCGCGTTCGCATCCTGACGAGACATGAGCAATTCCTGGGTAATTCCCGCCTTGGGGGTTGGGGTAAAGCTCTCACGAGAGAGGCCTAACGAATGCGTTCGGAGACGCCCGAACCGACCCGCCCCGGCGCAGGTAGCCTCTCTTGTATCCTATTTAGGAGCCGAATACGGAAGGCAAAAGACACAAGAAGTGAATCCCGCTTCTTACCCTTTCAGAAGCTCGGTCAGGGTTTTGCCGAGGCGCGCCGGAGATGGCGAGACCTTGATACCCGCGGCTTCCATGGCGGCAATCTTTGAGTCCGCCCCGCCCTTGCCGCCGGCGATGATGGCGCCAGCATGACCCATCCGCCGGCCTGGGGGCGCGGTACGGCCGGCGATGAAGCCGACCATGGGTTTTTTGCGGCCGCGCTTGGCTTCGTCCAGGAGAAACTGTGCGGCGTCCTCCTCCGAGGCGCCGCCGATCTCACCAATCATGATGATCGCCTGGGTGGCCTTGTCGGCGAGAAACATTTCCAGCACTTCGATGAAGTCGGTGCCCTTGACCGGATCGCCGCCGATACCGACCGCGGTCGTCTGGCCGAGCCCTTCCTGCGTGGTCTGGAAAACCGCCTCGTAGGTCAGCGTGCCCGAGCGCGACACGATGCCGACCTTGCCGGGCTTGAAGATGTTACCGGGCATGATGCCGATCTTGCATTCGCCCGCGGTCATCACGCCAGGGCAATTGGGCCCGATCAGGCGCGATTTCGAGCCGCACAGCGAACGCTTCACCTTCACCATGTGGCTCACCGGAATGCCTTCAGTGATGCAGACGATGAGCGGGATCTCCGCGTCGATCGCTTCGGCGATGGCGTCGGCCGCCGCCGGCGGCGGCACGTAGATCACGCTGGCGTCGGCGTTGGTCTTTTCCCGCGCTTCGAGGACGGTGTCGAACACCGGAAGATTGAGATGGGTCGAGCCGCCTTTGCCGGGCGAGACGCCGCCAACCATTTTGGTGCCGTATGCGACCGCCTGCTCGGAATGGAACGTGCCGTTCTTGCCGGTGAAGCCCTGGCAGATGACCTTGGTGTTCTTATCGATGAGGACAGACATTTCACAGCCCCGATTGCGTCATGGCCGGGCTCGTTCCGCGCATCATGCCGCCTTCACCGCTTTGACGATTTTCTGCGCGGCGTCGTCGAGATCATCGGCCGGCACCACATTGAGCTTGGACTCCGCGATGATCTTCTTGCCGAGATCGACGTTGGTGCCTTCGAGCCGCACCACCAGCGGCACTTTCAGGCCAACTTCCTTCACCGCGGCGACGACGCCTTCGGCGATCACATCGCACTTCATGATGCCGCCGAATATGTTGACCAAAATGCCTTTGACGTTGTGATCGGACGTAATGATCTTGAACGCCGCCGCCACTTTGTCCTTGGTGGCGCTGCCGCCGACGTCGAGAAAGTTGGCCGGCGCCATGCCGTAGAGCTTGATGATGTCCATGGTGGCCATGGCGAGGCCGGCGCCGTTGACCATGCAGCCGATCGAGCCGTCGAGCGCCACGTAGTTGAGATCGAACTTCGAGGCTTCGATCTCCTTGGCGTCTTCCTCGGTCTCGTCGCGTAAGGCCGCGATCTTCGGATGCAGGAACAGCGCGTTGTTGTCGAAGTCGACCTTGGCATCGAGGCAAATCAGCTTGCGGTCCTTGGTGACCACAAGCGGATTGATCTCGAGCAGGCTGATGTCGGTGTCGACGAAGGCCTTATACAGATTGCTGAGCAGCGGCCCCATCTGCTTGGCGAGATCAGGCTCAAGCTTGAGCACATGCGCGACTTCGCGCACGTGGTGCGGACAAATGCCCGCGACCGGATCGATCGATATGGTGGAGATCAGTTCCGGCGTCTTGTGCGCCACCTCCTCGATCTCCATGCCGCCCGCGGTCGAGACCACGACGGCGACGCGTGAGGTTTCGCGGTCGACCAGCATCGACATGTAGAACTCGCGGTCGATGGCCGAGCCTTCCTCGATGTAGAGCCGGCGCACTTCCTTGCCATGCGGCCCAGTCTGGTGCGTCACCAATGTCGAACCGAGGAGCCGCACCGCTTCCCGCTTAACGTCGTCGATCGACCTGACCACCTTCACGCCACCCGCCTTGCCGCGCCCGCCGGCGTGAATCTGCGCCTTCACCACCCAGACCGGCCCGCCAAGATCCTTGGCGGCTTTTTCCGCCTCCTCGACGCTGAACGCCGGAATGCCGCGCGGCACCGGCACGCCGAACTCGTGCAGCACTGCCTTCGCCTGGTATTCGTGGATGTTCATTGGCTGCCCTCGTCATTGCCCGCGCAGGCGGGCAATCCAGTAATCACGGTCCCACCAATAATTACGCAACAGTGCAACATTTCGCTCTGCGGTGATTACTGGATGCTCCGCCTTCGCGGAGCATGACACTGAGAGGATTTCACTTCCCCAGATCGGGCGCGATCTTTTTGCACGCTTCGACCAGGGACTGCACGGCCTGTGCCGATTTCTCGAACATGCCGCGCTCGGGGCCGGTGAACTCGATCTCGACGATGCGTTCGACACCCTTGGCGCCGATGACCACGGGCACGCCCACATAAAGGTCTTTGACGCCATATTCGCCGTTGAGCCATGAGGCGGCCGGCAGCACCCGCTTCTTGTCGCGCAAGTAGCTCTCCGCCATGGCAATGGCGGAAGCCGCCGGCGCATAGAAGGCCGAGCCGGTCTTGAGCAGGCTCACGATCTCGCCGCCGCCATTGCGTGTCCGCTCGACGATTTCGTCGATCCGCGCCTGCGAGGTCCAGCCCATCTTGATCAGATCGGGGAGCGGAATGCCTGCGACGGCTGAATAGCGCACCAGAGGAACCATGCTGTCGCCGTGCCCGCCGAGCACGAAGGCGGTGACATCCTCCACCGAAACGTTGAATTCGTCGGCGAGGAAATAGCGAAAGCGCGCCGAGTCGAGCACGCCCGCCATTCCCACCACCATCTGTTTCGGCAGCCCGCAGCACTTCTGCAGCGCCCATACCATGGCGTCGAGCGGATTGGTGATGCAGATCACGAAGGCATTGGGCGCGTACTTCTTGATGCCCGAGCCGACCTGCTCCATGACTTTGAGATTGATGCCGAGGAGGTCATCGCGGCTCATGCCCGGCTTGCGCGGAACCCCGGCAGTGACAATGCACACCGCCGCGCCTTCGAGCGCCTCATAGGAATTGGTGCCGGCCATGCGGGAGTCGAAGCCTTCGACCGGCGACGCCTGCACCAGATCGAGCGACTTGCCCTGGGGCACGCCTTCCACGACGTCGAACAGGACAACGTCGCCAAGCTCCTTGAGACCAATCAAAAGCGCCAGGGTCCCACCGATTTGACCCGCGCCAATCAGTGCAATCTTGTTCCGCGCCATCCGCAAATGTCCCTGATTTACACAGAAGAACCGGCCGTCGCGGTCATTAGACCTTTCGGCAGCATCGTTCAAGCGCGCTCCAATATTTCCTGCGCATGCGGGCAGGCCGGGCCGGTCAGGTCTCCACGATCCCGACGGACGAGCCCGAACTTTGTGCATGCGGGGTGCCGTGGGGCCGCGCCAGATAGGCTTGGGAACGCATTTCGATGAGGCGGGACGCGGTGCGCTTGAACTCCTGCGCCTCAAAACCTTCATCCGCCTGATAGAGCGCGTCAGGCTCGGCGGCGGCCGAGGCGATGAGCTTCACGTTGATGTCATAGAGCGTGTCGATGAGGATGATGAAGCGCTTGGCGGCATTGCGCGTGTCGAAATTCATCACCGGAATGTGGTCGAGGATGACGGTGTGGTACTCGTGCGCGATGCGCAGATAGTCGGCGGCCGCGAGCGGCGCCTCACAGAGGTCGTGGAAGGTAAAGCGCGCCACCCCCATGGCGGCGCGCGGCACGTGCACGGCGCGCCCTTTCAGCGCCAGGTCTGCCGGAGCGCCGTTGCGTCCGCCGGTCAGCCGGCGCCAGGCGTCATCGAGCGCCGCATCGGCCCTGGCGTCGGCCGGCACGTACCACACCGGCATGCCGCCGAGTTTCTCCAAGCGGAAATCCGTACGCGCGGCGAGCCGCACCACGTCCATGCACTCTTCCAGCATATGGATGAACGGCACGAACAGGGCGCGGTTTAATCCGTCCTTATAGAGGTCGTCGGGCGCCACGTTCGAGGTGGCGACCACGACCACGCCGCGTTCGAACAACTGCCCGAACAGCCGCCCGAGAATCATGGCGTCCGCAATATCGGTGACGTGGAATTCGTCGAAGCAGAGAAGCCAGGCTTCCTGCGCGAGTTGCGCCGCCGTCAGCCGGATCGGATCCTCGCCTTCGTGCTCGCCGACTTTCATCTTCTGCCGAAGCGCGAAAATGCGTTCGTGCACGTCGAGCATGAATTCATGAAAGTGCGCGCGGCGCTTGCGCGCGACCGGGCTCGCCTCAAAAAACAGATCCATCAGCATGGTCTTGCCGCGCCCGACGTCGCCGTAGATGTAAAGGCCCTTGATGCGCCGGTGCGCGCTTTCGCTTCGCGCGAACAGCCAACCGAGCGAAGAAGATTTGCGCGCAAGCCGCGATTGCAAGATTTGCGATTCGAGTCGCGCCAATAGATCGACGACGGCCGTTTGCGCGTCATCGGGCTCGATACGGCCAGCAGCGACGCCAGCGGCGTATTGCGTTTCGATCAGGCTCGCCATATGCGGCCTTAAGCGCTCGGGATTAACCGTTGTGGATGAAACATGGCGAAAGCCGCGAACGAATAGCGGCGTTTGAGCACAAATCGCAAGCTTTTGTTGTTGTCAAACAATCGTGATGATTTGCTAGCCATGCATAAAGAGAATGCATGCATGTTGCTTAATTCTTCAGCTTGCCATACTTCGCAGGCACACAACATGATGTTTGTATTCGGTGCGTAAGATTTCTGCCGCGCGTTCTGGGAGGATGCGAACAGGAGGGCCTCAATCGACAACGAAAGTCAGGAGGCCCGTGAATGCAGGAAGTCCTTCCCGAAGGCGCCGTGATCCGCAAGTTGTGGATCGGCGAGATCGACAAATACCGCGAGCACATGTTGCGTTTGGATCCGCATAGCCGGCGCAGTCGGTTCGGCGGCGGCATGTCGGACGAGTCCGTCAACAAATACGTGGACCTTTCCGCCACGCTCGATGCCATCGTGCATGGCTGTTTCGTTGATGGCGTCTTGCGCGCTGCAGCCGAGCTGCGGCCGCTCGGCTTGGGCTTTCCGCACCAGGCCGAGGCGGCGCTCAGCGTTGAGAAGCCCTGGCAGAGTAACGGAGTCGGCTCCGCCCTGTTGCGGCGCACGTTGCTCACGGCGCGTAACCGCGGCTTTCGCCTGCTGCACATGGCGTGCCTCGCCGAGAACGAGCGCATGCAACAGCTCGCGCGCAAGTTCGACGCCGAGCTGTCGTTCGATTTCGGCAGCGTGGTTGGCGAAGTGGAAGCGTCGCGGGCGACGCCGCTGTCGCTGATGCGCGAGTTGCTAACTGACAGCCATGGCTTTGCCACGGCGATGCTCGACCTGCAGTCGCGCATGCTGCGGGCCTGATTTACGCCCGCCTCAGCTCCGCCTCGGCGAGCGGATAATCCGCCTCCACCACATAGGGACCGCCGCCGACGGATGCGCGCGATGAGAACAGCACGAAGCGCGACACCTGAAAGGAAGAGGAGCGAAAATGCCCGCGAGCCGCTAGGTAGTCGGCGACCTGTTGGCTCGAGGAATCGCGCAGCCGTGCCAGCGTCACGTGAGGAATGTACTTGCGGCCTTCGGGATCGAGCCCAAGCCGCTGCATCAGCCGCTCCTGCTCCGCCTGCAGATCCATGAGCGCGGGGATTTGCATAGCCCCGGCGACCACCGCGCGCGGCTTGCGGCCGCCGAACGACGACAGCCCGTCGAGGCGCAGCTCGAAGGCGCCGCGCTGCACACGGCCGAGCATGACGGCGATTTCGCCCGCCAGCGCGTCGTCGATATCGCCGATAAAACGCAGCGTCAGATGATAGTTCTCAGGATCGATCCAGCGCGCGCCCGGCAGTCCGCCGCGCATCATAGCGAGCGACTGGGCGACATCGGGAGGAATTTCCAAACCGGTAAACAAGCGGGGCATGACAAACCTGCGGCTCGTGTTCGCGATTCGCAGCGCGCACACCATGCGGTGAGCGTAACAAACGCGCAACCCTTACGATGGGCCAACCTTTAGGATGGACGCTGGCTGCGCACGCGGGCGATGAGCTCCTCCACCTTCGGCAAAATCCGCTCGACGATTACGCCGACACCGGCGGCGTTCGGGTGCAGGCCATCGCTCTGCGTGAGACTGAGATTGCCGGCGACGCCATCGAGGAAGAAAGGATAGAGCATCGCGCCATATTTGGCGGCAAGATCGGGATAAATGGTTTCGAAGGCGTGACCGTAGTCAGCCCCGAGATTGGGCGCGGAGCGCATCCCGCAGAGCAGTATGGCGATATGCCGCTGGGAGAGCTGGTGCAGGATCGCGTCGAGCCGATCGCGCGTGATGGCCGGGCTCAGCCCGCGCAGCATGTCGTTGGCGCCGAGCTCGACGATGACCGCATCGGTGCCCTCGGGCACCGACCAGGAGAGGCGGGCAAGCCCATCGGCGGCCGTATCGCCGGAAACGCCGGCATTGGTGACCGCGGCGGCTATCCCTTTAGCTGTGAGCGCCGCCTGCAGGCGGGGCACGAAACCATCCTTCTCGGGCAGGCCATAGCCGGCGGTCAGCGAGTCACCCAGCGCAACGACCTTCACCGGCGGTTCGGCGTTCGCGGGCTGCGCGCCGGTGATGAACGTTGCGCCACAAAGCGCTACGGCCGCGATTTGGAGCCAAGCAAAACCCCACCCATATGAGCGGGTGCGAGTCGAGGAAGAGGGCCGCTGGCCATTTAGACGCATGAACGACATTTCGGGGCCTTCCTCCGCGGGCGACGCCGTCGCACTGAGCGGCGTCAACTTGTCGCTCGGCCGCGGCGCCGCGCGCGTCCATATCCTGCGGGACATCGGCCTGTATATAGGCCGAGGCGAAACCCTGGCGCTGCTTGGACCGTCCGGCTCGGGCAAATCGACGCTGCTTATGGTAATGACTGGATTGGAGCGGCCGGATTCGGGCTCCGTTGTGGTTGCCGGGCAGGATCTGCAGAAGCTCAATGAGGACGGCCTCGCGCGCTTCCGCGGCACGCATGTGGGTATCGTGTTTCAGGCTTTCCACCTCATCCCAACGATGACGGCGCTGGAAAACGTTGCCGTGCCCTTCGAACTCGCCGGCCAGCGCGATGCGCTTGCACGCGCGCAACGCGAGCTCGCCGCCGTGGGCCTTGACCAGCGGCTCCATCACTACCCGGCCGAACTTTCCGGCGGCGAGCAGCAACGCGTGGCGCTCGCCCGCGCACTTGCGCCCAATCCGGCCATCCTCGTCGCTGACGAGCCAACCGGAAATCTCGACGAGGCGACGGGTCGCGAGATCATCGAGCTTCTGTTTCGCGGCCACCGCGAGCGCGGCACCACTCTGATTCTGGTTACGCACGACACCGAGCTCGCAGCGCGCTGCGATCGCGTACTGCACATGCATTCGGGACGGCTCGAGAGCCGCATCAACGCAGCCGGCCCATGATGGCGCAAACCGCAACGCGCGTGCCGCTTTGGCTGAAGGTCGCCTACACGGCCTACATGGCGGTGCTCGTGCCGGTTTACTGGCACTATTACGGGCCGACCAACTTTCTGTACTTCTGCGACGTGGCACTGATCCTCACGTTGATTGCCATATGGCCGGAGAATGCGCTGCTGATCTCCATGTGCACGGTTGGCATTTTGGTGCCTCAGGCGGTTTGGGTCGTCGACTTTGCTTCGACCGCTGCCGGCTTTCCGTTGACCGGAATGACGAACTACATGTTCGACTCAAGCCACTCGCTATTCCTGCGCCTGCTTTCGCTGTTTCACGGCTGGCTGCCGTTCCTTCTGGTCTATCTGGTCTGGCGGACGGGCTATGACCGGCGTGGCTTCTGGTCGTGGACTCTGCTTTCCTGGGCATTGCTGCTGATCTGCTTCTTCGCCATGCCGCCGCCGTCGCCGGACGCTGGACTGATACCGGTCAACATCAACTATGTGTGGGGGCTGAGCGACACCGCGGCGCAGACCTGGATGCCGCCTTACGTCTGGTTCGCGGTTTTGTTGGTTGGATTGCCGCTCATCGCCTACGCGCCCGTGCATCTCCTGCTCGCGCGCTTCATGCCGAAGGCTCAGTGATGCACGCTCCGGTTCCAAGAGCGAGCCGGTTCACGGCGCTGCGTTTCGCCTGGCGCGAGCTCCGCGGCGGCTTGCGCGGCTTCGCGGTTTTCATCGCCTGTATCGCGCTTGGCGTGATGTCCATCGCGGGCGTCGGCTCGGTGGCCGCAAGCCTCACCGACGGCATTGGCGGTGCCGGACAAATCATCCTCGGCGGCGACCTTGCCTTCTCGCTCATTCAGCGGCCGGCGAGCGACGCCGAGCGCGCCTTCCTGGACGCACGCGGCACGGTGTCGAAGGACGCCACCATGCGCGCCATGGCGCGCACCAGCGGCGGCCAAATGACCCTTGTGGAAGTTAAAGCGGTGGATGGCGCCTATCCGCTGTTCGGCAAGGTGGTGACCGATCCCGACAGGCCGCTGCCGGTTCTGTTGGCGGAAAGGGACGGCGTGTTCGGCGCCGCCGTCGATCCGGCGCTGCTCGCCCGGCTCAATCTGAAAACCGGCGACCGGATCACCATCGGCAGCGCGGCGATCGAGCTGCGCGCCGCGTTGATCAAAGAGCCCGATCGGCTCGCGGCCGGTATCAGCCTCGGGCCGCGCGTCCTCATCAGCGAGGCGGCGCTGGGCGCCACTGGCCTCGTCCAGCCCGGCAGCTTGATACGCTGGCAATACCGGCTGCGGCTCCCCGCGGGCACGAGCGACGGCGCCGTGGCGGCGATCAGCAAACAAGCGCAGGCGGCCTTCCCCGACGCCGGTTGGGAGATCCGCACGCGCGACAAGGCGTCGCCTCAGCTCGAACGCAGCGTCGAACGCTTCACCCAATTCCTCACCCTGGTCGCGTTGACCACGCTGCTCGTCGGCGGCGTCGGTGTGGCGAATGCGGTGGCGGCGCACCTTGCGCGTAAGCGCGACGCCATTGGGACCATGAAAGCGCTCGGCGCCAGCGGCGGCGACGTGTTCGCCATCTACTGCATCCAGATTTTGCTGGTCGCGTTGTTTGCCACCGCCATCGGGGCGGGACTCGGCGCCGCCCTGCCGTTCGTGGTCTCCTGGTGGCTCGGCGCCATCATTCCGCTTCCGGTCGCCCCTGCGCTGCATCCGTCGGTGCTGGTGCTGTCGATCTGTTATGGCTTGCTGACCGCTTTGGCGTTTGCTCTGTGGCCGCTCGGCCGCGCCCACGACATTTCGGTGTCCAGGCTGTTCCGCGATCAGGTTGCTCCCGAGCGGGCCTGGCCGCGGCCGCGCTACGTCGTGGCGACAGCGCTGGTCGTTGCGATCTTTGCCGCCCTGGCGACGCAGACGACTTACGATCATCGCATCGCGGCGATTTTCATTGCCGCCGCCGCCGGCATTTTCCTGGTGTTGCGGATTTTGGCGCTGCTCGTCATGGAATTCGCCCGGCGTTTGCCGCGCCAGCGCTCGACAACGCTGCGGCTCGCCATTGCCAACATCCACCGCCCGGGCGCGCTGACGCCCACCGTCATGCTCTCGCTCGGCCTCGGACTGGCCTTGCTCACAACGGTGATCGAGATCGACGGCAATCTGCACCGCGAGTTTTCGGCGGCGCTGCCCGAGAAAGCGCCATCGTTTTTCCTTCTCGACATCCCCGCGGCCGATGCCCAACGCTTCGACAGCTTCGTGCACGAGCAGGTGCCCGGCTCCACCCTCGAACGCGTGCCCATGTTGCGCGGCCGCATCGTCGAGGCAAACGGCATCAAAGCGGACGATCTGAAACCCGCGGACGGATCGCGTTGGGTGCTGCGCGGCGACCGCGGCATCACCTATTCGCGCACGACGCCGGCCGGCTCGCGCGTGGTCGAAGGCCAATGGTGGAGCGCGGACTACGCCGGAGAGCCGCTCGTCTCCCTGGAGAGCAAGTCGGCGCACGATCTCAATCTGAAAGTCGGCGAGACCATCACGGTCAACGTGCTCGGCCGCAACATCACCGCCCGCATCGCCAATCTGCGCGCGGTCGATTGGGAAAACCTCGGCATCAATTTCGTCCTGGTGTTTTCGCCCGGCGCGTTCGACGGTGCGCCGCACAGCGACATCGCCACCCTGACTTTCGCCGATGGCGGAACGGCCGCCGAAGAAGCCACGATCGTCAAGGCGGTCGCCGAGGCGTTTCCGACCGTCACCGCCGTGCGCGTCAAAGACGCGCTCGATGCGATCGATACGCTTGTCGGCAATCTGGTGCTTGCTTTGCGCGGCGCCAGCTCGATCACGCTCATCGCAGCCGCTTTGGTGCTCGGCGGCGGGCTTGCGGCCAGCCAGCGCTTCCGCATCTATGATGCGGTGGTGCTCAAGACCTTCGGGGCGACGCGCGCGAAACTGCTCACCGCCTACGCGGCCGAGTACGTTCTCATCGGCCTCGTGACCGTGCTGTTCGGGGTTGCCATGGGGACACTTGCGGCTGACCTTGTGGTCACTCGCGTCATGGAGTTTCCGTTCGCGTGGGTGCCCGGACAGGCCATGGGGACGGCGCTGATTGCGCTTTTCGTCACAGTCATTATCGGCCTCATTGGCACGTTCACCGCGCTGGGCCGCAAGCCCGCGGAGGTGTTAAGGAATCTTTAGCCGGAAGGCGCCGGCCGCGCGGCATGAAGACTTAGTAATGGCCTCAATTTTGCCATTCGCCCATCTGGCGCGCCAAGGCCTTTCGCACTAGATTTGGCTCAGGCGTTTCCGGCGCTAAGCGGCCGGAAGCCAAAGCCCGGCTAAGCCGGGGGTTCAACCCAGGGGTATTTCCATGTCCGACTTCGATCGGAATCTCGCAGCCCGGTCCGGCTATCGCACGGACCAGGTGGCGATCGACGCGGGTCTGCGTGCCTACATGATCCGCGTCTACAACTACATGGCCAGCGGCGTCGCGCTGACCGGCCTCGCGTCGTGGCTGACCTATCAGGCGGCCGGCGGCAGCGCCATTCAAGTCGCGGGCGGCCATATCAGCGGGCTCACGCCGTTCGGGCAGGCGCTGTTCAGCGGTCCGATGACGATCGTCCTGTTCCTCGGCACGCTCGGCATCGTCTTCTTCATGAGCTTCCGCATCAACCGGCTGCAGGCGAGCACCGCGCTTGGCTTGTTCATGTTTTATGCGGCGCTGCTGGGGCTGATGCTCTCATCGGTATTCCTCGTCTATACCGGCGCGTCGATCACCCGAACCTTCTTCATCTCGGCGGCATCCTTCGGCGCCTTGAGCCTCTACGGCTACAGCACGCAGCGCGATCTGTCGCCAATCGGTTCGTTCCTGATCATGGGTCTGTTCGGGCTCATTTTGGCCATGATCGTCAACGTGTTCCTTGGAAGTCAGGGACTCTCGTTTGCGATCTCGGCGATCGGCGTGCTGATCTTCGCCGGGCTGACCGCATGGGACACGCAGCGGATCAAGGAGATGTACAGCGCGATGGATGACGGCACCGTTGCCGGCCGCAAGGCAGTGATGGGCGCCCTGTCGCTCTATCTCGACTTTATCAACCTGTTCCTGTTCCTGCTGCGCTTCATGGGCGACCGCCGCTAAAGCTTGGCAATAGCGCAATCGAAAACGCCCCGGGGTCAAACCCGGGGCGTTTTGTTATTCTTCCCCCATGACTGAAGTCGGCATCCGGCCGGCCGCGCTCGCCGATATCGCGGCCATTACGCGCATCTACGCCCATGCGGTCGAGCATGGTACGGCCTCCTTTGAGATCGAGCCGCCGGCCGAAGCCGAGATGGCGCGGCGCCAGCAGATGCTGCTTGAAAAGGGCTATCCGTATCTGGTCGCCCAGGTCGCAGGCACGCTGGCGGGCTACGCGTATGCGGGCCCTTACCGTGATCGCCGGGCTTATGACTGGTGTGTCGAGGATTCGGTCTACGTGGCGCCGGAATTCCATCGCCAGGGCATCGGACGGCTATTACTCACACGCCTGATCGCGGAAGCGGAGCGCCTCGACTTCCGTCAGATGCTCGGCGTGATCGGAGACTCTGCCAACACCGCGTCCGTTGCGGTGCATACCGCGGTCGGCTTCCGCCACATCGGAACGTTTCAGTCCGTCGGCTTCAAGCACGGCCGTTGGCTCGACACCGTGCTTATGCAACGCCCGCTCGGCAGCGCCGACACGACGCCGCCTTGAGCGATCAGCCGGCAACCACGTGCAAGGCGCCGTCGAGCGCGCCGAGCACGCGCTCCAGCTCCCGTCCGCGGCGCAGGATGTGGCCGGTCGCCGAAATCACGCTGTAGGCTCCCTGACGGCGCTCCAGCCGGGGATTCTTCTCGATCCGATAAATGGGAAAATCGCAAGAGTGGCGGAAGACCGAAAACACCGCGCGATCTCTAAGAAAATCGATCGCGTAATCGCGCCATTCACCGGCCGCGACCTTGCGGCCATAAAGACTAAGGATACGGTCAAGCTCGTGCCGGCTAAAGGTGACCTCGCTTGCGGGGACGGGTGCACGCAACTCGCCCCCGCGCAATGTGCTGGGCTCGATTTCGCCGATATTCATCCGGCGCCTCCTTTGTCATTGGAGCTTCATGATTGCGCCGGACCGAAACGGCCGCAAGGGCTTCGTGCGCGGCAAAAGCGCAAGCCTGGCGCTGCGGCCCGACGGGAGATCGGGGCACCCCCCTGAGCGGAGGCGGGTACCGCCCCCTGCGGCGATTCGGACAGCGGAACTCACAGCTTCGTTAAGCGAATCGTAATCCGGCCCCATTTCGGCCCAGCACCCGCCAAGCTGACCTGCGAAGCAGCCAACTGTTGCCTCAAGGCCCGGTCTGGATCGTATTCCGGATTCCTCAGCCCCCCAGCCCCCCGGGGTGCGGTTCGACCGGGCCAGTGTTCCGCGTATTCAATCCCCCAATCCTTTAGGCCGGCCGAGTACGCCGGCCTTTTTTCTGACCGCAAGGCGCGGAGGCGGAGGATAGGGGAAGGGCTCGCCGGGGGCGCTCGTAACCCTTGGCGTTCCTGGCCTTATCGGCCGTCAGTGGTCAGCTGTCGGAAAGGGGTGAAGGCGCCGCCGAGGATGACGCCCGGCTTGTCGCGCGTGCCCTCCTGGACGAGGACCGCAGCACCGTCGATGTCGTCTTTTTCGAGCTGTGCGAGCGGGATGGTCCAGGTGGAATCGGACCCGTCGAAGTTACCGAGCTTCCGCCAGGAGCGCACGACATTGTGGTAGGTCACGTTGCGTCCGCGGTTCTCGCCGCGGCCGATGGCGACCGCGATGGCGGTCGACAGGGGACAGAGCCAGACCTCGCCGCCAGGCTCCCCGTCCGGCGCACCCTTAATGGTCACGGTCAAATCGCCACTGCCGGCCGAGACCAGCACGGGCAGGGACATAACGGCCGTGTTGCGCTTGGTCTGCGTGATGGCGCGCTCGATCGCGGCGCGGTCACTGCCAAGCACGTGCACGCTGCCGTTGACCACCATCTGCGGCGTATAGACTTGGCGGTCGCCGCGCAGTTCCGCATACGCGCGCTGCCGCGCAGAATGCCCCGCCAGCGCGAGCGTGTCCTTCCAGCCGAGATAATCCCAGATATCGATGGGCAAGCTGAGTGCAACGATCGAGCTGTCGTTGGCAAATTCGCCGAGCAGCCTATCGGCCGGCGGGCAGGACGAGCATCCCTGACTGGTAAACAGCTCCAGCACCGCCTTGGGGCCGGCGCGTGACACGCCATTACTCGCGATCAGAATGACGGCAACGAAAGCTGCCGACACGAGGCGGCGACGCAGCATTCCCGACTCCACCCCGCTTGCCCCACGGGCCCTAAAGACCCAGGTATGACGATCTCGTGAGGTAGGCATTGTTACCCCGCGCCGGGCTCACCTACCACTCAATTCGAGGTGAGCCCGCGTTAACGGGGCGGCAAGACCATACCCGAGCACGCGGGAATCACTCAGGCGGCGAGATGGCGGAGCACGTACTGCAGGATGCCGCCATTCCGGTAGTACTCGAGCTCATCGACCGTATCGATCCGGCAGATGAGCGGTACGCGCTTGAGCCCACCGTCGGAGGCGACGACCTCGGCGAACAACCTTTGGTGCGGCTTGAGGTCGCCGTGCAGGCCGCGGATGGTGACCTGCTCGTCGCCCTTCAAGCCCAGCGTCTGCCAGGACGTGCCTTCCTCGAATACCAGCGGCACGACGCCCATGCCCACCAGGTTCGAGCGATGGATGCGTTCGAACGACTGCGCGATCACCGCGCGCACGCCGAGCAGGATCGTGCCCTTGGCGGCCCAATCGCGCGAGGAGCCGGTGCCGTATTCCTTGCCGGCGAAGATGACGAGCGGCACGCCGTCCTTCTTGTAGCGCATGGCGGCGTCGTACATCGTCATGCGCTCTTTCGATGGATAGTGGATGGTGAAGCCCCCCTCAACGCCCGGCACCATCTGATTCTTGATGCGGATATTGGCGAACGTGCCGCGCATCATCACCTGATGATTGCCGCGGCGCGTGCCGTACTGGTTGAAGTCCTTCGGCCGCACCTGGTGGTCGCGCAGATATTCGCCAGCCGGGCTTTCCTCCTTGATCGATCCCGCCGGCGAAATGTGGTCGGTCGTGATCGAATCGAGGAACAGGCCGATGATGTGCGCATCGACAATGTCTTCTATCGGCTGGCTGCGCTTCGGCATGTGGTCGAAGTAGGGCGGGTTCTGCACGTAGGTTGAGCGATCGTCCCACTTGAACGTGAGGCCGCCTTTCACCGCGATCTTGCGCCAGTTGGTGTCGCCCTTGAACACGTCGCCATATTTGCGCGTGAACATCTGTTTGTTGATGCTCTTTTTGATGACGGCCGCAATCTCGTGGCTGGTCGGCCAGATGTCGCGCAAATAGACCTTGCGGCCTTTTTGGTCGGTGCCCAGCGGCTGCTTGGCGATGTCGATCTGCATGGAGCCGGCGATCGCGTAAGCGACGACCAGCGGCGGAGACGCCAGATAATTGGCGCGCACGTCGGCGTTGACGCGGCCCTCGAAGTTGCGGTTGCCGGAGAGGACGGCGGCGGCCACGAGGTCGTTCTTGTTGACTGCCTCGGAAATCTCTTCCGGGAGCGGCCCGGAATTGCCGATGCAGGTTGTGCAGCCGAAGCCAACGAGGTTGAAGCCGAGTTGATCGAGATATTTCTGCAGCCCCGATTTCTCGTAGTATTCCTCCACCACTTTCGACCCGGGCGCCAGCGATGTCTTGACCCACGGCTTGACCGTGAGGCCCTTCTCCACGGCCTTTTTAGCCAGCAGGCCGGCCGCCATCATCACCGTCGGGTTCGACGTGTTGGTGCACGACGTGATCGCCGCAATCACCACGTCGCCATGACCCAGCGTAAAGTTCTTGCCTTCGACCGGAACGCGCTTCTCCAGCTCGGACGCCTTGCTGAACTCCTTGTCCATCGACCAGGCAAAACCGTTCTTGACCTCTTTGAGAGCAATGCGGTCCTGCGGCCGCTTCGGCCCGGCGACCGACGGCTCGATGGAGGACAGTTCGAGCTTGAGCACGTCGGTGAACATCGGGTCGGGCGTGTTCTTGGTGCGATACAGGCCCTGCGCCTTGGCGTAGGCGATGACCAGCGCGATGAGATCGGCGGGACGGCCGGTGTCGCGCAGGTAGCGGATGGTATCGTCGTCGACCGGGAAGAAGCCGCAGGTCGCACCGTATTCGGGCGACATGTTGCCGATCGTGGCGCGGTCGGCGATGGTGAGACTGGCGAGACCGGGGCCGAAATATTCGACGAATTTGCCGACGACTCCGCGCTTGCGCAGCATCTGCGTCACCGTAAGCACGAGATCGGTCGCGGTGATGCCTTCCTTGAGCTTGCCGTTCAGCCGCACGCCGATCACCTCCGGCAGCACCATCGAGTAGGGCTGGCCGAGCATCGCCGCCTCGGCCTCGATGCCGCCGACGCCCCAGCCGAGCACCGACAACCCGTTCACCATCGTGGTGTGCGAATCGGTGCCGACCAGCGTGTCCGGATAGGCGAGTTCGGTCGCCACCGATTTGTCGGGAAAGTTGATCTTGGCCTTCGCGCTCCACACCACGCGCGACAGATATTCAAGATTGACCTGATGGCAGATGCCGGTGCCCGGCGGCACCACACGGAAATCTTCGAATGAGCTCTGCGCCCATTTCAGGAACCGGTAGCGTTCCTGGTTCTGCTTGTACTCTTCCTCGACGTTCTTTTTGAACGAGTCCTTGTGTGCAAAGAAATTCACCGCCACCGAATGGTCGATGACGAGGTCCACCGGCACCAGCGGATTGATTTTCTTTGGATCGCCGCCGAGATGCTCCATGGCGTCACGCATGGCCGCAAGGTCCACGACCGCCGGCACGCCGGTGAAGTCCTGCATGAGCACCCGCGCGGGCCGGAACGCCAGTTCGCGTTCGGAGGTCTTGTTCTTCAGCCATTGGGCGATGGCTTGGATGTCCTCCTTACTCACCGAGCGGCGATCCTCGTTGCGCAACAGGTTTTCCAGCAGAACCTTGAGCGAGAACGGCAGCCGCGAAATCCCCTTCAGGCCGTTCTTCTCGGCTATAGGCAGGCTGTAATACGCGTAAGTCTTGGAACCGACCTTCAGTGGCCGCAAGCACTTGAAGCTGTCGAGCGAATCCATGATTTTTTTCCTATTCTCCCGGGCGCGCGCCGGAACCAATCGGAGGTGATTTATTGCCCAAACGGCCGCCAACGGGCCGTCAACGGTTGGACGCGGCAGCTCTCGGCGGCCCGCCGCAATCCATCAGGCGGCTTATAAGGTCTTTTTAGCACTTGTGCCAGTTCGGCAACGAATACCCGATAGAACTTAGGACGATACGGCTTCCAGGACGTCACTGATGCGGCTTACCGCTGTTGATTTGGCCTGTCATCGCGGCGGTCGCGACGTGTTCGCCGGTGTCAGCTTTTCCGTTGCCTCGGGCGAAGCTCTGGCGATCACCGGCCGCAACGGCGCCGGCAAATCATCGCTGCTGCGGACTATCGTGGGGCTCGTGCGAATCGCGCACGGCCGCCTGGCGCTGGAAGACGGCGACCCCGAGCTGACCATCGCCGAGCAGGCGCACTATCTGGGCCACCAGGACGCCCTGAAGCCGTCGCTCACCGTGGGCGAGAACCTGCGATTCTGGGCCGGCTTCTTCGGCGGGAAGACCGTCGACATCGCCGGTCCGCTCGATGCCGTGGGGCTCGATGCGCTGGTTGATCTGCCGGCCGCCTACCTTTCCGCGGGGCAACGCCGGCGGCTCTCGATCGCGCGGCTCCTCGCGGTCAAGCGGCCAATCTGGCTGCTCGACGAGCCCATGAGCACGCTCGACGCACCGTCGCAGCAGCGCCTCGCCGGTTTCATGCGCGCGCACCTTACGGAAGGCGGGCTCATGCTCGCCGCCACCCACGGATCGCTGGGCATCGGCGAGATGCGCGAGCTGCGATTGAGCGAGCGCGAGCCGGAGCCGCAATCATGAGCGCTCTCGCCGCGCTGCTCGTCCGCGATATGCGAATCGCCGTGCGCGTCGGCGGCGGCGCGCTCATCGGCGTGTTGTTCTTCCTGGTCGTCGTCACGCTGATACCGTTCGCGCTTGGGCCCGACCTCGCGCTGCTCAAGCGCATCGGTCCCGCCATCCTTTGGTTGGCGGCGCTCCTCGCCAGCCTTTTGGCGCTCGACCGCCTGTTCGCGGTCGACCATGAAGACGGCTCGCTCGATCTGTTGCTCATGAGCCGCGCGCCGCTCGAACTCGTGGTCGCCGTGAAGGGACTTGCCCACTGGCTCACCACCGGCCTGCCGCTGATCATCGCAGCGCCGCTCATCGGCCTGTTACTCAATCTCGATGGGTTGGCCGAGGCCGCGCTGGCGCTGACACTTCTGGTCGGCACCCCGGCACTGACCTTCATCGGCCTGATCGGCGCCGCCATCGCGGTGGCGTTGCGCCGCGGCGGGCTGCTGCTCGCCGTGCTGGTATTGCCGCTGACCGTGCCGGTCCTGATCTTCGGGGTGGCGGCGGCAAATGCGGCTGTGACCGGCCCAGTGCCGTTCGGGACGCCGTTCACGATTCTGTGCGCGCTTTCGCTGGCAAGCTTGGTGGTCGGACCCTTCGCCGCGGCCGCAGCCTTGCGTCAGGAAATTGAATAGGGAAATGGAGTACCAATCGTGCATGCCGATCCCGACGCATCCAGCGCGCGATCATTGAATTGCCATGACAGGCTGGACTAGGTAATTGCCAAACTAGGTAATCAACTATGGCCCTTGCCGACCTCGCCAACCCGTCGCGCTTCCTCGGCCTCGCCAACCGCACCATTCCGTGGCTCGGCGGCCTGACGGTGATCGCGTTTGCGTTCGGCCTCAATCAAGCGATGGGCGCCCCGGACGACTATCAGCAGGGCGCTACCGTCAAGATCATGTTTCTGCATGTGCCCTCGGCCTGGCTTGGCATGCTGGCTTGGGGCGTGATGTCGATCGCGGCGCTCGGCACGCTGGTCTGGCGCCATCCGCTCGCCGATGTCGCCGCCAAGGCCGCGGCGCCCATCGGTGCAGCCTTTACGCTACTCTGTCTCATCACCGGCTCGCTCTGGGGCCGCCCCGAATGGGGCACCTACTGGGTCTGGGACGCGCGGCTCACTTCGGAGCTGATCCTGTTCCTGCTCTATCTCGGCGTGATCGCCGTGTGGCGGACTGTTGAGGATCCCTCGCGCGCCGCTCGCGCCGCCGCCATTCTCACCCTGGTCGGCGCTATCGATCTTCCGATCATCAAATTCTCCGTTGACTGGTGGAACACGTTGCACCAAAGCGCCTCGGTGTTTCGCATGGGCGGACCGACCATCTATCCGACCATCCTGATTCCGCTGCTGGCCATGGCGCTGGCATTCACGCTCTTGTTCGCGACGCTGCACCTGGCGGCGATGCGCAACGAAATTCTGCGCCGCCGCGTCCGAACGCTGCGGCTGATGCAGGCGAGCGCGGTGAGCTGACGATGGAAGCCATAAACCACCTGCCGTTCATCGTCGGCTCCTATGTGGCGGCCTTTGTGGTCGTGGCCGGGCTGATCGGCTGGGTGATGATCGATTTCCGCACGCAACGGCACGCGCTTGCCCAACTTGAAATACGGGGGCTGACGCGCCGGTCGGCTTCCGTGCGTCCGAAGGGGCCGATGACGGAGGCGAACGAAAAAGCGTGACCGCCGCGGCGAACGAAAGCCCGAATGTCGGGCGGCGCCGGATCGTGGTCCTGGTGCCGTTGTTGGTCTTTCTTGCGCTGGCCGTGCTGTTCCTGTTTCGCCTCAGCTCCGGCGATCCTTCGATCATCCCGTCGGCGCTAATCGGCCATCCGGCGCCGCAGACCAGCCTGCCGCCGATTGCCGGGCTCGATCGCGACGGCGCTCCCGTCCCCGGCCTCGATGCAGCGAGCTTCGAGGGCGCCGTTACAGTGGTGAACGTGTGGGCGTCATGGTGCGTGCCGTGCCATGACGAAGCACCGCTGCTCATGCAGCTCGCCAAGGACAATCGCGTGCGACTGGTCGGCATCAACTATAAGGACGATCCGAGTAACGCCCGGCGCTTCCTCGGCCTCTATGGCGATCCTTTCGCCGCGGCAGGCGCCGACGAGAGCGGCCGCGCGGCGATCGAATGGGGCGTGTACGGCGTGCCGGAAACTTTTGTCGTCGGCCGCAACGCCCGCATTGCCTACAAGCTCGTCGGGCCGATCACCCCCGAAAATTTCTCTTCCTTGCTGAAGCCGCAGATCGAGAAGGCGCTCGCGGCGGGGTCGTAGCCGTCATTCCGCTGGCTCGACCGCGTATTTCTTCGTCAAAGGATATTGCAGCGCCGCGAACACAAAAGTCAGCGGCACAACACCAAACACCTTGAAGCCGACCCAGACATTGGTCGAGGTGTTGCGCCAGACGATCTCATTGAGCACGGCGAGCGCGAAGAAAAAAAACATCCAGCGCCACGTCAGCTTGCGCCAGCCTTCATCGGTCAGCTGGAACAGCGAATCGAACACCACGCCGAGCAGCGACTTGTTGAAACAAAGCCCGCCGAGCAGCACGGCGCCGAACAGCGCATAAATGATGGTCGGCTTGACCTTGATGAACGTTGCGTCGTGCAGAATGAGCGTCAGCCCACCGAATACCAGCACGATGAAAGCCGTAACGACCGGCATGATGGGCAGATGGCGGGTAATCACGTAGGAAACGATCAGCGCTGCGATCACCGCAACCATGAACGTGGCGGTGGCGGCGAAAATGCCAAACCGCGCATTGGCAAAGAAGAAAAGCACCAGCGGCCCGAGGTCGAGGACGAGCTTGAGGAGCGGATTGAGCTGCGGCTTCTGCGTCGTTTCCATGCCTGACCTATTAACACCTCAGGGTTACGGCGAGTCCAGTCCAACCATGGCGCGAGAAAAATCGCGCGCCGCGAATGGCGCCAGGTCTTCGACGTTCTCGCCGACGCCGATGAAATGCACAGGAAGCTTGAACTTCGCGGCCAGCGCCACGAGAATCCCGCCGCGCGCGGTGCCGTCGAGCTTGGTCATGACCAGCCCGGTGACGCCGGCGATTTTCTGAAAGATCTCCACTTGCGACAGCGCGTTCTGGCCGACGGTGGCGTCGAGCACCAGCAGCACCGCGTGCGGCACCGAAGGATCGACCTTCTTCATCACCCGCAGCACCTTTTCCAGCTCGCTCATCAGCTCGGCGCGGTTTTGCAGACGTCCGGCCGTATCGACGAGCAACACGTCCATGCCGCGCGCCTTCGCGGCGGTGACGGCGTCGAACACGAGGCCCGCCGCGTCCGCGCCGGCTTCGCGCGCAATAAAAGCCGCGCCGGTGCGCCCGGCCCAGATTTTCAGCTGATCGATGGCGGCGGCGCGAAACGTATCGCCCGCCGCCATCATGACCTGGCGGCCCTCGGCGCGGAATTTCGCCGCGAGCTTGCCGATAGTCGTGGTCTTGCCGGAGCCGTTGACGCCGACCACGAGGATCACGAATGGCTTCTTGGTGCTGTCGATGACGAGCGGCTGCGCCACCGGCACCAGCGCTTTCTCCACCTCGGCCGCCACCACGGCCTTGACCTCGTCCGGCGCAATCTCGGCGTCGTAGCGGCCGTGGCCCAATGCTTCGGCGACGCGGCCCGCAGTCTCGATGCCAAGATCGGCGCGGATCAGCACGTCCTGGATCTCCGCAAGGGTCGCCTCATCGAGCCTGCGCTTCGACACGAGATCGGAGATGGCGCCGCCCAGCGCCGAAGAGCTGCGCTTAAGCCCGCCGGTGAGGCGCTGCCACCAGCTTCTTCCCTGCTTTTCGTCTTCTTCCGTCGGGCTTTCGTTCATTCAGTCACGCCGCGGTTGTTTTCAGGAACGCTGTCGCGATTTAAGTGGAGCATGATCTTTTCGGAAAACCGGCTTCCACTTTTCCGGATCATGCTCTATGCGGCGCCCCTGATAGCGGTTTCGCCAATGGACGCAAACATGACCCCGGAAGAGATGGTGTCGCGGCTCCTTTATCGCGACGGGCTGATGCTGGTAATCGACAAGCCGGCCGGAATGGCCGTGCACCGCGGCTCGCCCAACAGCAAGGACAGAAACAAGGAATCGCTCGAAGACTATTTCGACGCCCTGCGCTTCGGCTTGCCCCGGCCGCCGGCGCTGGCGCACCGCCTCGACCGCGACACGTCCGGCTGCCTGGTGCTCGGCCGCCACCGCAAGGCGTTGGCGCAACTCGGCAAGCTGTTCCGCAACGGCGCGATCGACAAGACCTATTGGGCCATAGTCGAAGGCGTCCCCGACGCCGACGAAGGCGTCATCGAATTACCGCTTGGCCGGCTCGACGACCGCATCGGCTGGTGGATGAAGCACGATCCGAATGGCCAGGCCGCCGTCACCAAGTGGAAAGTGCTCGGGCGTGCTTCACCCACCTCCGCCCAGACTGGTGAGGGCAAGATACTCGCTTGGCTCGCGCTCGAACCGCTGACCGGACGCACTCATCAGCTTCGCGTGCACTGCGCCGAAATGGGCTGGCCAATCCTTGGCGATGCGATCTATGGAACAGCGCCTCGCACAGGCGGCCCGGCCCTGCATCTGCACGCGCGCGAAGTCACCGTGCCGCTGTACAAGAACCGGGCGCCGATCCGCGCCGTCGCGCCGGTGGCAATTCACATGCGTGAACGGCTGTCGGCTTGCGGGTGGGAAGAGGAGCGTGAAGACACGCCGGTGGCGGTCATTCCGGGGCCCGAGCGCAGCGAGGGAGCCCGGAATCCGGAATGACGGCTCAATAAATCGTCTGCTTGACCCGCTCAGGCGCAAGGCGGTCGTGTTCGGGTCCGCCCATCTTGCCGTCAGTCAATTCGGCCAGGATCGAACCGGGCGTCGGCAAGGTCTTGCGGTCGACTTTACTCGCCGGGTCCCACAGCTTCGAGCGGATGATCGCCTTGGTGCACTGGAAGTAGGCCTTCTCGACCGTCACGACCAGCACGCATTTCGGCACCTTGCCGTTCATCGCAAAGCTTTCCGTCAGCTTCGGATCGATCGATATTCTGGCGCGGCCGTTGATGCGCATGGTCTCGCCAACGCCGGGAATGAGAAACAACAGCGCGACGCGAGGGTCGCGCACGAGATTGCGCAAGGAATCGATGCGATTGTTGCCGCGGCGGTCGGGAATGAGCAGCGTGTGCTCGTCGACGACGCGCACAAAGCCGGGCGGATCGCCACGCGGCGAGCAGTCGAGCCCTTCGGGACCGCAGGTTGCCACCACGCAGAACGGCGCGGCTTCGATCAGCTTGCGATATTCCGGCGTGACGTAGCCGGTTTCCTTGAAGACCGCGGGCCCGTACGGCGCGTCGGTATAGAGGCGCTCAAGCTCTTCGGTCGTTGCGATCGTGTAATTCTGCTCGCCCATCGCGCGGCCTCCGATCCAGCGCTGAGTTTACTCAAGCCGCCAGCAATTGTCTGCCGTCGTGCGCCGCCACTTTCAGGTCAAGGAGCAGCCCCGGCTCGGCCGGCCGCGCCAGCCGGACCTTGGTGAATTGCTCGGTGCGCCCGGTGTCGCGGGATTCCATCAGTACGCGGCGGGTCGTCCCGACCTCGCCATCGAGGTGGCGCGTGAGCGCACGCGCCCCGCGCTCGCGCAGCTGCCGCGCCCGCTCCTTCACCACGTCGCGGGCGACCTGCGGCATGCGCGCCGCCGGCGTTCCCGGCCGCGGCGAGAACGGAAACACGTGCAGGTGCGTCAAGCCGCACTCCTCCACGAGGTCGAGCGAGTTCTGCGACATCGCTTCGGTCTCGGTGGGAAAGCCGGCGATCATGTCGGCGCCGAACACCACGTCGGGACGCAAGCGGCGCACCTGCGCGCAGAACGCAATCGCGTCGGCGCGCGCATGCCGCCGCTTCATGCGCTTGAGAATGAGATCGTCGCCGGACTGCAGCGACAGATGCAGATGCGGCATCAGCCGTTCGTCGCCGGCGAGCGCATCAAGCAGATCGGCGTCGGCCTCCACCGAGTCGATCGACGACAGGCGAAGCCGCTTGAGTTCCGGCACGTGCCGGAGAATCTGCTTGACCAGCATGCCGAGTTTGGGCGCGCCCGGCAGGTCGGCGCCGGAGCTCGTGATATCGACGCCGGTGAGCACGACCTCACGATAATCGTTGGCGACGAGACGACACACATCTTCCACCACCGCATGCATCGGCACCGAACGTGAATTGCCGCGGCCGAACGGAATGATGCAAAAAGTGCAACGGTGATCGCAGCCGTTCTGCACTTGCACGAAGGCGCGCGTGCGGCTGGCGAACGTATCGATCAGATGCGCGCCCGCGCCTTTGACGGTCATGATGTCGCCGACCATCGCCTTCGGGGCGTCGTGGCGCGCCGCGTCCCACGCGGCGGCGCCGAGCTTCTCCGCGTTGCCCAACACGCGGTCGGCTTCGCCCATGGCGGCGAATGTTTGCGGCTCGGTCTGCGCCGCGCATCCGGTGACGACAATCGTCGCCCGCGGGCGCTCACGGCGCAGCGCGCGAATTGTTTGGCGCGCCTGGCGCACGGCCTCGGCGGTCACCGCGCAGGTGTTGACCACCACCGTATTGGAACAGCCGGCAAGCTCGGCGTTGCGGCGGATCACTTCCGATTCGGCGGCGTTAAGCCGGCAGCCGAAGGTGACGACTTCGACGCTCATCGCGCCGCTCCGGCCTTGGCGAACAACGCCTCGTCGAAACGGCCTTTGTGCTCGTACGCGACCGGACCGGTCATCAGCACATGGTCGTCTTCCGCGCGCCATTCGATGGCGAGATTGCCGCCCGGCAGCGTGACCGTCACCTTGCGGCCGGTGCGGCGCAGCCGCGCGGCCGCGAACGCGGCGGCGCAGGC
>JBAUYV010000344.1:0-2073 GCA_049584975.1 Xanthobacteraceae bacterium | reverse complement strand
CATCCTGTGCGCGCGGATGGTTCACCGCGGCGTCGGCGGACTCATCACCGACGGAGCGATCCGGGACGTGGAGGGCGTTCGTCGCACCGGCCTGCCGGTCTGGTGCTCCGGCGTTTCGGCGCCGCCGTCGGTCGCGCAACTCACGTTCGTGGACTGGCAGGAGCCGATCGGCTGCGGCGGGGTCGCGATCTTTCCCGACGACATCCTGATCGCCGATCAGGACGGCGCCGTCGTCATCCCGAAGGCCATGGCGCAGGATATTCTGGAGATCAGCCGGGAGACGGAGGCGCTCGAGGAATGGATTCTCGAGCAGGTCAACGGCGGCAGAAAGCTGCCGGGCCTCTATCCTCCGAACGAAGACGCAAAGGCGGAGTTCCTGTCCTGGAGATCCGGCCGCTAGTCGCGGCGACCGTGGGTGGCGCCCTTTTCTCCCGCGCCGTCGCTGAGGTGGTGACCCCGGTTTCCACCATCTCCAGCACGGATATCATCGCCTGATGGCGCTCGCGGATCGTCTGGGCGCACCTCAGCCTTCTCCAGCCGCCGGGCCAGACCGTGGGGTCGGTGCCGCTGGCGTCAACCGGCAGCTCTCCTCGCCGACCGTTTGCTCACGGAATGATACTTAATAATAATGGGGCTACAGCGGACTGTAGCTGCATCGGCGCGAACGTCCCCCTTTGGGGTCGATTCCTTCCGTAGCACCATCAGCAGCTTTCTGACTGAGAGCCGCCGTTCGCGGTCGCGGCATTGGCTCGGCGGGTCTGCGCTGTTGCGTTACAACGACCAACCCTCTGAACGCGGCGATGCGGTGGAGCGGTCGGGCGCGGAGGTCGACCATGCCCATCGAAATCAATTCGAAAAGCAATCCCTTGCGTACGCCATGGAACAAAGACCGTCTCGTCGGACAGAGGCGTCCCTACAGCCGAAAGAAGTCTGGGCCATTCGTGTCCGACTTCAAATCAAGAACAGCAAACGCGACCTGGCGATATTCAGCCTCGCCATCGACAGCAAGCTTCGGGCCTGTGATCTCGTCAGCCTTCGGATCGATGACATCGCCGTCGGCAGACACGTGAGAGACCGGGCGCCAATCCTCCAGCGCAAGACCGGCCGTCCGGTTCAGCTCGAAATCACGGAGCAGACCCGCGCCTCGCTGCAGGACTGGTTGAACGCGCTACCGGTAGATCGGGGCCCCTACGTCTTTCCGAGCCGAGTCCATAGTCAACCTCATGTGACCGCGCGCCAATACGCGCGCATCGTGCACGGCTGGATCGAGGGCGCCGGGATGGACAGCACGGCCTACGGCACGCATTCGATGCGCCGCACCAAGGCGGTGCACATCTACCGCAAGACCGGCAATCTGAGAGCGGTCCAGATGCTTCTCGAAATGGCTACATAGTGCCCACGAACAGCCGGCCGAAGCCCGCATCAGCTACCGGTTCCATCCGCGCTTCGGCGAAGTGGTGCAGATCAGGCGACGGCTCGAAAGCGGCGGCGTCGAGTTCGTCGTCGTGCTCCAACCGGACGGCTCGTTCGCCTGCTTGCCGGCATGGATGACGGAACCGGCGGCGTCGCGTTTCACGACGAGCGACCAGCCGCATTTTCCACTCATATCTGCGCGCGATGCGTGCGGAGGTCGATGCGCTCCTAGGCTTTCTCCTGTCCGAATCAAAGACGGAGACAGCCCAGAATGGCGCGCAAATCCGAACATCGCCAACTAAGTCTGTTCGACGAGAAGACCCCGCTCGTGGAGCCGTGCCCGGCTCCCAGGATCGAACTCGCGGGCCTCGTGGAAGCTCTGCTTCGCGAGATCGCGGCGACGCTGGTCCAACGTCAGAAGCCAAGAGAGCATTCGTGAGCAAGATCACTGTCGAGCACTGCAACGCATCGCTTGAGTCTATGTCCGTCAATCGACCCCGGATCAGCGCGTGCACAACCGCGAGAGCCAGCGCGGGCAATACGGCCTTGCCGATCGCGTCAGGCACCTTGGCTGGACGGCTGTCGAGATCATCGACGACGATCTCGGACGATCGGGCGGAGGCGTCGCCCGTCCGGGCTTCGAACGGCCGTCGGCCGCGA
>JBAUYV010000343.1:0-2093 GCA_049584975.1 Xanthobacteraceae bacterium | reverse complement strand
GTTTAACGCCGTCGGCCGGCAACTCGCGTCCGCGCTCAAGCTTTACGTCCAGGAGCACGGCGACGTCGTCGCCGCTCGAAAGCTCGAAATCATCGTGCGCGACGATGGCGGCGTCGCCGACAACGCGCGCCGGATCGTCCAGGAGATGATCGTCAACGAGAAGGTCAGCCTTCTCGGCATCGGAATCACACCGACAGCGCTGGCCATCGCGCCGCTGGTGACCGAAGCCAAGATTCCCACTCTGGTCATGAGTTCGGGGGCCTCCGTCACCGTCACGAAATCTCCATACATGGTGCGCGCCGGGTTCCTCCAGGGTCAGCAGGGCTGGATCATGGCGGAGTGGGCGGCCAAGAACGGGAGTAAACGCGTCGTCACGTTGGTCAACGACTGGGCGCCGGGTATCGAATCGGAAACCGCGTTCAAGACGCGATTCCTTCAGGAAGGTGGCGAGATTCTCGAATCGATTCGCATTCCGCTCGCCAATCCGGATTTCGCGCCGTTCCTGCATCGCATCCGCGACATCAATCCGGACACCGCGTTTATCTACTTCCCGGGCACGCAGGCAGGCATTTTTGCCAAGCAATTCGCCGAACGGGGGCTTGGCAAATCCGGCATCAAGATCATCGGCCCGGGTGACCTGACAGATGACGACGACCTCAACACCATGGGCGACCAGATGCTCGGCATCATCACGTCCGGTTCCTACTCGGCCGCCCACGATTCCGCGCTCAACAAGGCCTATGTCGCCGGGTTCGAAAAGGCATTCGGCTTTCGTCCTGACTTCGTCTCGGTCGGCGCCTATGACGGCCTGCATCTGATCTATGAGGCGCTTAAGAAGACGAACGGAAACGCCGATGGCGACGTCATGCTCGCTGCGATGAAGGGCATGGCCTGGGAAAGCCCGCGGGGGCCGATTTCGATCGACCCGCAGACGCGCGACATCGTGCAGAACATCTACATCCGCAAAGTCGAGAAAGTGAACGGGCAACTCTACAGCGTGGAGTTTGCCACTTACCCGGCGGTGGGGAATCCAATGAAGTCCGGCGGCAAGTGACCGCGCCGGCCGTCAGGCCGCCACGTTGTCGATCAGCCGCGTTTTGCCGATGCGCGCAGCCACGAGGAGACGGACCGGGCCGTACTTCCGTGAGGCGATCGGTGCGAGCGTCTCGGCGTGGCGGGCTTCGAGGTAATCGAGGACGAAACCGGCTTGCACGATCGCGGTGCCGCCGTCATCGAGCACGCCCGCAATTGCTTCGCCGGCGACGATCCGCTTTGCGCAGGCGGCAAGTGCGCGATAAAGCGCCGGTGCCGCGGCGCGCTCCGGCGGCGATAAATAAGCGTTGCGTGATGACAGCGCGAGCCCATCGGGCTCGCGCACCGTCGGTACGCCAATGATACGGGTCTTCAGGCCGAGGTCGCGCGCAAGCTGCGTAACCACTTTAAGTTGTTGATAGTCTTTCTCGCCGAACAAGGCGAAGTCCGCCTGGCACTGAATGAAAAGCTTGCCGACAACGGTCGCAACGCCGGCGAAGAAGTGTGGCCGAAACGCATCTTCCAGGCCGGCCGATGCCGCACCTTCCGGTACGATCCGCGTCGCGAAGCCAGGCGGATACATGGTCGCGGCGGATGGCGCCCAGACCGCGTTGACCTTCGAAGCAGCGAGCGCTGCGACATCGGCGGCGAAGGTTCGCGGATAGGTGCTGAGGTCCTCGTTCGCGGCGAACTGGGCCGGGTTGACGAAGATTGATACGATGACACGATCGGCGCGGCGGTGCGCCCGCCGCACGAGGGCCAGGTGACCGGCGTGGAGCGCGCCCATGGTCGGCACGAGCGCAATGCGATGGCGCCTCGCGTTCCACGAATCGAGGATGCGGTTTAGCGTCGGCAAGGTGCGGATCACTTGCGGGTGGCGCGGTTCCGATCTTGACGTGCCTCTAGTCATGTTTCCGGTCTTGGCGTTGCAAGTGTTGGTGTTGGTTCCAAGTCTTGGCGTTGCAAGTCTCGGCGTTGCAAGGCAAACACACACCGCGCGCATTCGTCGCGCGCCACGTGGTTAATGATTAACTTGCCACGCTCGATGCTGTATCTTGACC
>JBAUYV010000342.1:0-4845 GCA_049584975.1 Xanthobacteraceae bacterium | reverse complement strand
CCGGATGGATGCCCGGGGGTCAAGCCCGGACATGACGGACGAAAGAAAATGACGGTAGCGGCCGACATGGTCGGCAAGCGGAGAAGACGATGAACCAAGAGATCATGAATCTTTTCAGCCCGCAGGTTCCGGCTCAGGTCTTCGACCAGATCCGGATATCGATCGCGAGCCCGGAAAAGATTCTGTCCTGGTCCTACGGCGAGATCAAAAAGCCCGAGACCATCAACTACCGCACCTTCAAGCCCGAGCGCGACGGTTTGTTCTGCGCGCGCATCTTCGGGCCGATCAAGGACTACGAGTGCCTGTGCGGCAAGTACAAGCGGATGAAGTACAAGGGCATCATCTGCGAGAAGTGCTCGGTCGAAGTCACCCTGTCGCGGGTGCGGCGCGAGCGCATGGGCCATATCGAGCTTGCCGCGCCGGTCGCGCACATCTGGTTCTTGAAGTCGCTGCCGAGCCGGATCGGCCTTCTGCTCGACATGACGCTTAAGGATCTCGAGCGGATCCTCTATTTCGAGTACTACGTGGTGCTCGAGCCCGGGCTCACCGAGCTCAAGGACCGTCAGCTCCTCAGCGAGGAAGAGTACATCAAGGCGCAGGATCAGTTCGGTGCCGACAGCTTCACCGCCATGATCGGCGCCGAAGCGATCCGTGAAATGCTGAAAGCCCTCGATCTGGAGAAGATGGCCGCAAGCCTGCGCCAGGAGATCGCGGAGTCGAAGTCGGAGCTCAAGCCCAAAAAGCTCGCCAAGCGGCTCAAGCTGATCGAGGCTTTCGTTCAGTCCGGCAACAAGCCGGAATGGATGATCCTGACGCACGTGCCGGTGATCCCGCCGGATCTGCGTCCGTTGGTGCCGCTCGACGGCGGCCGGTTCGCGACGTCTGACCTGAACGACCTTTATCGGCGTGTCATCAACCGCAACAACCGCCTGAAGCGGCTGATCGAGCTGCGGGCGCCCGACATCATCATCCGTAACGAGAAGCGGATGCTGCAGGAGGCCGTCGACGCTCTGTTCGACAACGGCCGCCGCGGCCGCGTCATTACCGGCGCCAACAAGCGGCCGCTGAAGTCGCTCGCCGACATGCTCAAGGGCAAGCAGGGCCGCTTCCGGCAGAACCTGCTCGGTAAGCGCGTCGACTATTCCGGCCGTTCGGTGATCGTGGTCGGCCCCGAGCTCAAGCTGCATCAGTGCGGGCTGCCGAAGAAGATGGCGCTCGAACTATTCAAGCCGTTCATCTATTCGCGGCTCGATGCCAAGGGTCTGTCGACAACCGTGAAGCAGGCGAAGAAGCTCGTCGAGAAGGAAAAGCCCGAAGTCTGGGACATCCTCGACGAGGTCATTCGCGAGCATCCCGTGCTGCTCAACCGCGCGCCGACGTTGCATCGCCTGGGCATCCAGGCGTTTGAGCCGGTATTGATCGAGGGTAAGGCGATCCAGCTGCATCCGCTGGTGTGCGCAGCCTTCAACGCCGACTTCGACGGCGACCAGATGGCCGTGCACGTGCCGCTATCGCTCGAGGCTCAGCTCGAAGCGCGCGTGCTGATGATGTCGACCAACAACATCCTGCACCCGGCGAACGGCTCGCCCATCATCGTGCCGTCGCAGGACATCGTGCTCGGTCTCTATTACCTCTCGATCATGGTCGACAACGGACCGGGGCAGTTCAAGCTCGAGCTGCATTCCGACGACGATATCAAACAGGATCCGAAGAAGAAGAACATCGTGCAGGGCTACTATCGCAACGTCAACGAGGTTGAGCACGCGCTGGCCGCGAAGACCGTCGGCCTGCACAGCAAGATCAAGTACATCTACGAAGGCGTCGACGAGAGCGGCGCGCCGGAGCGGAAGACCTACGAGACCACGCCCGGCCGTGCTCTGCTCGGCGAGGTGCTGCCGAAGCATCAGAAAGTGCCGTTCGACCTCCTCAACAAGCTGATGACGAAGCGCGAAATCTCCTCGATGATCGATACGGTCTATCGCCACTGCGGTCAGAAGGAGACGGTGATCTTCTGCGACCGCGTGATGGCGCTCGGCTTCTACCACGCGTTCAAGGCCGGAATCTCGTTCGGCAAGGACGACATGGTGGTGCCGCACTCCAAGCGAAAGATCGTCGAGGATACGCGCGATCAGGTGAAAGAGTTCGAGCAGCAATACAACGACGGCGTCATCACCCAGGGCGAGAAATACAACAAGGTGGTGGACGCGTGGTCGAAGTGCACCAAGCGTATCGCCGACGAGATGATGAAGGAGATTTCGACGTCAAAGCCCGCTACGGAGAAGGGCGCCGAAGCTCAGGTCAACTCGATCTACATGATGGCCCATTCCGGTGCGCGCGGTTCGAGCGAGCAGATGCGCCAGCTCGCCGGCATGCGTGGCCTGATGGCCAAGCCGTCTGGCGAAATTATCGAGAGCCCGATCATATCCAACTTCAAGGAAGGTCTCTCGGTGCTCGAGTACTTCAACTCGACGCACGGCGCGCGTAAGGGTCTCGCCGACACGGCGTTGAAGACGGCGAATTCGGGTTATCTGACCCGGCGTCTCGTTGACGTCGCGCAGGACTGCATCATCACCGAAGTGGATTGCGGCACCACGCGCGGCATCAAGGTGCGCGCCATCATCGATTCCGGTCAGGTCGTGGCTTCGCTGGCAAGCCGCATTCTGGGCCGCACCACGGCCGAGGACGTGCGTGACCCCGCGGGCAACACTGTGCTGGTCCCCAACGGCACGCTGCTCGGCGAGCAGGAACTTGAGCGCCTGGTCGCCGCGGGCGTGCAGGAGGTGCGCATCCGTTCGGTGCTCACCTGCGATACCATCACGGGCGTGTGTGGCAGTTGCTACGGGCGCGATCTCGCGCGCGGCACGCCGGTCAATATGGGCGAGGCGGTGGGCGTTATCGCCGCCCAGTCGATTGGCGAGCCGGGCACCCAGCTGACCATGCGCACGTTTCACATCGGCGGCGCCGCGCAGCTCTCCGAGCAGTCGTTCGTGGAGTCGAACTTCGAAGGCAACGTCAAGATCAAGAACAAGAGCGTCATGCGGAATTCGGACGGCGCTGACATCGTGATGAGCCGCAACCTCATCGTGGCCGTGCTCGATCCGGACGGCACCGAGCGCGCGGTGCATCGCATCCCCTACGGCGCGCGGCTCAGGGTCGCCGACGACGCCCATATCACCCGCGGCCAGCGCATCGCCGAGTGGGATCCGTACACGCGGCCGATCCTCACCGAGGTCGAGGGCTTCGTCGCCTTCGAGGACCTGACCGAGGGTCAGTCGATGTCGGAAACGCTCGACGAGACCACCGGCATCGCCAAACGGGTGGTGATCGATTGGCGTACCGGGTCCGGCCGCGGTCAGCAGGACCTGCGTCCGGCGCTAGTGATTAAGGACAAGGACGGCAAAGTGTTGAAGCTCGCCCGCGGCGGCGACGCGCGCTACCTTCTCGCCGTCGATGCCGTCATCTCGGTCGATCCCGACGGCAAGATCCAGGCGGGCGACGTCATCGCCCGTATCCCGACCGAAAGCGCAAAGACGCGTGACATCACCGGCGGTCTGCCGCGTGTAGCCGAGTTGTTCGAGGCACGGCGGCCCAAGGAGTCCGCGGTGATTGCGGAAATCTCCGGCACGATCCGCTTCGGCCGTGACTACAAGAACAAGCGGCGCATCACCATCGAGCCGGCGGACAAGGGTGAGGAGCCCAGGGAGTATCTTGTTGCCAAGGGGAAGCACATCCACTTGCAGGACGGCGATCTCATCGAGAAGGGCGACTATATCGTCGAGGGCAATCCGGCGCCGCACGATATCCTGGCGATCAAGGGCGTCGAGGAACTGGCCGGCTACCTGGTCAACGAGATCCAAGATGTTTATCGGCTCCAGGGCGTCACCATTAACGACAAGCACATCGAAGTGATCGTGCGGCAGATGCTGCAGAAGGTGGAGATCACCGATTCCGGCGAGACCGATATGATCCAGGGCGACCAGATCGATAAGGTCGAGTTCGACGAGATCAATGCGCGGGTGACGGCCGAAGGCAAAAAGCCCGCGGCTGCGCATCCGGTGCTGCTTGGCATCACCAAAGCCTCGCTGCAGACGCGTTCGTTCATCTCGGCGGCTTCGTTCCAGGAGACGACGCGCGTGCTCACCGAAGCTGCGGTCAGCGGCAAGGCCGACACGCTCGACGGTCTCAAGGAGAACGTCATTGTTGGCCGGCTGATCCCGGCCGGTACCGGCGCGATGATGAACCGGCTGCGCGAAGTTGCGATCAAGCGCGACCAGCTTATTCTTGCCGAGCGCGAAAAAGAGGCGGCCGCAAAAGCGGCGGCCGCAGCGGCCGAACCGGTCGCCCTGCCGGCGGCAGAGTAGCCGTCGGGGCTCTTAGCAAAGTGGAAAGGCCGCCGATTTGGCGGCCTTTTCGTTTCAGGTCGCGCTCATATGTCGCTCAAGGCACGTGGGTAATGCACAGAACCGGGAGGCAGCGATGAGCACAGTTCTGGTCACCGGCGGGTCGGGCTTCATCGGCAGCCATTGCATCCTGCAGCTTCTGGCCGCCGGCCATCAGGTGCGCACCACGGTCCGCAATCTCAGGCGCGAGGGCGATGTGCGGGCACTGCTGCGGCAAGGTGGCGCCGAGCCGGGTGATCGCCTGTCGTTCATTGCCGCTGATCTCGAACGCGACGCCGGCTGGCCGGCTGCGGTCGCCGGCTGTGAATACGTCTTGCATGTTGCTTCGCCGTTTCCTGCGAATGTCCCTAAAGACGAGGACGAGCTGATCGTGCCTGCGCGGCAAGGCGCACTGCGGGTGCTGCGTGCAGCGCGCGACGTCGGCGTCAAACGCGTAGTGCTGACC
>JBAUYV010000341.1:0-52285 GCA_049584975.1 Xanthobacteraceae bacterium | reverse complement strand
GCCGTCGAGGGCGCGGCTGGCGCTGCCGCGCGCAACCTCGTCGCCGCCGCAGGCCATCGCGGACGCCGGGGGAGCCGGCCGCTCCTGCGCGGCCGCCCCGAAACATGCGGATATCAGCGCCAATTCGCCCGCAACCGCCGCGGCCGAAACCCTTCCCCACCATCCCATCATGGCCACCCAGCCAAAAGCCGGAATGCGGCACCACTACGGCGGTATAATGCGCCGACACTCGAAAAACACAGCTTCGAGCACCTGTGCGGCACCCGCGGGCCAAGTCGCGAACCCGATAAACCGGCCGGGTCGCGCCGCGGCGATTGTTTGATGATTGTTTCACAGGGACCGGCCGAGTAACACTGGCGACGGTCCAAAGCTGCGTGACCAACCGAAAGACAATGTCGCCCAAGGTCAGCGTGTGCATCCCGGTGAGGAACGGCGGCGACTTCTTGCCCCTGGCGGTCGATTCCGTTCTGCAGCAGTCATTTGATGATTTCGAACTGATCATCATCGACAACTGCTCGACCGACGGAACCGCGAAGTGGATCGAGGACAAACTACCGGCCGCACCGGAAATTCGCTTCTACAAGAACGCGACCAACATAGGCCTGGTCGGCAACTTCAACGCCTGTCTGGCTTATGCCAAGGGCGAGTACGTCAAATTCCTGTGCGCCGACGATTTGCTGCTGCCGGAGAGCGTGCGGCGCATGAGCGACGCACTTGATACCGATTCATCGGCTGTGCTGGTAACCGGCGGCCGCAGGCTGATCGACGAAAACGGAGCAACGATTACCACGCAAAGATACGCGGCGGAAAACGTCAGGCTGCCGGGCACCGAGGTGATTAATCGATGCATTTTCGGCAAAAATCACATCGGCGAGCCGAGTGCGGTCATGTTCCGCAAAAATGCGGCGCAACGCGGCTTTCAAGATTCGTTGCCGCACCTTATGGATCTCGAAATGTGGTTTTATCTGCTCGAACAGGGGCCGATGGTCAGTCTGGCCGATGAAGTTTGCGCGATCCGTCAATACTCCGGGCAGATGTCACAGCAAAACGTCAAGAGTGGCGCGCTGATCGACGACAATGTGCGCTTATTTGATGCGTATGGAAACAAGCCGTATATCCAAAATACCTGGGCGAACCGGACAAGCCGCAAAATCAGGATCGCGTATCGGGTCTGGATGTGCAGAGACGCACTGAATACCGGCAAAAGAAACCAAATCCTGACCGCGTCTTCCTCAAAGATTTTCTATTACACCATGATGCCGATGCTTGCGGGCATGCTGACCATGTGGCGCAAGGCAAGACTATTGCGCGGATAACGCATCCAAAAAGTCAGCCGACTTGGCAAGGGCCCTACTGGGATGCTGCCTGCGGCAACTCAAGCCCAGCGGACCTGAGAACTTCGTCGAGCCCGTGACGAACGTCCGTCGGGGCCGACCACGATAGCCGGTTACGGACCTTCGTCATGTCGGCAACGAGGAATGGAGGCTCACCCGGCGCCGGTGCGATGGCGCCGAACTGCGGCAATTCCGGCTTTCCGCAGCGCGAGGCGAGATATTCGATGACGGACCGGATTGTGGTCGCACGCCCGGTGCCGACATTGAAGGCTCCGCTTTCCGCGGACAGCAACAGGCGGACAAAAAGATCGCCCGCGTCCGGCGCGTAGATGAAATCCCGCTGTTGCGTTCCGTGGGTCGTTGGCACGGGCTTTCCAGCGCGGATCGCCGCGAGCACGGTCGGCACCAGGCGCTGGGGCGGATCGCCCGGCCCGTATGGCAGGAACAGGCGGCCCCAAGCGGCGGAGAACCCGTGTTGCTGCGCCGCCGCCTGAATCGCCAGCCAGCACGCGGCCTTGCACTTGCCATAGATCGTGGCCGGCCGTATCGGCGTCTGGTGTTCGACGCACGGCGAATCGCCCGGATCGTATTCGGCCGAACTCCCCACCCCGACGAAGCGAACGCCGCCGTGCGCGCCAAACGCAAACGCCAGCGCGATACCGGACTGCAGCCAATCGGCATTATCCGGCGAATGGGCGTAGACCCGCGGGGTCGCGACCCATGCGCAGTGCAGAAGATGCGTCGGGCGGATCTTGACCACGAGTGCGGCGGCCTGCGCGGCGTCGCGCAGATCGGCGCCATGCCAGGTGACGCGATCGCTGTGCTCGCCGGCACCCGCGCGATTGACCGCATGGATTTCGCAATCTTCCGCCAGCAACCGGCGCAAGCAATGGGTGCCGATGAAACCCGATGGGCCAGTGATCAGCACACGCATCATGCGCAGAAATCCGACCAGCGCAGGTCTTTCTCCGACATGGTCACCGGCTCGGCTGGCCACTTGATGCCGAACGCCGGATCATTCCAGCGCACGCCGCTTGCCAGTTCGGGCACGTAGACTTCGCCCATCATGTAGAGGACCTCGCAGCCGTCCTCCAGCGTCATAAATCCGTGCGCGCAGCCCGCCGGAATGGCCAATGTGTCGCGATTGTCCTCGGAAAGCTCCGCGCTCGTCCAACGCCGAAACGTCGGGGAGTCCGGGCGCAGATCGACCGCGACATCAAAAATCCGTCCGCGGGTGCAGCGAACGAGCTTGGGGTCGGGGCGCGGCGCGGCCTGGAAATGCATACCGCGAAGCGTGCCCTTGCGCGCATTCCAAGAGGTGTTGCATTGCGGCCATTGGGTCGGCAGGCCGGCCGCCGCAAACACCGCCGCATCATAGGTGCGGGCAAACAACCCGCGCTCATCCCTATTTGTCGCGGCACTCACGATCATCACGCCCGGCAGCGCCGTTGGACTGATCTTCATCTTCCGTCCGTCAAGGCAGGACCGTCAATTTCGGAATCGCCGTAACGAAGCGGCCGCCCCACTGCCGGATTGCAGCCATCTGATCCATGATCTCTTCTTTGATGTTCCACGGCAGGATCAGCACGTAGTGCGGCCTCGTTTTTAGAATGTGCTCCGGCGCGTAAATCGGAATCTGGACTCCCGGCAGCCAGCGGCCCTGCTTGTGCGGACTGACGTCCACCGTATAGGACAGAAGCTCCGGTCCAACGCCGCAATAATTGAGCAGTGTATTGCCTTTTGCTGGCGCGCCATATCCGACGACCGATTTGCCGTTCTTACGCGCCTCGATGAGAAAATCGAGCAATTCACATTTGATATCGACCACCGCATCGGCGAAGCTCGCGTAGGTGTCGATACGGTCGAGGCCGGCGGCGCGCTCCTTGGCGATCAGCTCGTCCACCTTGCCGGTTCGGGCAAAGGGCGCGTCGGCATGGCAGACGAACAGACGCAGCGAACCACCGTGCGTCGACAAAGTCTCCACGTCGTAAATGCGCAATCCGTGGCGCGCAAAAATCTCATCGACAACAAGGAACGAAAAATAAGAGAAATGCTCGTGATAGATCGTGTCGAATTGCCGTTCCTCGATCAAACGCAGCAGATGCGGAAATTCAAAAGTGGCGGTTCCCGCCGGTTTCAGCAGCAACTTGAAGCCAGCCACGAAATCATGCAGGTCGGGCACGTGGGCAAGCACGTTGTTGGCGGCCATCAGATCCGCGGACTTGCCGGCCGCGGCCAGGCGGCGCGCGGTTTCAGCGCCGAAAAACGCCACCTCGGTGGCGATGCCCTTGTCCTGAGCCGCCTTGGCCACATTGGCCGCCGGCTCGACGCCGAGAACGCCGATGCCGCGCTCCTTGAAGTATTGCAGCAGATAGCCGTCGTTGCTGGCGACTTCGACGACGAGCGAGCGGCCGTCGAGTGCGAAGCGTTTGATCATTTGCTCCGCATATTCACGGCAATGTCGCAGCCAAAGCTGCGAGAAGGATGAAAAATACAAATAGTCGTTGAAGATGTTCTCGGCGCGCTCGAACTCCTGCAGTTGTACCAACAGGCAATTATCGCAAACATAGGCGTGCAACGGATACGATGCTTCGCCGCGCTCGATGTCATCGGCGCTGAGCAACGAGTTCGCCAGCGGCGACCGGCCGAGGTCGACGAAGGTGCGCTTGAGACCGGCGTTGCAGAAGCGGCAGTGTTTGCTGGTCATGCTGCGGTCGCGCCAAGATGATTGTAGCGATCGATCTGCTCTTCGGTGACGGCAAGCGCCGGCTGACCGCCGAGGACGTTCTTGTACCAGTTGGCGGTCCAATCGATGCCGGCGTCGAGCCCCAGCGCCGGCGACCAGCCAAGACACTGGCGTGCCTTCGAGGCGTCGATCTTGAGGACATTGGCCTCGTGCAACGCGTCGCCGGCGACTTTCTCCCACCGCGCCGACCCGCCCCAGATGCCGACAACGCGATCGGCGATCCAGCCCACCGGCCGCGTGTCCGTATCCGCCGGGCCAAAGTTCCAAGCTTCGCCGTAAACGTCCGGCTTATCAGTCAGCCGCTCGGCCAAAATGAGGTAGCCGCACAGCGGATCGAGCACGTGCTGCCAAGGACGGACCGATGCCGGATTGCGAATGCCGATCGCTTCACCCGCCTTCAAGGCGCGGATGCAGTCGGGAATGAGCCGGTCCTCCGCCCAGTCGCCGCCGCCAATCACGTTTCCGGCGCGCGCCGAAGCAATACCGAGACCGCGCTTTGTCGGGCCGCAAAAGGACTTTCGCCAAGCCGCCGTGACCAATTCGGCGCAGCCCTTGCTGCTGCTGTAGGGATCGTGGCCCCCCATGGGTTCGTCTTCGCGATAGGCCCACAACCATTCGCGGTTCTCATAACACTTGTCGCTGGTCACCACGATCGCGGCGCGAACGGATGCGACCGCCACCGCCGCCGCCAGCACATGAACCGTGCCCATGACGTTGGTCGCGTAAGTCTCCACCGGCTCGCGGTACGAGCGACGAACCAATGACTGGGCGGCGAGATGAAAAACGATCTCCGGCCGCACCTGCTGCATGATCTCGGTCATGGCCTTGAGCTCGCGGATATCCGCGTAGTGGCTGCCGACAAGCCTGTTCAGTCCGGCAGCGGCGAACAGGCTCGGCTGTTCGGGCGGAAGCGAGATGCCCTCGACCTTGGCGCCGAGCCGGCGCAGCCAAAGACTGAGCCAAGCGCCCTTAAAACCCGTGTGGCCGAGAACGAGGACGCGTTTACCGGACCAGAAACCGGGTGACGGCCGCCTCACGTCCGCCACGGCGCTCTCCCGCTCTCCCAAAGTTCTTCGAGATACCGCTTGTCGCGCAGCGTATCCATCGGCTGCCAAAACCCGGTATGCCGGTACGCCGCAAGCTGCCCGTCGGCGCTCAGACGCTGCAAGGGCTTCTGCTCGAAGACGGTGTCGTCGCCGTCGATGTAATCGATCACTTTCGGCGAGAGGACCAGAAAGCCGCCATTGATCCACGTGCCGTCGCCTTGCGGCTTTTCGCGAAAGCTGCGCACTTCGTCTGCGGCATCGATCTCGAGCGCGCCGAAACGCCCGGGCGGTTGGACCGCCGTAACCGTAGCCAGCAAGCCGTGCTTGTTATGGAATTCCAGCAGCGCCGAGATATCGATTTCGGCGACGCCGTCGCCGTAGGTCAGGCAAAAATGCTTGTCGCCGATATGATCGCGCACGCGACGGATCCGCCCGCCCGTCATTGTTGATTCGCCGGTATCGATCAACGTAACGCGCCACGGTTCGGCGCGGCTTTGGTGCACAATCGTCGTGTTGTTCGCCAAGTCGAAGGTCACGTCGCTCATATGCAGGTCGTAATTGGCGAAGTATTCTTTGATCATATAACCCTTGTAGCCGAGGCAGATTACGAAATCGCGCAGTCCGAACTTCGAATAGATTTGCATGATATGCCAAAGAATCGGGCGGCCGCCGATCTCGACCAGCGGCTTCGGCCGAACCTCGGTTTCTTCGGCAAGCCGGCTGCCAAAACCTCCGGCCAATATGACCACCTTGCCGATTTCCATCACCGTCCCCGATTGACATCGTGTCGGATAGCAGTATTGCCTCCGGGCACGCAACCGCGCGCTTGGGAGACCGTATTGCTTCGGGGCGAATCGCGGCGCAACGCATCGAAAGGCCATACGCCAGCAGCTTGGGCACGCTTTGATCATTGGCGATGGCCGGCCGTGCTCCGGCCTTCCGGCGCGCGGCGGGAACCACCGATTCAAAGTGTGGCGGAGACCCGGGCTTGGCAGACATAGGCGTTGTCTATCTTTACCGGTTCGCCGAAGGAGAACTCCCCGCCCGGGCTTTCCTAGACAGTTATCGGGTCCATCCGGCCGGCCTCGATCATGAACTACACGTCATCTTCAAGGGATTCCCGGATGCGCGCGCCCTCGGATTCGCGCGGACAATATTTGCCGGACTGCCGATCAATCCCATCGAGCTCGACGATAGCGGCCATGACGTCGGCTCTTATTTCGCCGCAGCCAAGCGCGTGTCGAATCGCCGCCTGATTTTTTTCAACACGTTCAGCGAGCTGTTGGCGGATGATTGGCTGAAAAAATTCGACGATGCGTTGAGCTTGCCCGAAGTAGGACTGGTTGGCGCGACCGGTTCCTGGCAGTCGCTCAACTCCTATTACGAGGCGGTCATCAGGCTGGGCTGGCAAGAAATCAAGCATAAGCTGGGCAGTCCGACGAGGCTTGCGCCCAGTCCACCGCCTGCCAAAGAAAACCAAGACATGAAAGGCAACAACGGCGACACCCAACGCATTCCGGCATCGAAGAAACGCCCCTTCATCGTCCAGATCGGCCGCGGTCTATATCGCCTTGTTCGGCTCGATCGCTATTTCTTGTATCTCTACCAATATGGTCGGTTTCCTAATCCGCACATCCGCACCAACGCCTTCATGATTGAAAGAAACCGGTTTCTGTCGCTTCATGCGCCGCCCTTCGACAAAAAAGGCGACCTATACAAATTCGAGAGCGGGCGCCGATCGATGACGAAGCAAATCTTGTCGCAAGGTCTCAAGCCGCTGGTAGTGGATCGAACCGGCAAGGTTTACAACGCCTCCGAATGGAAATCGTCGTCGACATTCTGGATCAACCGGCAGCGCAATCTGATTGCTGCAGACAACCGTACCCGTGATTACGCGCAGGGAGACGAGGCGCTGCGAACTTGGTTGGAAGATAACGCTTGGGCTTATCCCTCCTCCTGGACAACCAGAGGACGCCGATTCTGGGCTTCCGAATGAAGCCGATCACCTTTCGCGCACGAGCCATCGGGCTTGGAGGAGCAGCACCTTGTACAGGCAAGTGAGGCGATCGCTGTCACGACTGCGGTCTGCTGTGGCCCGCTGGCAGCCGCGCGCAATCGCCGGATATCCCCTCGGCTCCTTCCGCGCGGCGTTCGCCGCGCCCGCCCTCACCGAGGCGGAAAGCAGGCTGGTCGAGCAATTTTCCGACCTCTATTACAGCAAATTGGATTCCGGCCGCGGCCTGCACACCATCGTGCTGTCGTGGATGGGGCATGAAATGTTGAAGTGCCCCTTGGATCTGTGGATTTATCAGGAGCTCATCGTTCGAGACCCACCTGATCTTATCGTTGAGGTGGGAACCTATAAGGGCGGAAGCACGCTTTATCTTGCCCATCTCTGCGATCTGGTTGGATCGGGCAGCATCGTGACCATCGACATCGACGCCACCCATAACGCGATACGGCCGCGCCACCCGCGCATCCAGTACCTGCTTGGGTCGAGCATAGATCCCGCAATCTTCGAGAAAGTGCGCGCGCTGGCGGAACACAAATCAAACGTGATGGTCATTCTGGACGGCGACCACCACTGCGATCACGTGCTGAAGGAACTCGAACTCTACCACACCCTCGTGCGGCCCGGCGGCTATCTGATCGCCGAAGATACAAACATAAATGGGCATCCGACTTTTCCGGAGTTCGGCCCGGGACCGTGGGAAGCCGTCACCCGCTTTCTTGCCGAAAATCGCGCGTTCGAAGCTGACCGTACCTGCGAGCGCTTCATGCTCACCATGAATCCGCGCGGATATCTGCGCCGTATCGGCTGAAGGGAGCCAGGTTGTGGGAAAGGACGCGGCAGATGGCTGCCGCCACCGTTTCTGGGACTGTCAATGAAGATCTCATTTCTCATCCCGTCGAAGAACCGCCTCGGCCTGCTGAAGCAGGCCGTCGCGTCGATCACTGACCAGGATGGAATGGAATTCGAGATCATCATCACCGACAATTGCTCCTCTGAGGATTACAAGTCATATGCCGATGAGCTGAAAGACCACAGGGTCATTTACTTCCGCCAGCCCCAGCCGGTTTCCGTCACGCAAAATTGGCAGCAGGCATTGTCCCTGGCGAGCGGCGACTACGTCCTTATGCTCGGCGACGATGACGCCCTGGCGCCGGATTTCTTCTCGATCGTTCGCGAGCATCTGGCGCCCGATGGACCCGACGTCGTCTACCTCGCGGCCTATAACTATTGCTACCCGGATGTGCTGCCGGACGCCCCATCCGGATATCTTAAATCGGTTCTCAATTCCGAGTTCTTCGCCGGCAGACAAAGCCCGTTCAGCCTCGATCTGCCGTACGCTCATGATCTCGCCCTATCGGTTCTGGATTTTCATCATCGGGTCGGCTTGAACGCCCAGCATTTCCTGCTCAAAGCATCATTCTGTCAGCAGTTTGCAGCAATCGGCGGCATTTACCAAAGTCCCTATCCCGATACCTTTTCTGCAGTCGCAACATTCACTCACGCGCGTTCGATTCTGGTCTTGCCGAAGGAAGCCGTCATCATCGGCATTTCGCCGAAATCGTTCGGAGCCTACTATTTTTCCGGGCGGCATGACGAGGGATACCGGTTTCTGGACAACGAACAGGTGGAGCCCGCGGTGCGCGCTTCCCTCGAGTCCGTGATTTTACCGGGAGACAAAAACAACACGAACTGGCTCATAGCCGCCGAATGCGCGCGCCAGGCGTTTTCGGACAAGCTGCCGCGGCCGGCTAATTTTGCGCGCTATCGGGCCCTGCAAATGCTCGTTGTCCTGCGCGACAGCTATCTGCACGGGCGCCGGGATCATCTCGACGGACTTGCGGAAAAACTGTCGGGAACCGAATCCTTGTTGTTCCAAGCCTTGGAGTCGGCGTTCCGGGTAGCGACTGAAGCCCAATATGTTCGGCAGACATTCGAATCAATCGCCGCCCGGCTCCGCCAATACGAGCCGGCGGCCGAGACCACGTTTGAGATCGGCACGCACACGCAAATGTGGGACGCCTACGTCTGGCTGAAGGCGCACGGGCAAGCCGGCACGCAGCTATCGAAACCCCGCAGATACGCCCGCGCGGCGCGCCGCAGGGCGCGGAAAGGCCTCTCAAACGTGCGCGGATTGTTCCAGCGCGAGACGGATGCCGCGCTCAGGGAGCGCGGGGCGGATGCAGCGCTCAGGGTGAGTCAGTTGGAGGCCGAAAACGCTTCGCTTCGGCGTCAACTGGACCGCTATGCGGCTACGCCAAAGAACGAAGCTCCGCCGATTTCGCCGCAGCCGAATAATCGCCGCTCCGATGAGCGATGACGGCCGTTTGCCGAACCGGACGCGTAGCGATGAGGGAAACGCCTACGGAAAAGGGATTTGAGCATCCGCTCATGACGACGCCGTCAACGCTCGCTCCAGTCCGTAGCACGGCCACACGAGGCCTCAATCTGGCCCGCCGGCTTGCCGCGTCCATCGTTCGTCATATCATGCAGGCGATCACGTTTGTTCTGGAAGGATTTGGATACCGCCTCATGCGGGCGCCATGCGTCGACCGGGTGGGGCATCTGGCGTTGGACTTCGACTCCTATCTGAAGGAGAACAGACTCCTGTCACGGCGCATCAGACCGATCTACCTTTTGGGCGATCGCGGCTTCTCACGATCCGGCACGCCGGCAAACCCGGCGCTGATGGAATATTGGCGCCAGTACATAACGATCATCGCGCCCGGACCGCTGCAATGGGTCCTCACATTGATCCGCAACTACGGCGGTTCGTTTGACGATCTCGGCGACTATGCGTTCAACATCACAAAGAGCGCCCGCGCCTATGAGGTGCAGGGCAAATGGCGCGGCCGCCCTCCGCTGCTCGCGTTGACGGATGCACACCGCGAGCGCGGCCAAAAAGCGCTGCGCGAAATGGGCCTGCCGGACGGCGCCTGGTTCGTCTGTCTGCATGCACGCGAAGGCGGCTACTCGCCGATCGACGAGCACTATCACTCCTACCGCAATGTCGACATCGCTTCGTACGATCAGGCCGTGGCGACGATCGTGTCGCGGGGTGGCTGGTGCATCCGCACCGGAGACAAAAGCATGCGCCCGCTTGCTCCCATGCCAGGCGTGATCGATTACGCCCTTTCTCCGCTAAAGAGCGATTGGCTGGACCTGTACTTGTGCGCATCCTGCCGTTTTTTCCTCGGCGACACTTCCGGGCTTTTCAACGTCGCCGGTGTGTTTGGCCGCATGTCGGTACTCACCAATATGGTGCCATTGACCGGCGCCTATTCGCCCTTTCCCGGCGACATCGCCATCCCGAAGCAAATGCTCCGTGACGGCAGACCCCTGACGCTTCCTGAAGGCTTTTCGCGCGAGATCGGCCACCTTCGTCTCACCGCGGAGTTTGAAAGCCACGGCATAACTTTTGTCGCTAATTCATCCGAGGAAATTGCCGGCGTCGTCAGCGAGGCGTTCGACCGGCTCGAAGGCACCGCGGTCTACACGGCCGAGGATGAGGTGCTGCAGAACCGTTTCCGCGCCCTGCTCCAGCCGGGCCACACTTGCTTCCCCTCCTCTTCGCGCATCGGCAGGGACTATCTGCGCGCGCGGACCGACGAGCTCCTGAATGCAAAAGGTCCAAAGACATGAATCTCCCGCCCCGATTCGCAAGACGGGAGGCGATTGGTCGGTCCAAACACCGCCCCGTCTCAGCGCCGATCCATCGCAAAGCATCGCCGAATTTCATCGATCGGCCTGAGGGTTGCTCAAGAAATGCCAGTGTGGCAGGTAACGCGCCAAGACGCGCCGGCCCGGATCACGTTCGATGCTCGAACCGCGCGGAACAGAGGCCCTTTGTCAATGCTGCCGCCGCCAGACTATAGCGGAGCCATCGACGACATCGTCACCGGGCTCCGAATGCGCGTAATCTGGGGCCGGATGGGCTGGGCCGAGGCGAAGCGCCGCTACAGACGAACCGTGATCGGTCCATTCTGGTCAAGCCTCAGCATGGCGATTTTTGTCGTTACGCTGAGCATCGTCTGGTCTCAGTTATGGAAGATCGACCCCAAGGAATATGTTCCCTACCTGACGTCCGGGTTGATGGTATGGACTTTTTTCTCCACCTGCGTCACCGAGGGTTGCGGGGTCTTCGTCGCCTCGGAGAACCTGATCAAACAATTGCGCATATCCTACACGATGCTGGTCTGCATCCTCCTCTGGCGCAACATCATCGTGCTCTTTCACAATTTCGCCATCTACGTCCTGGTCGTTCTTTTCGCTCACGTTCCGGTGACGTGGGCTACGTTGCTGGTGTTCCCAGCGCTCGCGTTGCTATGCATCAACATCATCTGGATCGTGCTCATACTCGGCATGTTTTGCGCGCGCTACCGTGACATCCAGCAGGTGATCGTCAGTTTCCTGCAGGTCGCGCTGTTCGTAACACCCATACTGTGGTCGCCCGCGCAGCTGAGCGGGCGGGCCGTTTATATCGTCGACTACAATTTGCTCTATCACTACATCGAAATCCTGCGTGAACCGCTGATGGGCAAGGCACCGTCACTGTGGTCCTGGTTCATGGTCCTGATGTCAACTATCGTCGGCTGGTGCGTGACGCTGTTCCTCTATGGCAGGTTCCGCCGACGTATTCCCTATTGGGTTTGAAAGCACCGGTCGGCGTGTCATGACGTCCATCACACTTCAGAACGTCGTCACCGAATTCCCGATTTACGGGATGCAGCGGAATCTGCGGCGGAACCTCTATTGGAGAATTTTCGGCAAGGAGGCCACGCACAACAGGCGCGTCGTGGTCCGCGCCTTGAACAATATTTGTTTGACGGTACGCGACGGGGACCGGCTAGGCATCATGGGTCACAACGGCGCCGGAAAGACCACCATCCTGCGCGTATTCGCCGGCATTTATGCCCCAACCCACGGGAAAATCGACATACAGGGCCGCGTATCGACGCTGCTCAACACCGCACCCGGATTGGATTTGGACGATACCGGCTATGAAAATATCCTCACGTGCGGCCTGTACCTGGGAATGACCAGCGAAGAGATTGCCGCCAAAATGGACGATATCGAAGAGTTCACGGAGCTCGGAGACTACCTCGCCTTGCCCGTGCGCACCTATTCCGCCGGCATGATGGTGCGGCTCGGATTTGCCGTGGCAACCGCCATCGATCCGGAAATCCTCGTGCTCGATGAAGGCCTGTCCGCCGGCGACGCGCGTTTTACCGAACGCGCAGCGCAACGGATCAAACACCTGATCAAACGAACCAATATTCTGATTCTCGCCTCGCACTCGGACACGCTGATCCGGGAAATGTGCAATCGCGCCATTCTGCTCAATCACGGCAGTCTTGTCGCCGACGGCACGCCGGACGAGATCATTGCCGAATACCGTGAATTGCTGAAACAACCACAGCCGCCTACGCTTTCGGCGGAAGTCATTCCGATGATCACGTGAGGCGATTCCGCCTCTGAATTACGGCCCCGCACGCGGCCGCCGGGTCCCGACCCGGCCTCTCGAGGCATGCAGCCAGATCGCATAGGCGTCGTAGGGAACGACCCGTGGAGCGATCAGGACTTCGTGCGCGGGAAACACCTGCATGGCGCTGCCCTCGCCCAGCGTCAGTTGATCCAGCATCCTTTCCTCGACCGGAACGGCAAAAAACCGGCGAAAAATTCGCCTATTGCCGACGAAGGAAAGGTCAAACGTAAGTTCGGTGAAATACTCCACGGTCCCGGCCGACAGGCCCAGCTCCTCTGCGAGTTCGCGGCGCAACGCTTCCTCCGCCGACTCGGCAGCATCGATGGCGCCGCCGAACAGGCCCCAATAACCCGGATAGTAGATACCCGCTTTCTGATCGCGCATCTGCAGCAGGTAATTGCCTTCGCCGACAGTAATCAGCGCGGCCACGGCGTCGTTAGCGTCCAGCAGTCCCTCGCGGAGGAAATGGTCCATATCAAACGGTCCGGGAAATGTGTGACTCACCACTCGCGAGCAAAGTGAAATTAATGCGCCGCGCCGTTATGAACGCCGAGGCGCGCGCAGATTTCGGCAGTCGCCAGCCCATGCGCATCAAGGATATCGTCGTGCGAGCCGTAGCAATGAATAAAAGCATCCTGCAGGGTGAACGTATCGAGCCGGGCCCGCGCCGCGGTGATCGACGCCACTTCGCGCACCCGCATCGCCAGGCTGCCGTTCGGCGCACATTCCTCGATCACGACCACGTGCGGATGGTCGCGAAGAATGCCGGCCAGCGCCTCGCGGTCGAGCGGTTTCAGGGTGTGCACGGAATAAACCGCCGTGCGCTTTCCGCTCGCTTCGAGCCGGTCGGCGACAGCCATTGCGCGTTTGACGATTGGGCCGTAGGTCAAAATGCACACGTCGCTGCCCGGACGCAGTTGCCGAGGCTTGCCGAATTCCCATGACTCCTTGAGCTTGCCGGTAAAGTCGGGTTCGCCGGCTTTGCCGAGCCGCAGATAGACCGGGCCGCGCTCCTGGGTCGCGCACCAGCGCGTCGCCGCCTCGGTCTCGGCCGGATCGCATGGCGCGATGACCGACATGTTGGGGATCGTCGAGGCGATCGCGACATCCTCCTGCGCGTGATGGGTGGCGCCGAGGGTGGAGTAGGTGACGCCGCCGCCGATGCCGACGAGCGTCACCGGCAGATTTTGATAGCAAAGGTCGTCGCGGACCATTTCGAACGGACGATAGAGCGCGAATGTTGCGATCGTGTAGGCGAACGGCCGCAAGCCCCGCTGCGCCAATCCGGCTGCCATGCCGATCATGATCTGCTCGGAAACGCCGGTATTGATGAACCGCCGCGGAAATTCAGTGCGGAATTTTGCAATGGAGCCTGCCGGCGAAATGTCGGCAACCACGACACAGAGCCGCGGATCCGCTTTGCCCAGTTCGTAGAAGGTGTCGGCGAAACGGTTTCTCATATGGGCCGTTCCAGGAGCTCCTTGAGGCCCTGCAGATATTCTTCTTTGTTGGGCGACCGGTAATGCCAGATGGCGGCGTTTTCCATGTACGAAATGCCCTTGCCTTTCACGGTGCGGCAGACGACGAGCAACGGCCGGCCGCCGCGCCGGTTGGTCACCGCCTCGCGCATCGCCTCTTCGTTGTGGCCATCCACTTCGACCGATTCCCAGCCGAAGGCTTCGGCTTTAGGCACCAGCGGGTAAAACGCCGGATGGCCGTCGCTCATGTGCTCGAGGCCGCCGAAATCGTTGTAGTCCATGAACGCGACGAGGTTGTCGAGCTTGAGATTGGCCGCCATCATCATGGCTTCCCAGGTCGAGCCTTCCTGAAATTCGCCGTCGGACAGAAGACAGTAGATGCGGATATCGGAGCCTTTGAGTTTTTCCGCATAGGCCTGACCGGTTGCCATGCCGAGGCCGTGGCCGAGCGAGCCGGTCGAGGCCGAGATTCCCGGCGTTTCGTAATCGGGATGCGCGCCGAGGCGGCCGTTGGGCTTGCAATAATCGTCGAGATCCTTGCGCGAAAGGATGCCCTGCTCCTCCAGGATCACGTACTGGACCATGCAGCCGTGCCCCTTGGACATCAGAAAGACATCGCGATACTCGCCGTTCGGCTCGCGGCGCATCAGATTGCTGTAGATCAAATCGGTGATTTCGATGCACGAATAGGCCGGAGCCACGTGCAACGCCGCGACTTGCTGGGAAACATCGAGGATGCGCTTGCGATAGCCTCGGCAGCGCTCCCGGGCGGCAGCGCCGTCGAAGCTGTTGCGGCGCAAATCTTGCTGTTCGCGCTCTGCCTGCACGCTCATTGCGCCCTCAAGCCCTCAGCACGTAGTCGGTCGGCCAGTTCTTGATCTCCGGCAGATATTTCTTGCCCCATGCCACCATCTCAGCGAGACCTTCGTCCCAACCGATTTGCGGCTCCCACCCGACCGCTGCCTTGATGCGGCTTGAATCGAGCCAGTACCGCGAATCTTGGCCAAGCCTATCCTCAGTCATGGTGCAAAGCTGCTCGAACGGAATGCCAAGCGCTTTCGCGCAACGCTCGACGACCTCGCGAATCGAGGTCGGCAGCACCGATCCGGCATTGTAGACGACGCCCAGCGGGGCCTTTTCGGCAACCAGGTGAATGGCGCGCCCGAGATCGCGCGCGTGGATATAGGATTTCTCGGCCTTGCCGCCGCCGTGCAGCGGCAGCTTGTTACCGGTCAGCCCGCACCAGATCGCCTTGGGAATTACCCGGTGCAGCAATTGCCCCGGACAATAGGCGTTCGACGGGCGAATGATGTTCATTGGAAATTTCAGGAACCGGTGCACCGACTCCAGGTACATGTCGAACGCGACCTTCGAGGCCGCGTACGGGCTGGAGGGCTTGATCGGCTCGTCCTCGGTCGCGGCGTGCTCGACCGAGCCGTACATCTCCGAGGTGCCGATCTGGATGAAGCGTTCGAGCCACGGGCGCCGCATCAGCTCTTCGCAGAGCCGCGCCAGCGCCATGGAATTGGTTTCAAAGAATCGCCAGGAATGCTTCCAGGATACGGCGCCCTCGCCTTGAGCGGCGAAGTTAACGATGACCTCCGGCCGCTCCTTGTCCAACAGTTCGAGAAGCAGGTCGAGTTCGTGGGTCACATGGCGCGCGTGATAGACATACCTTTCACGCTTTTCGATATCGAGCGAGAACGGGGATGGCCGCAGCGGGTTGCGCCCAATGCCGATCACCTTCTTCGGATCGGCATGGTCGAGCAGATAGAAGGCGGCATGAATGCCGAAACTCCCGCCGCCGCCGAGTATTGCATAAGTCTTTCCGACCATTGATGAATTTCCCCGACTTATTCGATGATTGTCCAGTAATAGTCGCCCGTATAGCCGGCTTCCTGGAAAAGTTCGACCCACCCTCGCGGATCGTCATAGAACTCCGCGGTCAGCACCCAGCTCTCGAAAATCTCTTTCTGCTCGGGCGTGTGGTAGCTGTCGACCTGGACGAAAGCGCGGCCGCCGCAGACGCGTTCGATCTCCTGCATCACCTTGATGGCCCGCGGCCGCGGAAAATTGTGAACGGTGTTGAGGCATAGCGCACAATCGAAGCTGCGATCCGGAAAAGGCAGCCTTTCCGCGGTTCCCAGATGCAGCCGTCCGATGACCTCGGGCTCGCAGTGCATGAGCGCGTAGAGCGAGATGTCGAGTCCGAAGGCTTCGAGCCCCGGACAGGCAAGCATCAGATCCTTGACCAGGAATCCCTTGGCGCAGCCGATATCGAGGACGCGCATGCCGGGCTTGAGCCCGAAATGCGCGACGATGTCGCGCGCCACCGGCAGCCAGCGTCCATCGTAGCGATAACCCCCATAGCCATATTCGCGCGGTCCGTCGAAATACATTTCGCCGTATTGTTTGGAAATGGCGACAACGGCCGGATCCTTCGCGTCCTTGCGCTTCTGGATGTTGCGCTTGGTGCGGGGGAGCGCGCGCAGCAAATCGACTTCTGCCATCAGATGCCCGCCATGTCGCGCTGCGCCTTGGCGATCCCGGCGTCGATGGGCGTATAGCTGAAATCGGGAAACGCGCTGCGGCAGGCGGCAACGTCGAACGGGCGATAGCCGTTGTGCGGCATGGGGCCGCTGCGCGGGCTGCCCTTGATCGCGACCTCGCGCGGCGCGGCGGCCACGACCCGTTCCGCAATATCGCGAAACGAATGGACCTCGCCGGTGGCGATATTGAGCGTGCCGACGCTGCGACGCTGCAGCACGCGCATGATCACTTCAGCGACGTCCTCGATCAGCACATGGTCGCGGCGCTCCTCGCCCTCGCCAAACAGCACAATGTCCTTGCCTTCGCCGGCGAGCCGGCGAAAGCGGTTGGGTCCGTAGCCGTTATGAGGATCGCCGGCGCCGTAGATCAAACTCGGGCGCAATATCGCGAGCGGCGCTTTCAGCGCGCTTGCAAATGCGATCTCGCGGGCAAGATGCATGGCGCCGTGCATGCTGGTCGGCGCCGTCGGCGAGGTTTCGCTGAGCGGAACCGGCTCATCGGCGTAGACCGCGTCGGAGCTTATGTTCACCACATGAGCGACCGGCACGCGTGCAAGCGCCTGCACCATGGCCTTGGTCATGATCATGTTCTCGACCATCATGCCCATGTCTTTGCACGGCGCGCGCGCGGCCACCGCCACAACCGCATCGCCCGGGCGCAGCAGCACGGCGAGCCGCTCGGCGGCGGCGGGCGCCTGGAGGTCGACATCCTTGCGGGTGATGCCCACGGCTCGGGCCTTGGCCGACGCGAGGCGCCGCATCAGCGCTGTGCCGACGAATCCAGAGCTGCCGATGACCAGGGTGCGCTCGGGCAAGGCCGCGGTGGCGTTGAGATGGCGAAGTGCGGTCATTTCGTCACCGCAACGCCGGCCGGCGCCGGACGGCCCAGCGTGTAATACCGGAGCCCCGCCGTCATAGCCGCCTCTGCATCGAGCACGCCATAAGGATCGATCACGATACGGCCGCGCAAGGTTCGCGCGATGTCGCGCGCCGCGATTGCACGATATTGCGGCCACGGCGTCAGAATCATGAGCGCATCGGCGCCTTGGGCGGCTTCGAGCGGCGTCGCAAAACCCTGCGCCGTGGGGTGCCGCGCGGCGCTCGCCGGTACAAGCGGATCGTGGAGGCGAAGCGGCGCCTTTTGCAGTTGCGCGATCGTGGCGAGCGACGGCGAGTTCTTCACCGAGCGGGTGTTCTCCTTATAGGCAAGCCCCCACACGGCAACGACGGCGTCCGGCTTGGCATCGAGCAGCGCCGAGCGGATCGTGCGCGCGGCCCAGTCGCGGCGATGGCGGCTGTTGGCGCGCCAGGCGCGGACGATGCCCGCATCGCTGCTGTGTGCGACGGCCAGCCGCTCCACCGTGGCGAGATCGCGCTCGAGATTTCCGCCCGCGATGCCGAGGCCCGGCGCAAGGTAGCTGTGCGGTCCGATGCGCCGGTCAAGCCTGAGCGCCGGAACGATCTCGGACCACACCGCGCCAATGCCCTCGCAGAGTTCCGCAAGCGTATTGGCGACGCCGATAGAAGCGATAAGACACATGTTGATCGAAATCTTGGCGAGCTCGGCGCTTTCGTAGCGCATGGGCAGAATCGGACAGTTGAACCGTTCCAGGACCGCCTGGAAGCGCGGATCGAGTGGCCTCTTGGGATCGGCGCAGCCAACAATAAAGCGCTCCGGCGACATCGCGCGTTCGACCGCGGCGCCAAACACCAGCGTCTCGACTTGGTAGTACCGCCGGTCCGGCGGCGGCGCCGCAAGGCTGCGGGTGAAGCCCGGCGGCACCTGACAGAGGACCACCATCACCGCCTGCGGGCCGAGCGCCGGCACGATCGTGTCGATCAGCTTGACGATGTTGGACAGATCGCTCTGGCCGTCGTCATCGGTCGGCACGTCGGGCGCGATATAGACGACATCGCACCGGCCGATGGCTGACAGTTCCGCGGTGAACGATTGACGTTGCCCGTTGGCGCGGACCAGGTCGTCGAGGCCGGGCTCGCTCACCGGCAGTTCGCCGCCGGCCAGACGCTTGATGAGCGCAGCGTCGGGATCGTAGCAGACGACCGACAGCCCTTTGCCCGCCGTGGCGCTTGCGGAAACCAGGCCGAGATGCGTCATCCCGGCAAAACCAACCGTGGGCGCACTCACGGCTTCTTACCAGCCATCGCGGCGGCGTCCTTGCCGATTCGATCGAGCGCCCGCAACAACCAAATGTCTTCGCTCAGATCGGTCGTGTGACCATCACGGCAGATCGATTTGAAATGCTCGTATTCGAGCGCCCAGGTTGGATCGTCCTCAACGAGCGTCACGCTTTCCTCGGGCGGACGCCCGCTTGGCAGCACTCGGGTGCGCCGGGTGAAGGTCGTCGGTCCCCATTTGCACAGCGACGTGATGTGCGCGCTGCCCTTTTCGGCGAGAACGTCGCAGGTGAAATGATTGCGCCACATCAACAGCGTCATTTCGAGTTCGATCCGCCTGGGGCCACTCTCGCTGGAAATGACCACGTGGTCGGGTGCACGGTTCTCGAATGCGCGCGCGCTGATCACCGTAAAGTCGTCGGCGATGTCGCCGAACCAGAACCGGCAGGTGTCAAGCAGATGCGAGCCGAGATCGGGCAGCACGCCGGCGCCGTGATCGCGCCAGGCCGAATCGCGCACCAGACGGGCGGTTCCATTGCCGTAGAACATACGGCAGCTGTAGATGGTGCCGAGCATCCCCGACGCGATCAGGTCGCGCATGCGCACGTAATGCGGCTCGAATCGGTGGTTGTAAGCCGTATAGCAGATCGTGCCGTTGCGACGCGCCTTGCCCTGCAAAGCGACAAGCTCGTCCTCGCGCGACGCCCATAACGGCTTTTCCACGAGCACGTGCTTTTGGTTGTCGATGCAATAACGCAGAATATCGACTTTCGGCGCGTCCGGGATGCACGCCAATACCGCATCGTAACGATCAAGCGGCACATCCTCGATAGCGCGATAATCGGCTTCGGAATTGACCGGATCGACCGATGCCGCAAAGTCGGCGCCGGCAAATGCGCGCCGCTTGTAGCCCTGCACACCGAGGCCAACCACGATCACGCGCATCGCAGCGTCATTCACGCGAACGACAGCTGACGTTCGACGCTGTCGATCTTGCCGCGAACGTGTTCGAGCGTGATCGGGATGTTGCCGTCGAGCTCGCATTCGCACGATGCCGCCATGCAGCCGATGATCGTGGCAGCCGCGTCGTTGCCGCAGGCCAGCATGGCGAGCGTGGCGTACGCCAGCAGCGCATCGCCGGCGCCGACCGCATCCACCACCTGATCGGCGAAGCTGTCGATCACAAAGTAGCTGTCGAGCGAGTAATGCTCGGCATCGCGGCAAGCCAGCACCCCGCGCTCCCCGAGCTTGAGGATCAACATCTTGCAGCGTGCCGCGTCGTAGACCAGCGATGCCAGCGGGCGCACGCCGGAATCCTGATCGCCGAGCGCGAACCGCGCCTCCCGCTCGTTCGGCGTAATCAAGTCGAAGTCCTTGAAGTCCGTGATGTTGCCCCAGCGGCTGGCGACCTGGCTGTCGGCCACGCGGTAGACGCCGCTCGGAATCGAAGTAATGAGCTTCGGGATGGTGCGGCGATTGAAGATGCCGTGACGGAAATCGGAATAGACGACCGCATCAACCTTCTGCTCGGCCAGACTGGCCTGCAGCTTCGCCAGGATTTCGTCGGAGATGGAGCGGTTGTCGAGCGTATCGACCTTCAGCAGCCGATAGCCGCCGACGATCATGGCATTCTTGTTCACCGTCGGCCTGGTCTTATCGACGATGGCGTGCAGTGTGACGCCGGCCTTTTTCAGATCCTCGACCACGAAGTCCTTGAGAGGATCGTCGCCCAGCACCGTCGAGAACGTCACGTCGGCACCGGCAGCCAGCAAATGCTTGGCCACGATCCCGGCGCCGCCGACGTAATCGACCCGGCGCTCAAACGCAACGCTGAGCGTCGGTGTCTTGGCCTGGCCGCCGATCATCGCGCAGTAGGTATAGCTGTCGACGATGGTGTCGCCGACCACGTGGACGCGACGCCCCGCCATGTCGTCAAGGACACGGCGCAGTCGGTTGAAATCGATGTTGTTGCGCTCCATCACAATCTGGAGGTTCGCATGGCGCACATCCGGGGGAGTTTGCGTGATCAGAGCGCTCGACGAATAGACGATGTCTCCCGGCGTGAAGATCAGTTCGCCGCCATACGCCTGTACCACCGCCACTTCCTCGGCGGTCTTCTGTGCCAAGCCATTGCCGCCTTCGCCGTACTCGAAGCCCTTGGCGAAGAAATCGGGCTGGATGAGCTTGATGTTCTCCAGAGGCTTGTCGCGTTCATCGATCAGCACGTAATCGACCATCTCGAACGCGGCGAGGTTCACCGCGCGCAAATCCTGGGTCACGTGCGGACGATAGACGCCCTTGGTGATGTGCTTGTCGGCCGTGAGGCTGGCGATGAGAATGTCAGCCTTGCTCTTGGCATACAGCAGATGGCGCAGATGCCCGGGATGAACGACGTCGAACACCCCGTGACACATAATGACTTTTCGCGCCCGCGGCCGCTCGCCGACGATCTGGCGCAGCTCTTCGGGAGACCTGATCTTGTGCCGGTATCGATCGATCAATGAAACGAGCATGGCGAATCCATCATTGCGCTAGGCTCGATTTTCGTTCCCCAGATAACGAAACCATTTCTCCGTGGCGCGGGCGATCGAGTTCGGATCCCACAGCGGCGCATCACGCCATAGTTCGATATCGGCGAGCATGCGCCGGACGCCCTCCTCAAAGGGCACTTTAGGGCGCCAGCCCAGCCGAGTCGTAATCTTGTCGATGTTTGCCCAGGTACAATCGGGCTCCCCCGGCCGCTTCGGAATGTATACAACATCGCCCCCGAGAATTTCCACCAGCTTATTGACCGATTGCGGGTTCCCGGCGCCGAGATTGAAGCGCTCACCGACCGCGGCAGACTGGGCCACGGCGAGAAACGCATCGGCGATGTCGGTGACGTAAATGAAATCGCGCGTCTGGGTTCCGTCGCCCACGACCGTATAGGGCTTGCCCGCAAGCTTCTGGCGGAAGAACACGCCGAACACCGCCCCATAGGCGCCGGTGGTGCGCACCCGCGGCCCATAGGCATTGAAGATGCAGACCGAATCGACCGGCAGCCCATAGACCTTCTGCCAATGGAAGGCCGCGACCTCGCCGAGAAATTTCGACAGCGCGTAGGGGTATTGTGGTGCGATCGCGTGGCTTTCGTCGGTCGGCGTCGCCGCCAAGCCGTAGCAGGACGATGAGGCCGCATAGACGAATTTTTCCACACCTGCCGCGCGCGCGCATTCGAGCACCCGCACCGTACCCTGGACGTTGACGTCCATATATTCGGTCGGCTGCTCAATCGACGGTACGATGTCACCGATGCCGGCGAAGTGAAAGACCAGGCGGGCGCCGGCGAAGATCGGCGAGTCCGCTTCAAGATTTCGGATATCGAGCCAATGACACGCGAGATCGGGAGAATTCTGCAGATGGGCGAGATTGCTCTTGCGCCCGCCCGTGAGGTTGTCGATGACCCTGACCGCGTAGCCGCGAGCAATCAGGGCATCAACCATATGACTGCCGATGAAGCCCGCGCCCCCGGTGACGACGGCGACCGACTTCGCGGTCATGCCGCTTTCAGCCTCTTGAGCCGCCGCACGTTGAAATACTGGTCGTCGTCCATGCTGTTCGGCAGGCGGCCGTCACGGAATGCCTGGCACAGGTCGCGCACGGCCTGTTCGATCGAGTGCGAAGGCGCAAACCCGAGGACGCGCTTAATCTTATCGGAATTGATGTGATAGGAGCGCAAGTCGTCACTCGGAGTCGTCACGATTTCGACGCGGCCCTTCTCCGGAAACTCCTCGGACACCACGTCACGGACGAGATGCGCGATCTGCATCAGCGACAGGTTCTGGGTGCCGACGTTGAAAATCTCGTTCTGAACCTTCTCCGCCGGCGCGGTGAGGAACAATTGCACCACGTCGCAGTAATCCTGCACGTGCAGGTTCGGACGCATCTGTGATCCGCCAAACACGGTGATCTTGCCGGCATTCACGGCGTGATTGGTCAGGATATTCACCGAAAGATCGAAGCGCTGGCGCGGCGCGTATCCGCAGACCGTCGCCGGCCGGAACGTCACGCCGACGAAATTGTCGTCGGTATGCTTCCTGAGTAGCGGTTCGCACATGCCCTTGTATTTGTTGTAGAGCGTGAGCGGCACCAGCGGGTGCTCTTCGGTCACGTCGGGCTGGTCAGAGACGCCATACACGGAGCTTGAAGACGCATAGATGAATCGCTTCACTCCGGCCTTCTTGGCCGCGACCACCATCGGCTCGAAGGCGTGCAGATTGACCGAGGTCGACAGCTTCTCGTCGAGTTCGAAACTTGCGTCGTTGGAAATGCAGGCGAGGCTGACGAACGCGTCGTGGCCTTTTGCCGTCTCGCCCAGAAGCTTGGCGTCGCGAATGTCGCCCTTGACGATCTTCAGGTTTGGACTGTCCTTTGGCAGAAAATAATCGCCGAAGAACAGGATGTCGTAGACCGTGACCTTGTAGCCGCGCGCGAGCAGCTGCGGCACCAGCAGGCTGCCGCAATAGCCGGCGCCGCCGGTCACCAGAACGCGTTCGAACAGTCTCTCCATCACTTAGCCCCTGCCCTTGCGGCCATTTCGCCGATATCGATCGAGAACGCCGCCGCGACCGCGTCGCGATGGAACATTTGTACGGTTTCACGCGAATATTCAACGAGATCCTTGCCGACGAGCCGAAGCTTATCGATCACGTCGTTGGTCACCGTGATGATATCGCAGCCGATCTCGTCGGCCTGAAAGATGTTGAGCAATTCGCGCGGGCTGGCCCACAGTAGTTCGGCTTTCGGCCGCGACGCCAGGGCCTCCTTGCACGCGCGCATGTGCGGGACCGGATCCCGCCCGGTATCGGCGATTCGGCCGGCGAACACCGAGACGATGGCCGGCGTCGAGGGATCGAGCGCCTCGGCGACGGCACGCACCTGCTCGACCGTCATGACCGCGGTGACGTTCAGCGCCACCCCCTCGCCCGAAAGCGTGCGGATGACGCTGCCGGCGAACTCGCCCTTGGTGTTGGTCACGGGCACTTTAACATTCACATTCCGCCCCCAGGACGCAATGATTCGGCCCTGGGCGACCATGGATGGAAAATCGTCGGCGAAGACCTCGAAGGAAATCGGTCGGTCGGTCACGACACGCAGAAGCTTGCGGGCGAAGGCCTCGTAGTCGGAGATGCCGGCTTTGCGCATCAGCGTGGGATTGGTGGTAAACCCCGAAACCACGGGGTTTTTCGTCATCACGATAATGCCGTCGAAATCCGCACCGTCAGCAAAAATCTTGATCTTGAGGTCGCGTACATGCGGCATCGCGCTGATCCGTCTAGGTGGGCCTCGCAGCCAGGATCACATCGGCGGCTTGATCGATCGATGACACCGTGAACGAAGCACTATCCGGCTTCAACTCACTTGTATAGCCGAGATCGATAAAAACCGTCCGGCATCCGGCGGCGCGGCCGGCCTCAACGTCGGTCGCGCGGTCTCCAACCATGTAGCTGTCCGGCAACGATATTCCGAACTCGTTTGCTGATTCGAGCAACATCCCGGGCTTTGGCTTGCGGCAATTGCAGAGGTCGGACCCAGTATGGCGGCAAACCTTAACCAAATCGATAGGAAGCGACGCCAGCAGCCGGCGATGCATTTCCGTGAGGACCGCCTCCGGAATGAGTCCGCGGCCGACCTCGGGCTGATTTGTGACCACAATGAGGAGATATCCGGCACTCTTCAGTCGCGACAGCGCCGCCGGAGCTTCCGGGTAGAAGCGATAGTCCTCAAGACGCACAGGCGCGAAGCTGCGACCGTCACGGAATTCCGGGATGACGATAACCCCGTCGCGATCTAGAAAGACCGCCTTGCGTCCCGCGGCCGAGCTCACGCCTACCATTTCGTGCGTTTGGTCTGCAGCACGGGATGACTGACCAGACAATGCCACACGACCGCTTGAAACGCTTCCGAGTGCGGCGTCACCCTTTCGGCGTTGATCTCCGGCACGACCACCACCACATCGCCGTTGCGCGCCGTGTAGCCCGTACTCCTGCCGACAACGCCGAAGACCTTCGCGCGCCGCGATTTGGCCAGATCAATCGCCTTGACGATATTGGCGCTGACGTTGCGCTCAACGTCGCCGCCGCCGACTGAAAAAATGAAGAGCGCATCGCGCTCATTCAGCTTGCTGATCTCCAGCCACCCGGAGAAGACCGTCTCCCACCCTTCATCGTTGGTGCGCGCGGTCAGCTCCGAAACGTTGTCGACCGGGCTGTACGCCTCGATGCCGCAGAGCTTGCGGAAATCGTTGACCGCATGGCTTGCATTGCCGGCGCTGCCGCCGACGCCGAGGATGAACAAGCGGCCGCCGCGTTCGCGCAGGTGCGCCAGTTCGTCGGCAAGCTCCTCGACGCGCGCCGTATCGATGGTCGCGCAGATCCGCCCGGACTCTGCGAAAAAATCGGCAGAATGGCTCATGCGCCCCGCTCAGAACTGTCTTGGATGTAACAGCTCACCATTTCCATATAGTTCCGGCCGATGTCAACTTTGCGCCCGGGAAGCGATCATGTTCGATCCGATCGCAGCAATTTCTCTTCCAGCCAGTTCCACATGGTTGCGGTGCCGAGCGAGAGATAATCGCGCTGGCAGTGCTGCGCGCCGCCTTCCTCGGCGGTGAACACACGCAGCGTCTTGTCGGCGGAGCCGCTCGCGTCGTAGAGCGCCTGCGCGTCTTTCAGCGGAATCTGCTCGTCGTCCTCGCCGTGCACCACCAGGAACGGACAGCGCATCTTCTGCACCACGCCGTCGAGGCGAAACGGTTCGAGCTTTTTCAGCGCCGCGTCGAGCGAATCGACGCCGAGGATCCACATGATGTGATGGCCGGGCACCGACATCGAGGCCTTGAAGCCGGCGTCGATGCGTTTCTTCCAGGTGCCGTAATAGTCCCAGATCGCGCCCCAGGCGATGCACGCGGCAAAGCGCGGCTCGAGCGACGCGCAGCGCGGCGCGTAATAGCCGCCGAGGCTGATAGCGATGATGCCGATACGTTTGGGATCGACGTCGGCTCGCGACTCCAGATAATCGATGCAGGCGCTGCCGGCCTTTTCGTAATCGTAGCGCAGCGGCATGCCGCGGAAGCGGATCGCCTCGCCGGTGCCGGGTCCGTCCATGACCAGCACCGAAATGCCGCGGCGCACGAGATCGGGGACCCCGCGCAGGAACTGAATCTCCTTGGTGATGTCGAGGCCGTCGAAGAATACCACGCATGGCGTACGCACCGATTTTGCATTCAGCGCCGGCACGAAATACCCCGGTAGCTTCTTGCCTTCGAACGGCACGTCGATGATTTCGATCTTCGAGCCTGACAGCGCGACGAACTGATGAAAGGAGTCGACGGCCTTGCGGTAGGCCTCGAGCGCGCGCGCGTCCTTCGGCGTACGGAAGCGCTCGCCCATCTGGTAATAGTGACAGGCGCGCAGATGAAACGAAGCCGCCGCCAGCGGATGGCGCTCGGCGCGAAATTGCTCGGCGTGGCCGCGGACGATGTTGGCAACCCGGTCGCAGGCGTCGAACCAGGCCTCGTCGTCTTCGGGCCCCTTCCCTTCCAGTAAACGGCCGATGTGGTGCAGCTCGCTCATGTCGACGCCGCCGAATGGCGCCGTGCCCAGCATGTTCACGAACGCCGCGGACCAGCGGTAATTGCCGGGGAAGTACATGAAGTATTTCGGGGCGCCAGCCATGGCGGTTTCCTCCACCTGTCATGCCCGCGAAGGCGGGCATCCAGTATCCTCTGATTGGGAAAATAAATCTCCGCGATTGCGCTTACTGGATCATCCGCATTCGCCGCAAGCGGATGATGACAATCATACATCCCACGCCGGCGCACGACCGATAGGATTAGCGCTGCGGCCGTCGGCCCGTTTGAGCGCGCCGATGCGGCACATCTCATCGTCGTCGAGCTTGAAATCGAACACGTCGATATTTTCGGCAATGCGCGCGGCATTGGACGAACGCGGAATGGCGGCGATCATCTGCTGCTGCATCAGCCAACGCAACGCGACTTGCGCACAGGTCTTGCCGCTGCGGCGGCCGATGTCGGTCAGCACCGGATCGCCCTTGATGCGGCCGCGCGCCAGCGGGCAATAGGCCGTCAGTACCAGCCCACGCTCGCGGCAGGACGCGATCACCTTCGACTGATCGAGATAGGGGTGACATTCGACCTGCAGGGTCACCAGCGGCTCGGGACAGAGCGTGATCGCGTCGTCGAGCATGGCGATGTTGAAATTGGCGACGCCAATGTGGCGGGTGAGGCCCTGCCGCTTCGCTTTGGCCAGCGCCCCCATGGTTTCCGCAAGCGGCGTGTTTTTCTCCGGCCAATGCACGAGCAGAAGATCGACATAGTCGACGCCGAGCGCCTTGAGGCTTTCCTCGACCGAGCGCGCAAAATCGCCGGCGTGCAGGTTTTCGTGCGAAACTTTCGTGCAGACGAAGATTTCACAGCGCGGGATGCCGGAGGCCCGCATGCCTTCGCCGACGGCGGGTTCGGTGCCGTATTTTCGCGCCGTATCGATATGGCGATAGCCGGCTTTCAGCGCCGCTGCCACGTGCTCGGCGGTGACATAGCCCATGCCCGAAGTGCCGAAGCCGATGGCGGGAATTTCGGCGCCGTGCGCCTTAAGCGTAGGGGTGATAGCGGGCATCAGGGGACATCCTACAGCATCATTGCCGGGCTAACTTATGAAACGAAATGCGGACGTTCCGCCACATCACAAAGCTACGCTTTTCCTTGACCGTCCCAAAGGGCCGGCAGAAGATGCTTACAGCTTAGAGGTGCAGCGAATCGGCTCGTGGGGGCGACGCTGTTGTTGTGCCGGCGCGTCCGAACGGTGCGCATGACAAGCAGATAATCGACCGGGGGCAAACCCCGTAAAAGATCGCCACCAGGGAGGTTCAACAATGCAACATATCCGTACGCCCATAGGTCGCCGCACGGTTCTCAAGGCCGGCATCGCGCTCGGCACGAGCCAAGTCATTGGCGCCCCGTATATTGTCCGCGCACTTGGCGACGAGCCGGTCAAGATCGGCATGGTCAATCCGCTTACCGGCGTGCTGTCGGCGCTGGCGCAGAGCGAAGTGGACGGCGCCAAATACGCCGAGGCGGAAATCAACAAGAAGGGCGGCATTCTCGGCCGCCAGGTCCAGCTCCTGGTCGAGGATTCGGCCAACGACGTCGGCACCGGCGTGCAGAAAACCCGCAAGCTGATCGACCGCGATCAGGTCGCGGTGATCCTCGGCGACGTGAACTCCGGCATCGCCTACGCGATGTCACAGGTCACCTACGAGAAAAAAGTGTTCCACATCGTGCCCGGCGGTCACACCGATCCGATTACCGGCACCAATTGCAAATGGAACGTGTTCCGGGTCTGCAACACCACCTCGATGGACGCCAACGCGGTTACGCCGGAGCTGGTCAAGCGCTTCGGCAAGAAGTGGTTCTTCATCACCCCCGATTATGCGTATGGTCATACGCTACAGGATGCGTTCGTGAAGGCGCTGACCAAGCTCGGCGGCAGCTACGAAGGCGACATGCTGCCGATCAACAACACTGATTATTCCGCGACCCTGATCAAGGCCAAAGCCTATAAGCCGAACGTTCTGCTCAACAACATGGGCGGACTGTCGCAGATCAATTGCATGAAGCAATTCACCCAGTTCGGCATGGAGAAAGAAATGGCGCTCGGGGGCGCCTTGTTTGAAATCGAAAGCGTCAGGGCATGCCCGCCAGAGGCGCAAGCCGGCTGGTGGGACATGGAGTGGTGGTGGAACCAGCCGAGCGTGCCGGAGGTCGTGAAATTTGTCGCCGACTACCGTGCGGCGACCAAGAAGACGCCGTCGGCGCGCGATTGGTTCGGCTACGTCTCGATGCATTCGGTGCGACTTGCGGCCGAGAAGGCGAAGTCGCTTGACGGTCCCAAGCTGGCGAAAGCGCTGGAAGATTACGAACTACCACCGGACGTGGCGCTGCAGCCCGGCAAAGTGCGTTATCGCGCCGGCGATCACGAACTAATGCCCAACATTTTCGTCGGCGAAGTGCATCAGCCCAAAGGCAACCCCGACGACGTGTTCACGGTCGCCGAACTGGTCGCCGGTGAAAAGGCCGCCGGTACGGTCGAAGAGACCGGCTGCAAGATGGCCGAGCCGAGCTGATCCATTCCCGCGCGATTGCGTGAGCAAGCGAAGCAATCCCCCTCCCTTTATGCCTCCCCCCGCAAGCGGGGAGGGAAGGGTGGGGGCAACTGGATCGCTTCGCGGAGCCTGTCATCGGACCGCGCGACTTCGCGCGGGTCCGTTGGCTCGCAATGACCTTTGACGCGCAAAGGACGGCAGATGGCTCAAGTCATACTGTTCAACGTCACCAACGGGCTGATCATCGGCGCGTTCTACGTGCTGATGGCGCTGGGTCTTTCGCTCATCCTCAATCTATCGAGTGTGATCAACTTCGCGCACGGCAATTTCCTGGCGCTGGGCGGCTACCTGGCATTCACGCTGACGCCCGCGCTGGGATACTGGGGCGCGCTCCTGGTCTCGCCGCTGCTCACGGCGCTGATCGGCGTTGCGATCGAGCGGACGATGATCCGCCGCATCTACAACCGCGACCCGGTCTATAGCCTGCTGTTCACGTTTGGTCTGGCGTTCGTCATGCAGGACGCGGCGCGCTACATCTGGGGCCCGAACGGTTTGCCCATGGGCCTGCCGTCCGTCCTGGCGCGGCCGATCACCGCGAGCCTGTTCTTCATCACCTGGTACCGCGTGTTCATGGTGGCGGTCGTGATCGTGGCCGTGGTCGGGCTGTTCACCTTCCTGCGCCGCTCCCGCATCGGCCTGCGCATCCGCGCCGGAACGCTCGATCTCGAGACGGTGGCGGTGCTCGGCGTCAACGTGCGCAATTTACGCACCTTCAATTTCGGCGTCGGCTGCCTGCTGGCCGGCCTGAGCGGCGTACTCGCCGCCGGACAGATCGGGCTCAATCCCAACATGGGCGACGATCTGCTGCTGCCGAGCTTCATCGCCATCATCGTCGGCGGCGTCGGCAGCCTGATCGGCACGCTGTTCGGCGGGCTGCTGATCGGCCTCGCAGCGGCGCTCACCACCGTCTTCTATCCTTCCGCCAGCGAGGCGGTGATCTACGCGATCATGATGGCGGTGCTTCTCATCCGGCCGCGCGGACTCATGGGTGAGGAAGGAATGCTGTCGTGACCGTCGCGCTGTCCACCACCGAGCCGCGGCGGCTGCTGGGGCGTGACCAACTCGCGCTGGTCGCCATCTGGGTGGCGCTCATCACCGTGCCGCTGTGGCTGCCGCTGCTCGGAGGCTACACGGCGCTGGCCGGCCGCGTGCTGGTGTTCGGCCTCGCCGCCATGGCGCTCAACCTCCTGCTCGGCTTTACCGGCGTGTTGAGCTTCGGCCACGCGGCCTATTTCGGACTCGGCGCCTATGGGGCCGGACTGACGCTGCGCTATCTCGTGCACTCCACGCCGCTCGCCATGCTTGCCGGCACGCTCCTCGGCGGTGTCGCCGGCACGCTGTTCGGCCTGCTCATCGTGCGGCGGCGCGGCGTCTACTTCGCCATGTGCACCATCGCGTTCGGACAGCTCTGGTACTACCTGGCCTATAGCTGGAACGGTTTTACCGGCGGCTTCGACGGCCTGCGGGATTTTCAGCGCGCGCCGATCGCGCTCGGGCCATTCACGCTCGATATCACCGGTGGCGGAGCGACGTTTTATTTCTTTCTGCTGGCGGTCTTCGCCGTGGCGGTGGGGCTGATGGCCCTCATCCTGCGCTCTCCGTTCGGCCGCACCCTGGTGGCCATCCGCGAGAACGAACGGCGCGCGCGTTTCTTAGGGATTCCGGTCGAGCGGCACATCTGGCTGTCGTTTTCGATTTCCTGCTTCTTCACCGCGCTCGCCGGCACGCTTTATGCGCTGCTCAACAACTTCGCCGATCCGATGACGCTGCACTATACGCTGTCAGGCTACTTCGTGGTCATGACCGTGATCGGCGGCATGCGCACGTTCTGGGGGCCGCTGCTCGGCGCCGCCGTGTTCGTCATGCTGCAGGACTACATCTCATCCATGACGGTGAACTGGATGTCGTTCATCGGGCTGATTTTCATGTTCGTCGTGCTGTTCTTTCCGCGTGGCCTGCTCGGCACCAAGCGGATGCTGGCGAAAGGCTGATCGATCGGCGCCACAATGCCTCAATGGCTTGGCTGCAAATGGCCGGGAAGTTTGGCGAGGTCCGCGCTACGACTTGAACGCCGGCATCACGTCCTTGGCGAACCAGCGCAGCTGCTCCTTGAACTCCTTGGGCGAAAGTCCTTCGGCCCAGTGGATCATGAAATCCTGCAGCCCCGGATATTTCGCCGCGACCGACTTGATGCCGTCGATCACTTCCTTGGGCGGACCGCAGAACCACGCCTTCTGCTTCACGCCATCGGAGAGCTCGGGCACGGTCGTGGGCGCGCCGGGCGAACCCCAGGTACGGCCCTGCTCGTCCGCGTAGCGCACGAAGCCGAACGGCGCGAACCATTTGAAACGTTCGTCGTGGGCCGGCTCAAGGCGGCGGATCGCCTCCTCGCGGCTGCCGGCGAGATAGACGCCGGCGCCCCAGATCATGTCCTCGCCGAGAGTGTTCGGCCGGCCATGCTTCCTGCAGGCTTCGTGAAACGCGCGAATGACGTCGTCGAGGATTTTCTCGCCGTTGAGCGTGACCATGCCCTTGAGCCCATAGCGCGCCATCATCTCGATGGTCTTGCCGCTGGCAATCGGCATCCAGACTTCCACCGGCAGATGCTTAGGCCGCGGCACCATGGTGATGTCTTTCAGCGTATAGCCGCGATACTCGATCGGCGGCGGCGCTTCGTAAAATTTGCCCTTGTGGTGGAACTGCTGTTCGTTGAAACACTTCAGCATGAGCTGAAGCTGCTCTTCGAACAGCTCGCGGTTTTTCTCGGCATCGAGGAGCGGCGCGCCAAAACTCTCGACCTCGCGGGTGTGATAGCCGCGGCCGACGCCCATGACCACGCGGCCGTCGGTGACGATGTCCGCCATGGCGTAATCTTCCGCCAGCCGGATCGGGTGCCACATCGGCAGAACGTTAAACGCGCATCCGAATTTCAGCCGCTTGGTTTGCGTCGCAAGCCAAAGCCCAAGTTGGATCAGGTTGGGAAAAACCTCGTAGCCTTCGCGCTGGAAATGATGCTCGGCGGTCCACAGCACGTCGAAGCCAAGTTCGTCCATAAGCTGCGCAACGTCGCGCGCCGTAAAAAAAGCCTCGCGCAGCCGCTCATCGGAATAGCGCCGATCGTTGGCCTGAGTGCCCGAAAGCCCGACATTGTCGAGCTCGATCTGGCCGACGTAAAGGACATGGAATTTCTTGATCATGTGTTCTTCCCCGGCACTCTTCGCAAAACTTCTATGCGTAAGTTTCTATGCGGCGGCCGCAACCATAGCCTAGTCGTCCGGTGCCGGCCACACCGGGCTCCTCGGAGCGTCTTGGCTAGCTGTTGAGTCCGGCTTTGCCTTCAAGCATTACGCGAGACGGACGAATTTCGTTTGTCTTGACGGCAGCGACAGCAGAGTCCTTCACGGCAGGCGCGGCCGCAGCGGCCACGAGGCTCCTGATCTGATCGGACTCGATTTGCAGCGCGTAACGGAATCCGCCCAGCTCGTAGCTTGACTCGACTTTCCGGCAAAAGCTCTTGGCAAACGTTCCCAGGATGCGGCTGCCGAATCCGGTACTTCTTGGCTCGCTGACTTCCGGCCCGCCGCTCTCTTGCCACGTCAATGTCAGGACCGAGGGCGCCCAATCCAGCCGTATGCCGACCCAGCCCTTCGCAACCGACAGTGCGCCGTACTTGAGCGCGTTGGTGACCAGCTCGTGCAGGATGAGCGAAAAATCCTGAGTCATTTGCGGGCCGAGCACCAGTCCCGAGCCGCCGCTGATCTCGACCCGCGATTCGAAGCCGCGGATTTCGCCGTTGATGAGGTCGAGCAAACGAACGCCGTCTCCCATGGAATCCGTGATCGCCCGATTGGCCGCCGACATCGATTGCAGCCGATCCAACAGGCGATTCCTGGTCTCGCCTTCCTGGATTGTTCCCTCGCCGGGCAAGCTGAAGCGGATCACGCCATGGATCACGGTGAAGAGATTCTGAATGCGATGGTGCAGTTCCTTGGCCAGCAGATACTGGTGCTGCTTGGCCTGTTTCTCCTGATCAATATTGGCGCGCAACAGGTCTACCGTCCTGTTGATGTAATCGACAAGCATGACGCACATCGACGCATCAACCGCATAGGTGGCGACCGCAAACAACTCCAGCGTCGGAATGAAAAAGGCCCACTGGCACGCGCCGGCCAGCAACGCCGCAAGAAATCCGGGTCCGCGCCCGCCGAACAGCGCCGCCAGAATCAACGCCGGATAGATGGTCAGGAACGGGGCGCCGGCATACCGAGTCGACGCCAGCCATTGAATCAGCGTCGCCAGCCCCACGATGGCGACGGCCGTCGCGTAGCCGAGAATCGGATACTGCCGCACGCCCTTGGCAACTTGCAGGATGCAAAGGGCTATGGCGGCGCCGGTACTGCTGAAGAGCGGTGGTTGCATCTGCCGCCTGTTCGCGATCTCGAAGCGATGCCCGTGGGCCTGCGCGGAGGGGTTGTCACGCCGATACGTGGTGGAGAACTTGCCTTGAGGAGCGGATTTCCGCAGCACCCCGCGGTCCCTTGGACAAGCTTGCGGCCGACGGCGGTTCCATCGAGGCGCAATAATGCACGCTCGCGGTGAACCATCCGTATATCCGGCGTCGCAAGATGGCTGTCAGTGCTGAAAATCTAGTTACCGACTCCACCCGTGCTTTTCTTCCGTATAAGGTTTACGACCAAGCGCCCGCGCGCTCGGAATACGCGCGGCGGATATTTGGAGGGAGGTTTCGCTAATGTTGACGCTTTATTACGCGCCCGGTGCGTGCTCGATGGCGGCGCACATTGTGCTCGAGGAGAGCGGCGAGAAGTACAAGGGCAAGAAGGTCGATCTCGCCGGCGGCGAGCAGCGCACCGAAGCCTACCTCAAAATTAATCCGCTCGGACGGGTGCCGGCGCTGCGCCTCGACAACGGCGAGCCGCTCACCGAGAACACCGCCATCCTGCCTTATCTGGGCAAGCGCTTCGATCTTTGGCCGAAGGATGCGCTGGCCGACGCCAAGGCGCTTTCGCTAATCGGCTACTTTGCCTCGAGCGTTCATCCGGCGCACGCCCATGTGGGCCGGCCCGAGCGCTACACGGCCGACACCAGCGCCTTCCCGGGGATCAAGGAGGCGGGGCTGAAGACCTTCCACGGCTACCTGAAGCAGATCGACGGCATGCTGGCGAACCGCGAGTGGTTCTCCGATCGCTATTCGGTCCTCGATCCTTACGGCCTTGTGTTCTACGCCTGGGGCGTGCGCCGCGAGCTGCCGATGGCGGAACTGAAGAACTACACCGCATTCAAGGATCGCATGCTCAAGCGGGCCGCCGTCGGCCGTGTGGCGGAGGACGAGAAGGTCAAGGTGTGAGAATTCGTCATCGCCGGGCTTGACCCGGCGATCCATGCTGCGCATACGCGCACTCGGACAATTCTTTGCTTGGGGCGAGTTCGCATGGATGCGCGGGTCAACGGGGTCCCCGCGGCGCTGGCGCCGCGGGGTGCCCGTCCCGCGCATGACGAGTGAAGGAAAACACAGGGAGAAAGTTCATGGCTAAATTCACGTGGGACCACATTCATCTGCGCACCGCCAATCCCGAAGGTATGGCGCAGTGGTTCGAAAAGAATCTCGGCGCCGAGGTCATCCGCACCACGCAGGAGGGCAAGCCGCGGATCGATCTGAAAGTCGGCGGCGCCAATATCTTCATCGCGCCGGTGGCCGCCGGCGACGGTACCAACACGGCGCCAACCATTCCCTACCGCGGCCTCGATCATTTTGGTCTTAGCGTCAGCGGCATCGACGCGATTGCGGCCGATCTGAAAGCCAAGGGCGTCGAATTCACCCGCGAGCCGACGACCGTGCGGCCGGGCGTGCGCGTCTGCTTCATCCGCGCGCCCGAGGGCGTATCGATCGAGTTGCTCGACCGCGACGCCAAGTACAAAGCGGCTTGACCCGACCACCCTGGACTAACCGGCACGTGATCCGCCGGGGCTTTCTGCTGTGTCCGGATGAAGGCGCGCCGTCACTATTCGAGATATTTGCTCGGCGGATAATCGCGCGCGAACGGCGGCCGCGTCACGAACTCCGCCGCATCGTAGGACCAGAACTGGCTCACCTGCGGATAGGTTTTCAGAATGGTGTTGACGAGCTTGCCGTTCAGGCGCGCCACCTTGCGGATGTAGATGTCCAGGATCGGCGTCCCATACTCGTCAAGCCGCACCGGCCCGATCGGCCCGCGGGTCAGACGCACATCGTGCATCGCCTTGAGAAACGCCGCCGCGTCGTCGGTGTTGCCGCCGGAGGCTTTGAGCGCTTCCTCAATGATGAGCAGCGCCGTGTAGGGGCCCGCGGTGTAGAACCCGGGATCGTGCTGATATTCGGCGTTGATCCCGGCGACGAATTTCTTGTTATCCTCAGTCTCGAGCCCGGCCGCGTACCAGCCGGCGCTGTAAACGCCGGCCGCCTCGTCGCCCATCAGCTTAAGGATGCCTTCGTCGGTGCTCGTCGTATTGCCTAACACGGCGAGCTTGCCCTTCAGCCCATATTCGCTGAATTGCTTGAGGAAGCGCAGCGGATTGATGCCGGCAAAGCCCATGTAGATGCCGTCGATGTCGGGCTTGATCTGCGCCAGATAAGGCGCGTACTCGGGCGCATTCAGCGGCGGCCAGAGTTTTTGCACGATCTTGCCGCCGGTTGCCTCGAAGGCGAGCTGGAATCCGCCGGCGCCCTCGTGCCCGTAGGTGAAATCCTCGGCCACGATCGCCATGCGCTTATAGCCGAGCGTCTTGGCCGCGTAATCGCCAAGCGGATACGTCACCTGCGGCGCCGTGCCGAACGCATGCAGCACCCACGGATTCACCGGGTGCGCCTTCAGATCGACGGTGGCGGCCGAGGTCGTGGTGATGAGCGGCACCTTGGTGTCGCGAACGTAGCCGTCCATCGCCAGGGCTTCGTTGGTCGCCAGCGGGCCGATCATCACCGGCACTTTGTAGCGTTCGACCAGTTCCTGGGTCTTGGCCCTCGCCTGCGACGGATTTCCAGCCGTGTCCTGCGTGATCAACTCGACCTTGCGGCCGGCGATCATGCCGCCGCGCTCTTTGAGAAAGAAAGCCGCGCCCTCCTCCTGCTGCTTGCCGCCGGTGGCGAGCGGGCCGGTGTTGACCGTGAGGAAACCGATCTTGAGCGGCTCCGAGGTCTGCGCAAAGGCCCGCCGCACTGACGGCATGCTGAGCGCCGCACCGCCGGCGAGCAGCGCGCGGCGCGAGATCGCAATTCCATGCTTCCTGCCCGGCATCGTTCCACTCCCTGAAATTTTTCAGAAGTTTGTGAGATAAACAAAATGCGATGAGGCGCTGAGACTATTTGTTCACAACCAGGCGCACAAGCACGTTGTGCCGCGCCGCCGGCGCGAGCACGTACTCGGCCTGGCGCGAGCACTGCGCCTGCACCTGCATTGCTGTATCCTGTGCGCGGCAAAGCATAGCAGGATTCTTGCGAGCGACGTATGAAACGCGTTGACCGGCGAAATCCACACAGCGGCATGGGTGAAAAGCGCTCGATCACCCGGCGCGATTTTCTCAGTGGCGTCCCGATTGCTGTAGGGGGCACCGCGATCGGCGGCGTGTTGCCGGAGCTCTTCGCCACGGCGCTGGCAGACGGCCGGGCGCCGCAGGATTTGCCCAACTACTATCCCCCAACGCTGACAGGCCTGCGCGGCAACCATCCGGGAAGTTTCGAAGCGGCGCACAAGGTGCGGGACGGCGATTTTGGCCCGCTGCCGCGTTCCGGCGCGCGTGCCGACGCCGACGAGACCTACGATCTTGTGGTTGTGGGCGGCGGCATCAGCGGGCTTGCGGCCGCGCATTTCTACCGCGAACGGCACAAGACCGCGCGCATCCTCATTCTCGACAACCACGACGATTTCGGCGGGCACGCCAAGCGCAACGAATTTCAGCTTGGCGGCCGCATGGCGCTCATGAACGGCGGCACCTACGAGATCGACAGTCCACGGCCGTACAGCGCCGTTGCGGACGGTGTTCTGAAAACCCTTGGCATCGATCCCGTTGCGCTCACCAAGAAATGCGCGGATCGCGACTTCTATCATTCGCTTGGATTGCGGCGCGGCATTTTCCTCGATCAGAAGACTTTCGGCGCCGACAAGCTGATTGTGGCCGGCGATGGATCGTCGTGGGCGCAATTGCTGGCCCAATCCCCCTTGTCGCCGGGCGCTCAGCGCGACATCGCGCGAATTGAGCAAGAAAAAATCGACTACATGCCGGGCCTATCGTCCGCCGAAAAGAAATCGCGACTCTCGAAGATCAGCTATCGGGATTTCCTGCTGAACATCGTCAAGGCCGATCCAGAAGTCATTGCGTTCTACCAGGCGCGTACGCATGGCGAATGGGGCGTCGGCATCGACGCCGTTTCAGCGCTCGATGTCTGGGCGTTCGGCTTTCCCGGCTTTCAGGGCCTCAACCTCGAGCCGGGCTCAGCCCCGCACATGGGCTACACGGCAGCGGGCTATGCGGACGGCGGCTCCTACACGTTCCATTTTCCCGACGGCAACGCGTCGATCGCTCGGTTGCTCGTGCGCCACCTCATTCCTGAAAGCCTTCCCGGCACCGGCGCCGAAGACGCGGTCGCGGCGCGGCTCGACTATTCCCGTCTCGACCGGCCGTCGTCGCCGGTGCGCATCCGGCTCAGCAGTATCGTGGTGCGCGTGCGCAATGCCGGCGACGCACAACGCGCCGATGCGGTCGAGATCGCGTACACCCGCGGTGGCAGGGTGTCTTGGGCGCGCGGGCGGTCCTGTGTGCTTGCGTGTTACAATATGATGATTCCATTCATCTGCCCGGAATTGCCCGAGCAGCAAAAAGAGGCGTTGCGGTATCCGGTCAAGATTCCGCTCATCTATGCGAGCATCGCCCTGAAGAACTGGCAGCCGTTCAAAACTCTCGGCGTCTCTCAGGTGCACGCACCGGGCTCGTATTTTTCGTCGCTCTCGCTCAACCAGGTCGTCGATATCGGCGGCTATCGGAGCGCGCGCTCTCCCGACGAGCCCATCCTGGTGCATCTGACGCGAACGCCGGTTAAGCCGGGCCTGCCGGAGCGCGATCAGCACCGGGTGGGACATTTCGACATTCTCAACACGAGCTTTGCGACCTTCGAGCAGAAGATTCGCGAACAACTGTCGCGCATCCTGGGTCCAGGCGGATTTGAAGCTGAGCGCGACATTACGGCCATCACCGTCAACCGTTGGCCGCACGGGTATGCGTACGAGTACAATCCGCTGTTCGATCCCGATTGGCCGGCCGGGAGCGAGCCGCATGTCATTGGCCGGGCGCGCCACGGCCGCATCGCGATCGCCAATTCGGACGCCGGCGCCGCGGCCTATACGGATTCGGCGATCGACCAAGCCTATCGGGCCGTGCAGGAACTTTTCGCGGCGTAGCAGTCAATGCCGCCGCAGGAAATCAAGAACCTTGTCGTTGAAGGCGCCCGGCTGTTCCCAGGCCATGGCGTGTCCGGCGTCGTGAATCTCGGCCCACTCGTAATTTTGCAGGGAACGCGCCCAGAGCCGCATCAGCGCCGGCGGCGCCAACAGATCGGCATCGGCCGCGATAATGAGCGTCGGCGTCGGGATGGTGGCAATCTTGGCCAGCGTGTTCGGTGTGTGCAGCGGCGGCTGAAAGCCGGCGCCCGGCTGGCGCGCATGCTCGTCGATCTCGATCCAGCGCTTGGTGCCTTCCGGATTGGCGCCGCGATACGACGCGCCGATTTCACGATAATGCGCGGATTGCTTTCTGATTTCCGGAATAGCGATGCGGGCGATGAACTCAGCGACATCCCGATCCTCGATGGCGCCTGTACTGGCGCCGACGATAAGGCTGCGCACCCGCTCCGGATGCCAAGCGGCGTAGTCGAGCGCGATGAATCCGCCGCCGGCGACGCCGAGCAGATGAAATTTGTCGAGCTTCAGATATTCGGCGAGCGCATGCAGATCGCCCGCAATGCTGCCCGGCTGCGAACCCGCCGCCGGATCGGCCACGCTCTTGCCCCAGCCCCTGCGGTCGAAAGCGATGACGCGATAACCGGCCTGCGCGAAAGCTGAAATCTGCGGCTCCCAGATCGCGACCGTGCCGGTGTTCGGGTGGAGCAGAACGAGCGGCGCACCGTCGCCGCCGCTGTCGCTAAACCACAGCTTCACGCCGGGAAGCTCCGCATAGGCGCCGGCATGAGAGTCTCCAGCCGCTGTCATGTCTCGCTCCGCGAATGAATGTGACGTACTCAACCGACCGCCGGCGACAAGCGCTCGAGCACCTGCGCGCGCGTTTCGACGGCAAAGAAGATCGCCACAATCGCACCCATGAGCGCAAACAGTCCGAACATGACGAACACCGCGTTGATGCCCCAATGGGGTAGCACCCAGCCCACAACGCTGGTGCCGACCATCGAGGCGCCGCGCTGCCAGGCGCCGGCGACGCCACCGCCCAGCGCGCGCAAATGGGTTGGATAGATTTCCGCCGTGTAGGTCGCAAGCGACAAAAGCGTGGAGCTGAGAAAGAAGAAACCGCAGGTAGCGACGATCAGCGTCCCGGCCGCGCTGAGCTGCGGCAGGAAGGCGAAGGAAAGCAGAAACACGCAACACCCGCCGAGGCTGAAGATGAACATTCTCCGCCGCCCCACGGCCTCGATCAGATAAAGCGCGAGGAATGCACCCATGAGCCCGACGCCGCTGTTGATCAGGCCGTAGATCAGCGACTGCTGGATGTCGAGATGATAGACGGTGCGGAACAGCGATGGCATCCAGGCGGTGATGCCATAGGAAACGAAATAGGCGCCGACCCACAACAGCCACACCGAGATGGTGCGGCGCAGATAGATCCCCTTGAACAATTCGGATATGCGCGGCCGCGCCTCGGCGACCTGCGGAAGGTCCGCCGGCAGCGCCGCAACCGTCATGCCTTCCCGCGTGGCGATATCTTCGATCCGCGCCAGCGTGCGGTCCGCCTCGTCATAGCGGCCGCGGCTGGCTAGCCAACGCGGCGATTCCGGCAGCACGGTTCGCATCGGCATGGCAATGAACGCCGGCACCGCGCCGATGATGAACATCCACTGCCAGCCCCAACGCGGCACCACGTAGGCGCCGATCAGCGCCACCACCATGAGGCCGACGGAAAACAGCACTTGGATGCTTAGCGAGAAGCGGCCGCGTCCCTTAGCCTTGGCAAATTCGTTGACGTAGGCGGCCATCAGCGGAATCTCGCCGCCGAGGCCGATGCCTTGGACGAAGCGCAACCACCACAGTTCGTCGTAGCCGCGGGCGGCCGCGCAGGCGAGCGCTCCAAGCGAAAAGATCAGCAACGTCGCCAGCATCGAGCGGCGGCGGCCCCAGTACTCGGCGATCCAGCCGAACCCGATGGCGCCGACCAACTGGCCGGCGAAGCCCACGCCAATCAACGAGCCGATCTGCGGAGGCGTGAGATGCCATAGGCCGATGAGCGGCGGCAGCACGACCGCGATGGCGATCGAATCGAACGCATCGAAAAACCATGCGGTGCAGATGATGAGCCGCATTTTGAGATGCCAGGAGCAATAAGGCAGCCGCTCGAGCCGCGCCACCACGTGGCGCATATCGCCGCGCTCGCTCAAAGCCGCGCCACGGGTCTCAACCGCAATGGCCGTCATGGTGCTTCCTCCCGGTCGCCGCGGCTTGAACCGCAGGCACGAGGCCGCGGTCTCTTGTTGCCGAGCGGGCGCGCCGTTTCCTGCACCGCCCGCGCCTAGAAGCATACTCCATTAATTGATCGGCGTCGGATCCTCGATCACCGGATTGGACAGCACGCCGAGGCCATCGACTTCGACCTCGCAAACATCGCCGGCGCGCATGTGCAGCTGACCGGCGACGATGACTTTGCCGACCGGCTTTTCGGGCTTCTCGCCCGGCCGCAGCGGCAGCGCGCCCGGCGACCCGCTGACGATCACGTCGCCGGGCTGCAAGGTGTAGCCTTCGGACAGATATTCGATGAGGCGCGGCACATCGAACAGCAGGCCGGAGATTTTCGCGTGCTGCCGCTCGATGCCGTTGAGCCGCGTGATCAGCGTGCGGTCGGCGGGATCGCCGAATTCGTCCGGCGTCATCAGCCACGGCCCGAAACTGCCGGAGCGCTCGAAATTTTTTCCCAGACCGAATTGCCGATTGTGGCCCTGATATTCGCGCACCGAGCCTTCATTGTAGCAGGAATAGCCGGCGACGTGATCGAAGGCGTTCGCACGTTTGATGTGGCGGCCGGGCTTGCCGATGATCACCGCCAGCTCGCCCTCGTAATCGTAGGCCTCGGCAATCGAGAGCCTCGGCGCCCACAGCGGCGCTTTGTGCCCGACCTGACAAATCGGCATGCGCAGAAAGATCTGCGGATATTCCAGCGATGTCGTGAGCCCGGTCTCCTCGATATGGAGTTTGTAGTTGAGCGCGAGCGCCCAGGTCGCCTGCGGCTCGCGGATGACCGGATCGAACGCGATGTCGTTGAGGCTGAGGTCGACAGATTTTCCGGCCACAGCCTTGCGCACGCGCGCAAGCGTCGAGTCGATCTGCAAGATCTGGCGCAGATCACTGGGCAGCTCCGGTGCCGCTTTCGCCAGCGCAATAACGCCGTCGGCGCCGGCCACGACGCCGACCCCATGCTGGCCCCGGTGACGATATGAAACGACTTTCACGACAATCCCCCCGGGCTTTAGCGGACTCAAGCTTATGTCGCGCCTTTAGCGAGGCGCAATGGGGCAGTTCCATGCGTCATTAGGTGGGATGCCACGACCGCGGCGGGATGTTATGCTCAGCGCAAGACCTGGGAGGAAAATCATGACCTATCATCGAGCGCTCGCCGCTCTTGCCGCGGCGTTTGTTGTCACGCTGACCTTTGCCGGCACAGTCGTGCGTGCCGAGGACAACTATCCGTCGCACCCATTGCAGATGATCATTCCGTTCGCTGCCGGCGGCCCGACCGACATCGTCGGGCGCATCATGGGCGCGAAAATGAGCGAGGTTCTGGGACAGAGCATCGTGGTCGAGGACCGCGGGGGCGCCGGCGGCACCATTGGCGCCGCTGAAGTCGCCAAGGCCGCGCCCGACGGTTACACGCTGTTGATGGCGACGGTATCCACCAACGCCATCAATCCCGCCCTCTACCGGCACCTACCATACAATTCCGCGACCGCATTCGCACCGGTCGGGCGGATCGGAGTCACGCCGACAATTCTGCTGGCGAACCTGTCTGTTCCCGCAACCGACGTCAAAAGCCTAGTGGCGCTGATCAAGGCGAACCCGGGCAAATACTCTTACGGCTCCTCCGGCACCGGCTCGATCCTGCATTTGTGCGGCGAGGAATTCAAAGCCGATGCCGGCGGGCTGGAGATGGTGCACGTGCCCTACAAAGGCTCCGCGCCCATGGATACCGACCTGTTGGGCGGTCAAATTTCGATCGCATTCGACGCAACGCCGACCGCGATGCCACTGGCGCTCTCAGGCAAAGTCCGCGCGCTCGGCGCCGGAATGGCAACGCGCATTCCGTCAATGCCGAATCTGCCGACCCTGCAGGAGCAAGGTATCAAAGGCTACGAGTGCTACACGTGGAACGCCATCCTGGCGCCCGCCGGAACGCCGCAGCCGATCGTCGACAAGCTCAACGACGCCGTCAACAAGTCGCTTGCCGATCCCAAAGTATCCGGCGCCCTGAAAAACGCCGGGATCGATCCGACGCCGGGCTCAACGCCGAAGTCGACCGCCGACTTCATCAAGGCGGAACTGGACAAGTGGGCGCCGATCATCAAGGCGTCCGGCGCGCAAGTCGACTGATCGCGTCGATCGACGCGGCCTGCGCCGCCGCTATGTGGCTTGTTCTCTTCAGCGGCCAGCGGCCTGCCGCGCCTTAGCGAGGAGCGCCGGCGAGAATTTCGCAAAATGCTCCAACAGCTTTTGCACATCGTCCGCGGTCGCCGGATCGATCTCGAGGCCGACTTTCTGGGCTTCGGTGTTGAAGTCCTTATCCTTCATTGTCGCCCCAAACGCATCGCGCAGCGCCGAAAGGCGATCCGGCGGAATATCGGGCGGTCCGGCCAAGGGGCGGCCAAGCACAAGCTGACCAAAGTGGAGTTCAAGAACCGCACGCTCTTCGTCGGTTTTGGCGTAGTCGAAGACGCTTGGAATGTCGCCGAACTCGGATGATTTGCGCGGCCCCATCTGGATCACGAGCTTGAACCGGCCGGATTTTACGTCATCGAAAAATTGCGCCTTGATCGACGAAGCATACAGTCCGCATTCGCCATTCACTTCGCCGCGATGCATGGCAAGATCGATGTCGCGCGTGCCAGCGTAGCCGGGTATGACGCGAATATGCGCGCCGAGCACATTCTTCAGAATCATCGGATGCTGATAGGTGATTGCCGTCGGCGCGCCGCCGCCGAAAATCGTTTCTTTGCTTTGTTGCTGCAGCATGTCATCGAACGTCGCCGCGGCACCCGCCGTCTGCCATACGCCGCAATAAGCGACATCCTGCGACATGCTTCCGATCCAGCTGAATTTTGTCGGCTCGAATCGGGCGTCCTTGTTGCCAAGAAGCGGCTCCATGACGACCGAGGAGGCGAACATGCCGAGCACGCTGCCGTCTTTCGGCTCATCATTGTAAATGTGATTGGCCGCGTTCATCGAACCCGCCCCAGGCATATTCGCGGGTGCGACCGAAGGATGACCTGGAATGAACGCGCCCAAATGCCGCGCGAGCAGGCGCACGTAGGTGTCGTATCCGCCGCCGGCGGGGAATCCGGCGATCAAGGTCACGGTCTTGTGGCTGTAAAAGTCGGAAACGGGGTCGGCACGGACCGCACCGGCGCCCGCGATCGCGCCGAAAAAAGCCCACACGAGCAGGCGGCCAGCCGCTCTGCCGGGTTTTCCGCTATGCAAGCGCCCCGTCATCGTTCGCACGCGTATTTCCGCCAGCTAATCCAGCCTCTCGCGGGTGAACTGAAGCCGAGCCGAGATGCGGGAACAAGAGGGCCTATTGCCGCGCTACTGGCCATTGGTACTCGGCGTTCCTTCAACAAGGCCGTTTCGCCGGCTGTGTGCCGGAGACATGGTGCACTCGGCAATCGTGGCGGGGGGATCGGTTAGGCGAGAACTAAGGGATCAGCGCCGCAATCTCTCGATTCGCGCTCTCAATGCGGTCGGCCAGTACCCTCACGATGAACTCAATGAAATCGCCTGCCAAATCGGGCCGTTCGCGGCGCATACGATCAAAATTAGCGCGTGTCAGCGTGAAGACGACGGCCGGACTGTCCGAGGAAATGGAAGCAGATCGGACCGCCTTTCGAAAAAAACCCATCTCACCGACGACCGTGTGCGTCGCCATGCGCCGCACGCGCACGCGCATGCCATCGCTGCCTGTCACTTCGACATTGAGTCGTCCCTCAGCGATGAGATCGATTGTTTCGGCGGGATCACCCTGACGATATATCACTTGCCCGCCGTCCACGTTTTTACGCTCCAGATAAGCCGTCAAATCGGCGGATTGGCTGCCGCTCCCGAGTTGACACTGGAGCCATGCCTCGAAGGCGTCCAAGCTGACATCAGCCTCAAGCTTGGCCTTGCCGAGCATTTGATCCTCGCACCAGCCGAGCGCGGAATTGAAATCGGAAAAGACTTGTTGAGGATTCTTTCGGTCCAGGAAGCCGCCTTGTTCCAGTGCCGCGCGGTTAGCCGCCGACAGCGAGCAGAAGACAAGGGTCGCTCCCTTCTCCTTGCAAAATCTGCGCAGCTTGGAGAGGCTGACGATGGCCGACGTGTCGGCTCCGGAGACCAAACTGAAATCAAGGAGCAAATAGGCAATCCGCTGCGGATGTAGCGCGTTTATATCGGCCTTGATGCGCTCGAATATGCCTTCCGATGAGCCGAAGAAGATATAGCCCGACAGCCAATAGAGTTGGATGGCATCGCCGCCTTTACGTAAATAGTCCGACGCTTCCACCGAGCGGTCGACATGACTTACGACCTGGGCTCGGGTAGCGTGCCGGCGGATCACGCCAAGGCGAGCGTAGCTTATTGCAAAGAGCATGCAGGCGCACACCAGGCCGGCTAAGACTCCCACCAGATAACCGTATTGAAGGCAAACGATCGTGATGCCGACGATGAGCGCCAAATCAACCCAGGCGCGCTGTGAATAGGGTCTCCACACCGCATCAGCAATGAAGCTGTAACCCAAATAAAAGATGAGACCGCCAACAAGCGGGATCGGGATTATTCCCGGCAGGTCAAAATGAGCGATGCCAACGATCCCCATTGTCGCCGCACAAGCCACGCCGCTCATGCGCGTGGCACCGACATGCTCCAACAACCGGCTTGTGCCGACTTGAACACTACTGGCGAGGCCGCCGAAAGGCGCGGCGATCATGCTGGCAGCACCGTGGGCGCGAAGTTCGCGATCGAGATCACCCGAGGCCTGACGCGAAATCTCAATGCTCGATACCTTGGTAATCAGCGAGATGAGCGCGACGAACAACACTGCGAACAATTCCGGTATCAGGTGTCCTACGGTCGGCCAAGTCAGACTCGATGCGTCAAGCGCCGTAAACGGCGTCCACGCTTTGAGCGCGCCAAGGGAGTGGAAGTACCAGCCGTCTTGAGTGCCAGACAGCCCCAGAGATCTCAGCGCGGCAACCAATCCCAGCCACATCGCCAGAAGCGCCGCGGGCATGGCCAAGGCCCATTTGACCCAGAAGCGCAGAGCCAGCAGTACAGCAACGACGAGAACGGCAGTCCCGAGCTTTGCAACATCGCCAAAGGTCCAGGGCGCTGCCAGCGCGTGAACAGAAAACGACCGGGCGGTAATCATTCGAACGCCGCCGGCAACCAGGAAACAGCCCGTTGCTGCGAGAAAGCCGCCCACCACACTGAAAGGCACAAACCGGAAATACGCACTCCATCGGCAGGCGCCCAGAAGATAGAGCAATGCACCCGACAGGAAGGTCGCGGTCGTGAAAAGCAGCATCACGATCTGAACTGCTGCTTGCGGACTGCCACCTGCGGCAACGACTCGTGCTCCGGCCAAAGCGCTCAGCAACACGAGGACCGTGCCCGTCGGTGAATCGATACCGGTCGCGATCGGAGGCAGCGAAGTTGCGAGTGCGATCCAGACGCCGCAAATACAGGCTCCAATCAGCATCGACCAAACGACAACGGGAATACCGGCGCTGAAGTCGCCGGGAAACATCAGGGCGCCAAATGAAACGATATTGGCAATCAGCACGACGGCCGCCACGACGCCGGCGACCACATCCCGAACACCGTCACGCCCTATGGCAATCCAACGGGACCGCGTTTCGTTCGCGGCCACCGAACCGGCAGCGAATGTGCTTACCGCATCATTTGTCTTGGGCATCGTGCGATCTTTCCCAGCGAACTCACCCTTCGCCAGTGCGACAAGGACGTTTTCGTCGCGACGAGTAAATCGCCCGTTGTGAATATTATTGCCGCCACCATGCGGCGCGACTTCCGGACTCTCCCCTGGGGATAGGAGTTACACAAATTCCATGGTCGCGCATAGAGGCACGATTCTGCTCTGCCACCACGATGAAAGCGCAACACAGATTGAGCCGGATTTCTGATTACACGTCCTGGTCACGCTGGCTGCCGAGCAGTGAACATCGCCCAAGCATTTGATCTCGCTATTGGCGGTCGCGCCGGAAGCCGAAGAAATCGGAGACGACGTCGGACGGCCAGCCGAGAAACAACCACGACAGCAGCCAGATCACCGCAACGCCGCCGGCAAAATATCCGGCCGTAAAGAGGATGACTCGCCATGACGTGGGTGCGTGCACGCACGCATGGCGCACGATCGTGCCGTCCGGAAGTGTATCGACCGTGGGTACGCAAGCAAACTTCTGATAGGCGGAAGCCGCAACGTAGATCCCGAGCACCAATACCCAGGCGACCGAAAAAACCAGCGCTGCTCTGTGCCAGTACTTCATGGCCCGCGATTATCGCGCCTCCCATGGACAGCGTCCATTCCTCGCCTCGGCTCATGGCTGCGATGCCGGAAGGCATGGCACATTTCGTGCATAATTCGTGGCACCATTGGTAACGACAAAAAACGGGGGCCATGACGTGCCATTCATAAAGCTCAAGATGTCTCGACGGCTCTGTGCCGCGTGCACCTTTGCGTTGCTGCTGGCGCTGCCGCTTACTTCGGCGCGCGCGCAGGACAAAACCTACGTAATGAAGATCACGCTGCCCACCATCAACGAAGCGCAGCATCTGCTCGCCAAGAATTACGCCGCCGTCGTCGAGAAGGATTCGGGCGGCCGCATCAAAGGCGAGGTCTACCCGGCGAGCCAGTTGGGTTCCATTCCGCGTCAGATCGAGGGCGTGCAGTTCGGCGCCATTCAAGCCGCAGTCATTCCGCCTGAGTTCTTTGTCGGCGTCGACGAGCGCTTCGAGGTGATGGCCGCGCCGGGTCTGGTCGATTCCATGCCGCATGCGTTGCGGCTGAGCGCCGATCCGGCGGTCTTGAAGCTGATGCTCGGTCTCGGCGCCAACAAAGGGCTGCACGGCGTCGGCATGTTCAGCACGCAAATGTCTTCGATCGTCTCGCGTGAGCCGATCCGTCATCTCGCCGATCTCAAGGGCAAGAAGCTCAGGGTCTTCGCCTCGCAGTTCCAAACCACGGCGTTCGAACGGCTCGGCGCCACGCCGGTGGCGATGTCGCTCGGCGACGTGCTGCCGGCGCTGCAGCAGGGCGCCATCGACGCCTCAATCGCCGGCCTTACGGTCTACACCAACTTCCACTATCAGGACGCTGCCAAATACGTCACCGAAACCAACCAGCCGGCGGTCTTCATCATCGTCGAGGTCAGCAAAAAGTGGTACGACTCCCTGCCCAAGGATTTGCAGGAGATCGTCGACCGGGACGGCGCTCAGCAATCGGTTGCCATCGATCCGCAGGCGATCGAGATTTTCAACAAGGCCCGCAAGGGCTGGACCGATGGCGGCGGCGAACTAATCAGCTTCCCGAACGACGAACAAGCCGCGATGATGAAGACACTCGGCAGCGTCGGCGATGACGTATCGAAGACCAATCCGGCGCTTCACGAGGCCTACGACATCGTCACCGAGGCGGCAAAGCGAACGCGATAGACCAGAGCCCGCTTCGCGTTCAGTAACCCGCGTTGCGCACGTGGCGCGTCACCATCCAAAACGCAAACGCGAGGCAGCCCATGGCGGCGACGGTGCCGGCCACCGGCCAGGCGGATCGGCCGAGATACGCGCCGATGATCGCGGCGGCGATCGAAGCGGACGATTGCTGGGAAAAACCCAGAACCGACGACGCAGTGCCGGCGCGATCGGGAAACGGCGTGACCGCGCCCGCCATGGTCTGCGGCATGGAAAGCCCCATGCCGGTGAGATAAATCGTCATCCCGGCCACGAGCCAGATCACATGGGTCAGGCCGAGCGCCACGACCGCCGCCATGGTCAAGCCGCCCGCGGCCATGATCGCGGTACCGATGCCGATCATGCGGTTGAGGCCGTGGCGCATGACGACGCGCGCGGCGATGTTCGTCCCCAGCAAATAACCCGACGAACCGACCGCGTAGGTCGCGCCGAACGCCAGCGGCGAAAGTCCGTATATGCCCTGAATCACGATAGACGAGCCGGAGACCCACGCGTAGAGCCCGACGAAGGTCGTGATGATGATGCCGAGGTGCGCCAGAAAGCCGCGATGGGCGAGCACCGAGGCGAACAGGCCGCCCATGGTCGCGAGTGAAAACGGCCCAGGCGTGCGCTTATGCAGCGTTTCCGGCAACAGGCGCGCGGTCGCGATGCCGACACCCACGGCGAAGATCACCAGCAGGATGAAACTTGCGCGCCAGCCGAAGACCGTCTGCATCACGCCGCCGATCACCGGCGCCAGGATCGGCGCCAGCGCCTGGATCGAGCCCATCAGTGAAAGTTCGCGCCCGGCGCGCACGCCGGAATAAAGGTCGCGCACCACGGCGCGCGCAAGCACGATCGCACCGGCGCCGCCAAGCGCCTGCACGAAGCGCAGCGCGGCGAGCATCTCGATAGACTGCGTGGTCGCGCACACGATGCTGCCCACGCCGTACAAAACCAGCGCCGCCATCATCACTGGCTTGCGGCCGAAACGGTCCGAGATCGGCCCGTAGAGAATCTGTCCGGTGGCAAAGCCGAGCAGGTAACTCGAAATGGTCAACTGCACCTGCTCGGTCGATGCGTGCAGCGCGCGGCCGATGTCGGGCAGCGACGGCACGTACATGTCCGTCGACAGCGGGCCGATCCCGGTCAACAACGCCAGCAGTAAAGTAAGCGCAAACGAACCGGGACGCAGCATCGGGAGGGAATAAGCCGCCTGGGTTGCGCAAGCGCAATCCCGGACCGCGCCCACAATGTTATGCGATAGCAGGCGCTACGCTATAGCAGACGCCGCCGCGCGCCATCCCGGATTTCGACCGCGCATTGCTGCTCTGCGCCGCGGCGGGTGAGCGGCGCAATCCGGACTTGGGCTTTTTCAGGCTTGCGTGGATTCGCTTTATTTCGGCTTGGCCGCGAACAGCAGGCACCAGCCGGTCGGGCTGATATTGCCGTCGACAAGCTTGCAGGCATTGGGCGCCTGGAACTGCAAGCAGCCATCACACTGCTGCCCGTCCTTCGGCTGTGCCTGATACTTGGCGTCGGCCTGGCTGACCTTCTGCTGCGCGCGCGCAGGTCGCCGCGGCCCCGGCCGCGACGGCGCCGAGCCCCAGCGCCGTGCCGCTGAGCACCACACGCCGTGAAACGCGTTCGCAACCGTTTTGGCTATCGTTCATGGTCAGCTCCCTATCAGCTCATTGGGTCGATGCAGGTGACGGCGATTTCAATCCCGGACGTTTGTTGACGCGTTAGGAACGTACGGACGCGTTAGCAACGCATACAGCCCAGATTTCGTTCACGGCGTTGTTCACAGCGCCAAAATGGATTCAGCGTGGCGGCCGAGAATCGTATCGCGGTCGGCGGGCGAAATGTCTAGCGAACGCACGTGCCGCACGCAATCCATCATCCCCATGTCATAGGGATAATCGCTGCCGAGGAACACGCGGTCGGCGCCGGCCGTCGCGATGAGGAATTCGAGCGACGCCTGCGAATGACAGATCGTGTCATAGCGGAAGCGGTCGAGATATTTTTCCGGCGAATGTTTCAAGTGCACCTTTGGCTCCGGCCGCACATGCCAACCGTGGACCCAGCGCCCGCCCTGGTAGGGCGTGAAGCCGCCCCCATGTACCAGGACGGGTTTGAAGTTCGGATGACGCTCCAGCACGCCGCCAAAGATCAGGCACGCGGCCGCGATGGTGGTGTCGAGCGGATTGCCGATCAGGTTGCCCAGATAGTACGCGCGCAGGCGGTCGGCGCCGGCGACATTGCCGGGATGAATCATGAAGAAGGCATCGAGCTCGGCCGCCGCCGCCCACAGCGGCTCGAAGCTCGGATCGTCGAGATTCTTGCCGCCGACGTTGGAGCCAATCATGGCGCCGCGCAGCCCAAGGCTCTTCATGGCGCGGCGTAATTCCTCCGCGGCCTTCTCCGGCGCCTGCATGGGCAGCGTGGCGATGCCGCTGAACCGATCGGGCTTTTGTTTCACCAAGTGCGCGATGCCTTCGTTCTGGATCGCCGCCGCGGCCGCGCCGACCGACGCCTCCTGGCCGTAGAGCCAGGTCTGCGGCGACGCCGACAACACGTGCACGTCGACCTCGGTCGAGTCCATGTCGGCGAGCCGGCGCTCGATGTCGTGGCCGCCGCGCGGAAACGGGCGGTACGGCACGCCCGCCACCTCGACCACGGCGTTGTCAGCGTCGAAAGGCGTCAGCTTCAGCCCGAGGCTCGGAATTTCCTTTTGCAGGATTTTGATGGTGTCGTCAGCGAGTACGTGTGTGTGGGTGTCGATCGTGCGCGTCATGCTTCTCCCCCGGACTAAACGCCGTTGTGCATGTTGCCGACGCGGCATGCAAGGTGTGGCGGGCGCCTGAGGGCTCTCCCAGTCAGCTCATCCGCATGGCCGGGGCTTGCAAGCGTGGCCATGACGGATGAAGGATAAAACCATGCGTTTTAGGACAACGGCCTTCCGCATGACCACTAAGTACACGCTGCTCGCCGCGATCATCGGCTGCATTTTCAGTTTCGCTTCACAGCCCGCCGCGGCCGACGCCGAGATCAAATACTGCACATTCGGAACGATCACCCTCGGCCCGTTCCCGCAGCACCTCGAGGAGCTGCGGAAGGCCAAACGCTATTCGGCGGAAGACATCGACAAACTGATCGCCGACCAGAAAGCGGGCGGCCCGGATTTCTTTTCCACCCAGGTCGTGATCAAGGAAGAGCAATCGGGCTCCGGGGACTTCGACCTTAATCTGTTCCAGGGCTACATGGACCCGGCCACAAAATTCCACAATCAGATGAAGTGGGCTTGCACCGGCGATGACTATCCGGTCGCCTATTTCGTTGGGTTCAAATTGAGAGACATTCGCGACGGAGCCATATACGTGTCGCGCCAGAAGGGCACCGTGAATGTCATCTCGCTGAAAGCGATCGACCCCAAACTCGACAAACATACCAGCGTCAAGGATTTCCAGGACCAGTCGGTCCTATGCCAGGACATCGGCACCGGCTGCATCAAGCAAATTTTCTACGGGAGGTACTGAGCCCGCCGGTATGCCTCCCGCGCATCGGCGGGGCAGGAAAATGGCCCCTTTAGCCGCTGCGAGTTTCGGCTATAAAAGGCCTCCGAAAATCGCCACAGAAAACCGCAAAGGAAATTCCGGACTGATGATGGACGCCAAGACGGAGACCGATCACCACGCGGACTTCAAGGGCCGCGTCGAAGATGAGCCGCTGGTGCGCGGCCATGGCCGCTACATCGCCGACGCGCCGCTGCCGAACCAGGCCTACGCCTACTTCGTCCGCTCCCCGCACGCGTTCGCCCGCATCGTCAGCGTGGACGTTTCCGGCGCGCTCAAGGCGCCCGGCGTCGTCGGCGTGCTCACCGGCAAGGACACCGCCGAGACCGGCAGCATCGGCCGCCATCCGCCCGTTCCCGGGCGCAGCGGCGCCACCCTGTTCATGCCGCACCGGCCGGCGCTCGCCACCGAGCGCGTCATGCACATCGGCGAGCCCATCGCCATGGTGGTGGCCGAAACCGCCGCCGCGGCGCAGGACGCCGCCGAATCCGTCATCGTCGAATACGAGGAGCTC
>JBAUYV010000340.1:0-5825 GCA_049584975.1 Xanthobacteraceae bacterium | reverse complement strand
GCCCTATCTCAACGCCATCGGGGTCCGATCCGGCGACGCGTTTTCCTTGGACATGGAGCGGCTGTTTCGCGCCATCGACCAGTTGAGCCTGCAATTCTGGACGCTGTTCACGTCAGTCTATTTGGTGCTGCCGTTTGCACTCGTGCTTTTGAGTCAGTATCTCATCCTGTTCAAGATCGATACCAACCCGATGTACTTGCGGCTCGCCATCACCGCGATAGCCGCGGCGCTAGGGATCGGCCTTTGCTTTCACATCCGCTTTCGCACCGTTGCAACGCTAATCACCGGCGCTGCACTAGGGTTCGCGTCGGCAGTCGGCATGATTGCGGCCGTCACGGCGCTCAGCAGTTCGACGGCTCCGTTCAGCATTTGGAATTTCCTTCCGCAGGACGCGAGAGATTGGCAGGAGGTCATCGAGTATTTCACGATCATCACCGCGGTGACGATGGGCACCAATGTGATGGGGTGGCTTTATCGCGACCGGCGCACCCACGCGATGGTGGCGCGGCACGGTTCGCGACAGCCGGCTACGCCGTCGGCGGCGCCGCCGGCCGGCTCGCTGTAAATCCCACGTTCTTTTGATTCGCCCCGAGTAAAGGGCCGCCCGATAACGACTTTAGTCCAACTTGATTTTACCGCCCGGTCCGCCCGATAAAGCGTGGGGCCTTGTATAAAGGGCCATTCTGTCTCGCTTTATGTCTGGTTTTCTTTGGGGGTCGGTCGCAAGTTACTCGGGAATCAACAAGAACTTAAAGATTCCCCCGCTAAGGGGGGCAAACTCAACAAGTTGCAGAACATCCAACTAGGGAGATCCATATGACTACCAGCAAAAACCCCTCTTCCAACGAGCTTTCGCGGCGGCGTTTGCTGCGGCAAGCGGTCGCAACCGGCGCGGGCCTTGGCGTCCTTTCCGCGGGCGGCCCGAGAAACTTCCAGTTCATCCCCGTGGCGGCTGCCGAAGATAAGCCCCCGATCGGGACCTGGCCCGCAGGCTCCGAAGGCCCGGCCGTCTCCATTGGCGCCGCCGTACCGCGCACCGGCGCCTATGCGGTGCAAGGCGAAGACGAGCTTAAAGGCATGGAGCTCGCCGTCGAGCACATCAACAGCGGTCACGACCTGATCAAAAAGATCGCGCCGAAGGTGACCAAGGGCGTGCTCGGCAAGGAAGTGAAACTGGTCGTCGCCGATTCCGGCGCCAAGCCGAACGACGCGGTGCAGGAGCAGCAGACCTTCATCAACAATGACAAGATCATCCTCATGACCGGCTCGACATCGAGCGCGGTCGCGGTGGCGCTCAACAAGTTCGCCCAGCGCGAGCACATCCTCTATGTCGTGGCGATTTCCGGCTCCAACGACACCACCGGCAAGGACTGCGCCCGCTACAGCTTCCGGCAGTGCTTCTATGGTGAGACCGCCGCGAATGCGCTCGGCCCGGTGCTGTTGAAGACCTTCGGCAAGGGCAAGAAGTCGGCATTCATGACGCCGGACTACACGTACGGCCACACCGTTACGAAGTCGATGAACGACTATCTGACTCAGAACGGCGGCTGGACGATGGTCACCAACCAAATCTCGCCGCTCGGCACGCAGGATTTCAGCCAATACCTGACGAACATCGCCAACTCGGGGGCCGAAATCCTGTTGAACGTGAACTGGGGACGTGACGCGGTGCTGTCGATCCAGCAGGCAAAACAGTTCGGCATCATCCCCAAGATGAAGCTGGTCATCCCGTACCAGATCCCATTCCTCGCCAAGGAAGTCGGACCGGAGCTGACGGAAGGCGTGTACGCAGCCACCGACTTCTGGTGGACGCTGGAAGACAAGTACCCGCTGGCCAAGGCGTTCGTCGAGGCGTTCGACAAGAAATACGGCTATAAGCCCGAGTGGGGCGCCAACAACGCCTACATGCAATTCGCCATCTGGGCGCGCATGGTCTCGGAAGCGGGCACATTCTACCCGCCGGATGTCATCAAGACCTACGAGAAGGGTGAGGCGTTCGACTCGACCGTAGGCGATGTGCATTTCCGCGCCGCCGATCATCAATTGGTCCGGCCGGTCATCATCGTCCGCGGCAAGGCGCCGAGCGCTATGAAGAACAAAGAGGACTACTGGGAGGTGACCGAGGTCGTGCCGGGCGAGCCGCTGATGCAGAAGCCCGACGCATTCGGCTGCCAGCTCGGCGACTACGTCTGATCTCGCCCGCGAGAAAATATCCCGTGCGCGAGGTTATGTGTGATCAACTGGGCTAACGTTGTCTCGCAGACGTTCAACGGGCTGGTGCTCGGCGCGTTGCTGGCGCTGATTTCGTCAGGCCTGACGATCATCTACGGGACACTCGGGGTCCTCAACCTCGCGCACGGCGCAATGTTCATGCTCGGCGGCTATGCCGGGTATGTGGCCTATACCTACACGGGCTCCTTCGCCGTTGCCCTGATCGCCGGCTCACTGTTCGTGATGGCGGTCGGCGTGGCGATGGAGCGCGTGGTTATTCGCCACTTCTATGGCCGCCCGCACGAAGACCAGCTGCTGGTCACGTTTGGGCTCGGCATCGTCTTCGTCGAAATCGTCCGTTTGTTTTTCGGGAGCCTGTCGAAAGTGGTGCCACCGCCGTCCGCGTTTGTCGGCATCACTTCGCTCGGGTTCATGTTTTACCCGACCTACCGCCTGGTCGTCGTCGGCATCGTCGCGGTCGCGCTGTCAGCGCTGTTCCTGGTGCTCTACCACACGCGGCTGGGGATGATCGTGCGCGCCGGCATTGAGGATTCCATCATGGTGGATTCCCTCGGCATCGACGTGTACCGCGTGTTCATGCTGGTGTTTGGCATCGGCGCCATGGCGGCGGGCTTTGCCGGCATCGTCAATGCTCCGGTGGTCTCGCTCGCCCCGGACATGGGCGAAGCGATCCTGGTACAGACCTTCGTCGTTGTCGTCATCGGCGGCGTCGGATCGTTTCCGGGCGCCGTGCTTGGTGGACTGATCGCCGGCGAAATCATAAGCCTTACCTCGATCATCAACCCCGGCTACTCGTACGTCATGCTGTTCGTGGCGATGACGCTCGTCCTCGTGATCCGTCCCTACGGCCTGCTTGGCACTCCCAGCCGCGAATGAGCGCGGTCATTTGATGCTCAAGCAACGTCCCTTTCTAGTCGAAGCACTGACGGCAATCGGGCTGATCGCCACGCCGTTCATCCTGCCGTATCTTGGATTCGCCCCCACCACGATCAACCGCATCCTGATATGGGGCCTGTTCGGCATCGGCTTCGACATATTGTTCGGCTTCACCGGCCTGCTCTCCTTTGGCCAGTCCGCCTTTTTCGGCACCGGCGGCATGGTCGCCGCCTATCTGCTCACGCAATTGAACTTCCCCAACGTCCTGCTTGCGGTGTTCATCGGGCTGATCGTTGCGGCGATTGTCGGTTTTCTGGTCGGTCTGATCGCGCTGCGGCGCACCGGCATCTACTTCGCCATGATCACGGTAGCGATCGCCGAAGTCTTCTTCTTCGTCGAATTCAATCCGCTGTCGGCCTATACGGGCGGCGAGAACGGCCTGCCCGGCGTGCCGACGCCGACCTTGAACCTCGGCTTTAAGGTCTTCAAGTTCAACACCGACTGGTCGCTCTATGCCTTTTTCGCCTTCTGGTTTTTCGTCGGCATCGTTATCGCGCTGCGCATCGTGCGCTCGCCGGTTGGCGCCATCCTGAGCGCCATCCGCGACAATCCGCTGCGTGCAGCGGCCGTCGGCCATAACATCCACGGCTACAAGCTCGCTGCGTTCGTTATTGCGGCCGCCTATGCGGGCTTTGCCGGCGGCCTGCTCGGCGTCATGCAGGGCTTCATGCCGCCGGACGCGTTCACGTTCGATACGTCAGGCCAGCTGGTCATGCAGACCGCGATCGGCGGCGCCGGCAATCTGTTTGGGCCGCTGGTCGGCGCCATGGTCTGGCTCTATCTCAGCGACTTCCTGCAGCAGACGCTCCACCTCGGCGCTGCCTGGAAACTGGTGCTGGGCTTGGTGTTCGTGCTGCTCGTGTGTTTTCTGCGCCGTGGCCTGATCGGCGGCATGGCCGACCTTTATACGGTGGCGGTGCAGCACGGCGCCCCCAAGGCGGCGCCGCACGAAGTCGCACCCATCCCCGGGATGACCGCGGAAGAGGAGCAAAAGGCGGCGGAAATTGCCCTCGCCAAAGTACCGGCCGCTGCACCCATGCCGCCACCGCACCGCGAGGGCGACGAGTTCTCCGGCCCGATTCTGCAAGCCACCGCCCTGACCAAGCGCTACGGCGGCCTAATCGCCAACAGCGATATCGATTTTTCGGTCAAGCGCGGCGAGCGGCGCGGCATCATCGGACCGAACGGGGCCGGCAAGACCACATTCTTCAAGATGCTGACCTGCGAGATCCATCCGACCTCCGGCCAAATCGTATTCGAGGGCCGCGATATTACCGGCATGGACGTAACCGACGTATGCCAGCTCGGCCTGACCAAGAGCTATCAGGTCAACCAGCTGTTCACCCGGCTCACCGTGCGCGAGAACCTGACGATTTCGGCGCTTGCGGAGCTGCGCGGAAAATTCCGCCTCGACATGTTCAGCCGGCCGCGCAACATCCCCGGCCTCGACCAGCAGGTCGAGCGCACGCTGGCTCTCGTCGATCTTAGCGGACGCGCCGACGTACCGGTGTCGGAGCTGGCCTACGGTGAGAAACGGCGTCTTGAAGTCGGCCTGGCGCTGGCCAGCTCGCCGAGCCTGCTGCTGCTCGACGAACCGCTCGCCGGTATGAGCCCGCGCGAACGCGTGGAGATGGTGAAACTCCTGAAGTCGATCAGCCAGGGCCGCACTATGATCATCATTGATCACGACATGGATTCGCTGTTCGAACTCGTGGAGCGCGTGACCGTGTTGCAGGAGGGGCGCGTGCTGGTAGAAGGCACGCCGAGCGAGATCAAGGGCAACAAGGTCGTACAGGACGCCTATCTGGGCGGCGTGGTGGCCGCATGAGCCTGCTCGAGGTCAGTGGCCTGAACAGTTATTACGGGGACTCCCACATCCTCTTCGACGTTGCGCTCAACGTGGAGCGCAACGAGGTGGTGGCGCTCCTGGGCCGCAACGGCGCCGGCAAAAGCACGACCCTGAAGAGCCTGATGGGCGTGGTGACGCCGCGCACGGGCTCGATCGTGTTCGACGGCGCCGAGATCGCCGGCAAAAAGAGCCACACCATCGCGCAAGCGGGCATGCAACTGGTCCACGAGGACCGCCGCATCTTCGGCGGTCTCAACGTTGAGGAAAACATCATCCTGGCGGGCCTGACCGCCCCAAGCCGCTGGCCGCTGGAGCGCGTCTACGCCATGTTCCCGCGGCTTAAGGAGCGCCGCACCAGCCGCGGCACCGACCTTTCCGGCGGCGAACAGCAGATGCTGGCGATTGCCCGCGCGCTGGTGCGCGAACCGAAAATTCTGCTGCTCGACGAGCCATTCGAGGGGCTTGCGCCGATCATCGTGCGCGACCTGCTCGCCACCTGCCGGTCGCTGGCGGACGCCGGCCTGACCATTCTGCTGGTGGAGCAGAATATCTCGGCGGCGATGATGCTCGCCAACCGCGTCTACATCCTCAACAACGGCATCATCGTCGAATCGCTCGGCGCCGAGGCCGTACGCAAGAATCCCGAAGTGCTGCACCGGCATTTGGGGGTGTAGTTGGTAGCCTCATCCTTGTAAGTCACGAATCACGGCATCGGCTAAGATGGCTGATGCGGTGGCGGACGGGAGACCGCCTCATCCAAGGGCTTTGAAGCCCGTACCTCAGCGTGGCTCCCCGTCCGTCGTTCCAT
>JBAUYV010000339.1:0-21503 GCA_049584975.1 Xanthobacteraceae bacterium | reverse complement strand
GCACCTTCCTGCTCGACGACGGCCGCGAGGTTCGGCTGGCTGCCATCGAAGCGCCGCCGCTGCCGCCGCTCGACGAGCCGGGCGCAGCGACTGGCGGTACGGCGGCGAAGGACGCGCTGGCAGGGTTGCTGGCCGGCGCGCAGGTCGTTTTGCGGCGGGCCGAGTTCCCCGCCGACCGCTACGGACGGATCATGGCCTATGCGGTGGCGGTGCGTGGCGATTCCCAGCGTCCGGTGCAGGCGGGATTGATCTCCGGGGGCTTTGCCAGAGTGGGCGACCGCGTCGGCAGTCGCGACTGCGCGATGGAACTTCTGCGCCGTGAAGATGCCGCCCGGGAGGCCAAGCTCGGTCTTTGGGCCCGCCCGTCCTACGACCCCCTTCAGGCTGACCATCCGGCGGATATACTGGCCCAGCGCGGCCGATTTGCGCTGGTCGAGGGGAGCGTGATCTCTGTGCATGAAAGCGGCGCTACCACATATGTGAATTTCGGGCGCCATTGGTCCGAGGATTTTTCGGTTACGATCCGGAAGCGAAACGAGCGTAGCTTCAACGCGGCGAATCTCGACCTCAAGCGATTCGCCGGCAGGCGCCTGCGGGTCCGGGGATGGGTCGAGGCGCGCGGCGGCATGAGTGGCAGCCCCTTGGCACGCTCCTTGGATCGAGGCGGTGTATCCGGAGCAGATCGAGGCGGCCGACCGTAATTAGGCGGGTGATGGGTGTGAGGGGACTGGGATCAGCAGGGATAGCGAGCCGCCGGCTTGCCGGTGCGGCCGCAATTGTCGCGGCGCTGGTGCTGGCAGCCTGCACGGCCGCGCCGCCGACCGTAGCGCCCCAGGCCGCGTTGCAGCCGCCGCCGAAGCCCGCGGAAGCCGAAATGACGCCGGCGGAGCTGCGCGAGCACCAGCGAATCCTGTCCGCTTACGGCGGCGTCTATACCGACCCGCGGCTTCAGGCGACGATCGAGGAATTGGTCAGGCGCCTGGTGGCGGCGTCCGACCGGCCCGACCTCCACTACCGGGTCACGATGCTCAATTCCCAATCGGTGAATGCCTTCGCACTGCCCACCGGCCAGCTTTACGTGACGCGCGGCCTCATCGCGCTGGCGAACGACGAGTCGGAACTCGCCTCCGTGATCGGGCATGAAATGGGTCACGTGATTGCCCGCCATGCCGAGCTCCGCGAGGAGGAAATGCGCGAGGCCGATCTGCGCAATCGCGTGTTCACCGACCTCGTGAGCGATCCGCAAGCGGGTGCACTAGCGCTCGCCAAATCGAAACTCAAGCTGGCGAGCTTCTCGCAGAAGCAGGAGCTAGAGGCCGACGCTATCGGCATCGGCATCGCGGCGCGTGCGGGTTACGATCCTTACGGCGCGGTGCGTTTCCTGGCGTCACTGGAGCGCAATTCCGAGCTCAAGCCGCTGCACAGCTCCGCCATCAATCCGGGGGCGCCCGACTTCCTGTCATCACACCCCGCAACCCCGCAGCGGATCACCGATGCGCTGGCCAACGCCCGCCAGTACAAAGCCCCGGCGGCGGACAGTCCGGATCAGATCGCGCAGGCGAAGGATGCCTACCTCGCCGACATCGACGGCATCGTCTATGGTGAGGACCCGAGCGAGGGCTATGTGCGCGGCCGGCGCTTCCTCCATCCGCGGCTGGGCTTCACCTTCACGGCGCCTGATGGCTTTATTCTCGATAACACCGCCTCGGCGGTCCTCGGCGTCAAGCATGGCGGCGGCGCGGCACTGCGCCTCGACGTCGTGCGGGTGCCGGCGGAACAGACCCTCGCCGGCTATTTGACCTCCGGCTGGATCGAGAACATCGACCAGGCCAGCGTCCAGGACATCACTATCAACGGCTTTCCCGGCGCCACCGCCACCGCGAAAGGCGACGATTGGGATTTCCGCCTCTACGCCATCCGCTTTGGCAGCGACGTCTACCGTTTCATTTTTGCCGCCAAGCACTTCACACCCGAAGCCGATCATCTTTTCCGCGAGTCGGTCGGCACATTCCGGCGCATGAGCCTCGCCGAGATCGACCAGACCAAGCCGCTGCGGCTGCGCGTCGTGAAGGTCGCGCCGGGAGATACGGTCGACAGGCTTGCCAGCCGCATGGCGGTGTCCGACCGCCAAGTCGAGCAGTTCCGCGTACTCAACGGGCTCGACGCGGGAGAGCGGCTAAAGGCGGGCAGCGAAGTCAAAATCGTGGTTGAGTAAGGTCCATCACACTACCTCAGCGGGTTAAGAATGACCGGTGCAGGGGGATTTTTCTCCTATTGCGGCGGTTCCCTGTCCGCTATGATGCGGCAAACGTCGAAAAGGCTTGGCCCTGGGAGGGCGCATGAGGATCAAGACACGGGCAATACCCGTAGCCGTGTCGCTCACGGTCATTTCATTCGTTACGGCGATCCTTTGGTACACCAAGCTGTCCGGGGCGGGGCCGCTTCATCCTGTATTCTTTTACCTCCTGCCGATCGCGCTCCTGACAATGCTCTACGGCCGTCTGGCAGCACTGCTCTGCGCGTCCTTGGCAACGCTTTGCTCCGCCTTTTTCCTCTATGATCCCGTCTACAGCTTCCACGTGACCAATCGGCTCGAGGTCGGCGATCTTGTTTGCTTCGCCGTCTTGGCCTTGATCGGCGTTCAATGCACGAGCGAGCTGTTCCGCCCGCCCACAAAGGTCTCCGCGGCTAGATCGCGCTACGGAAGAGTCTGAGCGTTGTCCGCTCGCCTTCGTGCAGCCAAGTCTCGGCTTCAGATCAGAATTGCGTCGCCAGCTGGTCCACGCCCATGACGTGGATGAGGCTGCGCACCTCGTCCTTCTGCTGGTCGTTGAAGCTCATGAGCAGCGGGATGGCCGCGGATTTAAGATCCTGCACTTCGGTGCTGTTGGGATCGATGGCGCCCGGCTGTGCACCGTGTTGGTGTGCGTCGCGCGCCCGCGCGAAGGCGATGTTACGCAACGCGACTTCCACCGCCGGCCACATGCGCTCCTGATCGGGCGTCAGGCGCAGGCGCTGCTTGATGCTGGCGATCTGCGTATCATCCAGCATGTATCCGGGACGGTTGGCCGCATGAGCAACCGGAGGGGCGTGCGGTTTCACAGCCATGACCGGCTGCACGGGCTTGCGCGCCGGCGCCGGGACAGAGGCCACCACAGCGGCCGGATCGGCGGAAGCCATCTGCACTGGAGCCTGTGAGGTCTGCTGGCGCGAAATGATGGGTGCGGGAGCAAACAGCGCGAGCTGTGGGTCGCCTAGCGGCGCGGCGACGGGCGCTTGATGCTCATCGGCCGATACCTCGACCACGGCGGCATCGCTCAAATCCTGCGGAAAGCGCAGCGCGACAGTTTGAGCCGCGGTCTGCAAGCCTGCGGGCGCCGTGCTCCGTACCGCCGAAGCGTTCCAGCTGCCAATAAGGTAGCCGACGCCCGCCGCTAGCAGAATCCAGCCAGCGCGGCCTGTCCCGCGCTTGGAGGCTTTTTTTCGACGCATTTGCCCCTCGATCCCTCAACACGAACCCACTCCATGTCATTTCAAATGAAGCTTAATTTATGTCTAATCATAGGAATTTTCCTGACGGATCCTTTATCAATCAGGCGCCCATACCAACGAAGCGCCGATGGTGCCGCGCAGCAAAAAGGCCCGGCGGGTTGCGCCGGGCCTTTTGGACTTCGTGATGTCGGGTAGCGGCTAGGCAGCTTCTTCCGCGACTGCAGCCTCGTCTTCGGCTTCGGGCTTGGGACCGCGTCGCGGACCCTTCGCCAGCGCAGCCTCGATCTCCTTGACCGCTTCGGTCTCGGTGATCCGCTGCACGGCAGCGATCTCGCGCGACAGCCGATCGAGAGCCGCCTCGTAGAGCTGCCGCTCGGAGTAGGACTGCTCCGGCTGTGTGTCCGACCGGTAGAGATCGCGCACAACCTCGGCGATGGCGACGATGTCGCCCGAATTGATCTTGGCTTCGTATTCCTGGGCGCGGCGCGACCACATGGTCCGCTTAACGCGCGCGCGGCCTTTCAGCGTCTCCAGGGCCCGCTTGATCATCGCCGTCTCGGCAAGCTTGCGCATGCCGACGGACGCAACCTTTGAGGTCGGCACCCGCAGCGTCATCTTGTCCTTGACGAAGTTGATGACGAACAGTTCAAGCCGTGCACCGGCGACTTCCTGCTCCTCGATGGCCATGATCTGGCCCACGCCGTGAGCCGGATAGACGATAAACTCGCTAGTCTTGAAGCCTTGTCTTTGCGTAGTTTTCTTCACGCTCATTCCCAAAGTTGCTCCTTCCGCTTCCGGCTTACGCCGTTGCACGGGCTTTGCCGCGCCGACCCTATTACGGGTCATCGCACGCGCGGGTTGTAAAGGCCTCCGGCTCGCGCGGGAGGAGGTTTTTCTAGCCTTCCGGTTCATTCCGGAGGCGCTCTTCTTCGAACGATGACGAGTCTTATCTGCCACTGCTCTCGCGTGGATCACACGCCTCTTCTGACGGTTCCTCGAAAAATCCCCCAAGAAATTGAGACTCCAGATACGGCGGAGCAAGATATCGGGGGCGCGTTTTTCATTATAGAAGCTATATATAGCACATTTTCAGCTAAAATCAAAGCTTTATGACATGGCGGCTGTGCCGCACGAGGCATTACTTATTAACAAGAGTTAACGACGCCAGTGGCCTAGTTCGATGGGTTTTCTCAGTCCCCGGTGCCTGGGCCAGGGGAGAAATGCTCTTCAAATTTGTTGGCTACGCCTTCCCATTCTTTAGCGTCGGCGGGCGGCTCTTTCTTGGCCGTGATATTCGGCCATACCTTGGCGTAATCGGCGTTGAGCCCCAACCACTTTTCGGCTCCCGGCTCGGTATCGGGCTTGATCGCCTCAACCGGGCACTCGGGCTCACAGACGCCGCAATCGATGCATTCTTCCGGATGAATTACGAGCATGTTTTCGCCCTCGTAGAAGCAATCCACGGGGCAGACTTCCACGCAGTCCATGTATTTGCATTTGATGCAATTGTCGTTGACGATATAGGTCATTGGCACACTCTAATGGTCTTCTGTGAGCATTGCTCCTATCGCATAGCTCACGGGGGCGTGCAAGACTGGCCGCCCTTTGACCCTCATCCATCCATGGACCTTCGCGGTCCGCCTTTATGTCAGCTCTTCATATAGCGTCTCGGCGCTGCCTGTGGGACCCCGGCACTCGCGAAATCCAACAACCTTGAGCACGCGAACGTTGCGTTCCAACGCGACCGTGATGACGTCGCCGGTCCGCACCATCCGGCTGGGCGCATCAATTCGCATCCCGTTCACGCGCACATAACCGGCGCCCGCCAATGCCGCCGCCGCGCCGCGGGTGCGGACCAGACGAGCATGCCAGAGCCAGCGATCGATGCGCTGCCGATCGATCTCGGCAGTCACTCAGCGCCGCTCCTTGGCGTCGGCCTCCAGTTGGGCCTTGAGGGCGGCGAGCTTGGCGAACGGGGAATTTGGATCCGGCGCCTTCTCCCGCTCGCGGCGCTCGAAGCGCGCTGGACGCGCCTGCGGCCGTTCGCGCTCGCGTTGCGAACGCTCGCCGCGATCGCTGCGGTCACCACGGTCACTTCGATCTTGCCGATGCTCGCCGCCATGCCGGCGATGGTGGCGAGGAGGCCGTCCCGACTTGGGCGGCACGGGAGTCGCTGCTTGTTGATCCGAGGGCTGTGCTTCCGCGCTCGCAGCAGCCACTGCCGCCTCGCCGCCGCTCTCCGCCGGCTTTTGCGCATCGATGCCGGCTGGCCTGCGCGGCTCGCGGCGCCGGTCGCGGGGACGACGGCGGGCCTCGCTCCGTCCCGGCCGCCACACTTCGATCAAAACTGGTTCTTTTGCGGGCTGCTCCGGGGCGGCTGCACTTTCCTGTGTTGCCGCGAAGCCTGAGTCCGGCGGCGTGGCCGTCTCGGCAGGCGAGGCGCTCTCGCAGCTGACGGCTGTGCTCTCGCTACCGACAATCGCCGGCTCGATATCCGAATCAACCGCCACAGCTTCTTGGGTTTCGCTCACGGCGGAATCTTCCGGCGCGGCTGAGTCTTGCAATTGTTCTTCAGCCGCCGTCAGCCCGGCTGAAACCGTCGTGGTTTCGGTGGGCGGCGCGTTATCCGACGGCGCCGAAGCGTCGGCCGCAGCGCTCTCCTCGGGCGCTTGCGCAACGCTGTCGGGCGGAGGCGCGGCGGAGACTGGCTCTGGCGCCGCGATCGGCTTAGGCCGCCGCTCCATGCGGTATCCCAGCGAGCGCAGGACCGACGCAAAATCCTCGCCCGCGGCGCCGATCAATGATGTCATGCCGTTGACGACCGTAAAGCCGCCGCCCGGAAAGGCTGCGGCGGGTTTCTGTCCGGCGGAGCCTTCGCGCCAAGCGAGCGCCGGGCGTATCAAATCCGCGAGCCGCTCAAGAATGTCGACACGGACGGCACGTTCGCCACAGACCCGATAGCCGGCGCAGGGGTATAGGCTGGCGTCGATCTCGCGGTTGACCGGAATCGAAGTGCGGCCGCTGCCGGCCAGATGCAGTAAATCGTCGAGGCCCTTGGTCTGCGCTCCCTCGTGTGCCAGCGCCCAGAGCTGCGCGGCGAGCGAGCGCGGCGCCGGCTTGAGCAAAGCCGGAACATAAATGTGATGGGCGCCGAAGCGGACGCCGTATTTGCGAAGGCTCGCTCGCTCGGGCTGCTGCAGCCCTTTCACCTCGTCGGCCACTTTTTGCCGGTCGAGTACGCCGAGCGTCTCGACCAGCTGGAACGTGACTCCGCGCGCAATGCCGGTGATGTCGCTGGCGGTCGAAAGTTCGAACAACGGGCCGAGCAGCTTCTCGATGTGGGATTTGATCCATTGATCGAGCCGCGCTTGCACGGCATCGCGCGGCGCTCCGGTAAGATGTTCGTCGGCGAGCAGACGCACGCGCGGGCGCAACACCTCCTCGCCGGCAAACAGCTTGCCGATCGCGGCGCCAGTCCAGCGGATCGCACCGTCGGCGGCGAGGACGAATTGCTCGTCCGAAGCCTCGCCAAGCCGCGTGGCGCGCACCGCGATCTCGCCCACAAGCGCTTTTTGCGCGGCGTTGTGCAACGCCTTTGCCTCCGATCCGCCGGCGGAGGCGTCCGGCAGAAAGACGAATCCATCGAGCCGGCCGATGACGTGGCCCTCGACCACGACCTCGCCGGTTTTGTTGATCTGCGGCTCCAGCATTGCGTTCTCGCGCAGCCGCCGCATGAGCGTGCTGGTGCGGCGATCGACGAAGCGTTCGGTGAGCCGCTCGTGCAGCGCGTCGGAGAGCTTGTCTTCGACGGCGCGCGTGACCCCTTGCCAGTGTTCGGGATCGGCGAGCCAATCGGGACGGTTTGCGGCGAACGTCCAGGTCCGGATATGAGCGATGCGCGTCGACAGTGTGTCGATGTCGCCGTCGGTGCGGTCCGCAAACTCAATCTGACGCGCGAACCAGTCGGTCTCGATTTTGCCCTCGCGCATGAGGAAGCCGTACACGGTGACCGCGAGCTCCGCGTGGTTGGCCGGCGCGATCTTGCGGTAGTCAGGAAGCTGGCAGACGTCCCACAGCCGTTCGACATCGGTGGCTGTGCGCGTCAAGGCGCGCACGCCGTCGTCGCGCGCGGCGTGGTCGAGCACCAGAATATCTTCAGCGACCGGAGCGCGCGCGAGCCCATTTTCGGTTGGCGCCGCGGCCAATGTCGCCTGCAAGGCGCCGACCGAGGAGAAATCGAGATCGGTATTGCGCCACTGCACCAATTTCACAGGCTCGAAGGTGTGTGATTCCAGCGCCTGAACCAGTTCGGTCTCGAACGGCGGGCAACGCCCGCTGGTACCGAACGTGCCGTCGCGGGTGGCGCGGCCGGCGCGGCCGGCGATCTGGGCGAGTTCCGAGGGGTTCAGCTTGCGAAACTGATAGCCGTCGAACTTGCGGTCGGACGCGAACGCGATGTGATCGACGTCGAGATTGAGCCCCATGCCGATGGCGTCGGTCGCCACCAGATACTCGACCTCGCCTGACTGATAGAGCTCCACCTGCGCGTTGCGCGTGCGCGGCGACAGCGCGCCGAGCACGACCGCGGCGCCGCCACGCTGGCGGCGAATCAGTTCGGCGATGGCGTAAACCTCGTCGGTCGAGAACGCCACGATGGCCGAACGGCGCGGCAGCCTGGTTAGCTTCTTCTCGCCCGCAAAGCTGAGCTGCGACAGCCGCGGACGGCTGACGATGCTGGCGCCGGGTAGGAGCCGCTCGACGACCGGCCGCATGGTGGCGGCGCCAAGCACCAGCGTCTCCTCGCGGCCGCGCCGGTTCAGCATGCGGTCGGTGAAGACGTGGCCGCGCTCGAAATCGGCCGCAAGTTGAATTTCATCGACGGCCAGGAAGGCGACGTCCAGATCGCGCGGCATGGCTTCGACGGTCGCGACCCAGAAGCGCGGGTTCGGCGGCTTGATCTTTTCCTCGCCGGTGACCAACGCCACCGCGTCGGCGCCCACCCGCTCGACCGCGCGGTTATAGACTTCGCGCGCCAACAGACGCAGCGGCAGACCGATCAACCCGGACGAATGCGCCAGCATCCGCTCGATGGCGAGATGGGTCTTGCCCGTATTGGTTGGACCCACCACGGCAGTGACGCCGGCGCCGCGAGCACGCAGGTTACGATCGGTAGGCGGCGAAAACGAAATCGGCATTGAAAGCCCGGCACGGTGGCCGCCCTTTATTGCCTCTGAGCACCGTTACGGGAAGAGGTTGGGGCTGGGGATTGTTAGGCTGTGGATTGTTTATGTACCACAACGAGGGTGCTGGAGAGCCTGTGTTTAACATGTGGAACGAGTCTGGAACGAATCGCGGCCGAATCGGCGACTCGATTTGAGTGCGAGTTTGTTCACGCCACATGTGGAAGCATCAAACCTATATTATACCACATCGGGTGTTTGAGGCTATTTGGCTCGTCCATTTCGAGCCACAACGACTATTGCGTCGCGCGATCACGATTCCGCTGAGAGTCAAGAGGGTCCCGCCTGTGAATATTGGGGGAGGCCATCATCGTGCAAATGCCGTTCTGGATCACTGCGTCTTTGCGACGGTGTGTGCTGGCTGTGCCACAGAGACGAACTGCTTCGCCTTCATCACCCCGAGACCGATCGGCGTCGGCATGGAGAAGTAGAAGGGCACCAGCACGCGCGTACCGGCGATCGGCGCCAGCCAGACTTCGGCGTCGCGCAGTTCGACCAGATACTTGATCGCGGCGCGATCCGGCACGTAGCCGGAAATCGGTGTGAAGTAGAGCGAGCAGACGACGGCTGCGCCCTCGTAGCCCTTGTCCGCCTTGACTGACGCTATGCGCTTGAATTCGCTGGTCAGATCGTAGCGCACGCGGCCATCGAAAACCGGAACCTTGCGCTGGCAGGCCTCCGCGCGGACGGGGTCGCCGCTGCCGCCGACACGGGTCAGCGCCGATGTCATCGGGTCTACGACGCCGCGCCGGTCTGCATCCGTTACGGGGATGCGCTCGGGCAGCGGCAAGAGTGGCGGCTCGGCGGTGTAATCGGTGACGTTACCGTCGGTGAGCGAAATGTGGACATCGTCGACGTGGCGGTCGTCGATGATTGTCGCCGCGTAGTTGGTCGGCACCAGTTGTCCAGCCGTCATGGTTCCACGCGAAGTGCCGACACCGTGTGCGCCTGTGAAAAATTTCAGCAGGCCCTCGGTCGTTCCGCTCGCCGCCGCCGTGTACGAATTGTCGAAGATCTCGACGACCCAACTGCCGTGACCGACCGGAATGCCGGCGACTGTTGCGTCGTATTCAGCTTCGAGCCGCCCCTGGGCGGAGGCCACGTGGCTTGCGTCGATCGCCAAGGCGACCATGGCTCCGATGGCCGCCATGACGCAAACCGCCGCGGCGGGCGCGGCGGCTTTGGCATTGCTTGAAAACCAATGCGGTAGTGCAAACACGAGCGCGACTTTGTCCTTAATCCCCTTAATTCCCGCGGATATACGAGACACAATACTCTCGCTACTCTTCCCAGCGGGTCGCCAGGGCGTCCTTATACATGAGGGCCGCCGGCCGGTAACCTGTGGTTCTGTGTTGTTGGGGAATAAGTCCTTTCTGTGGACTTTGCCTCTATTCGGACGGTGCGCCGACAGGCTATGACAATATATGGCATGATATGGCATGCGCTTGACGCTGACCTGCAGGCCACATTATAGGCTTCGTCAATTCTCCCCACCCCTATGGCGCGGTCGCCGCGGGACGCGGAAACTCAAGGATTTCAGCCATGTCGTGGCGTTGCGAACTAACCGGTAAGACCCGCCAAATCGGCCACCGGGTGAGCCATTCCAACCGCAAGACCAAGCGGCGGTTTCTGCCTAACTTGCTCAAGGTCACGCTGATGTCCGAAGTGCTCGGCCGCTCGGTGCGGCTGCGAATCTCGGCGAATGCGCTGAAGACCGTGGATCATCGGGGCGGCCTGGACGCCTTCCTTATGGCGGCCAAAGACGCCGAGTTGTCAACGCGAGCGCTCGAACTCAAGCGCCAAGTGGCAAAGAAGCGCACGGCGGCGGCGGCCGCGTAAGCCCAACTTCGCTCCACTCTAGGCGTCGCGTTCGGCTTTCTCGCGTTCCTGCCGGGCCTCGATCGCCTGCATTTCCTGATCCGATACGAGCCTGAACGCCGGCGGCGGATGCGCGCCCGGTGGGCGCAAGCTTACCGGTGATACCGGTGAAGCATGCGTGCAATTCATTGCCGGACTTTTTGTTCGCATCAGGAAGATGCTGCCAACCGAAGGCTCGCTGAGCCTGCCGCGTGACGGCTGGCGGTCGTGCGGCGCGCGTCCTATGCTTACGAGAGCGTCGCTCTCAGCCGAAGGAGACTCCCATGGCCGCGCCAGCCCGCAAAGTCGTGTACGCCGACATCAAGCCGGAGAACCCGGTGGAGCGCGCCGCGCATTACGTCGACGCTCCCAACATGCCGTGGGAGAAAACCAAATTCCCCGGCATTGCGATCAAGGTCCTCTACGCGGACGGCAACGGCATCACCACCGCGCTGTTCAAGCTCGAACCTGGCGCCGTCGTGCCGCTGCATGAGCACACCGCGCTTGAGCAGACTTATGTGATCGAAGGATCGCTTGAGGATCACGAGGGCACGTGCGGGCCGGGTCAGTTCGTGTGGCGGCCGGCCGGCAATCAGCACGAGGCTGTGGCGCCGAACGGTGCCATTCTTCTCGGCTTCTTTCTCAAGCCCAACCGCTTCGCCTATGGTGAAAAATTCTTTACGGAGCCGGGCGAGCGATAAACTCGGCACGACAGTTAATCTGCAACAGCCGCTGTTGCCATGCGCGTGCGTGTGCGGCAGCCGCTGAAATTGCATGCCGTAAGCCTTGCCGAGGCAAAATGGCTTGACAGCAAATTGCCTGCTGCCTAGTTCCGGTTGAAACAAATCAAACCGGGCGGCTGAGTGGCTTGCCCCTTAGGGCGGAACGACACTCCCGGATGAGCACGGTCGAAATTTCTGCGCCGGTCCCCGCGTCTCAGGCCGTTGCTGCCCGTTCGTTTGCCGACGTCTGGCTGATCTCGCTCGGCCACATGCTCACTCATTGGTATCCGGCGACGTTCTATCTGTTGCTGCCGCTCATCGGCAACGAACTGGGCCTGAGCTACGGCCAGATCGGCTCGATCCTGACTTGTCAGTTTGTCTGTGGATCCCTGTCCAACATTCCCGGCGGCATGATCGCCGATGCGGTGCCGCGAAAAGGGCTGCTCATGGCGCTGGCGCTGTGTTGGGTCGGCGCACCCTACCTGCTGATGGGCTTCACGCATTCTTATTGGACGTTGCTCGGCTGTGCGGGCCTGGTCGGGATCGGCAACAATTTTTGGCACCCGACCGCGATCCCGCTGCTGGCCCGTTCGTTTCCTCAACGCAAAGGCTTCGTGGTTTCGATCCACGGCATGGGCGGCAATATGGGCGATGCATTGGCGCCGCTTGCCGCCGGCTTTCTGCTCGCGAGCATGAGCTGGCGCAATGTCGTCGTCGTCAACGTCGTCCCCGGCGTGCTGATGGCGTGCATTATTCTGCTGTTGATCGGCGGGCTTGATCTCAGCGCCGACGCACCGTTTGGCGGCAAGGACGTCGCGATCGGATGGACGGCGCGGCTGAAGGATTTGCGCGAGCTGTTGAAGAACAGAACGCTGGTCATGATTTCCGCCGGCTCGGCGTTCCGCTCGACGACGCAGAGCGCGCTGCTCACGTTCCTCCCGCTCTACCTGGCCCGGGAGATGGGCTACCCGCCCAAATGGGTCGGCGCGTGCATGTTCGCCTTGCAGGCGGCCGGCTTCGCCATGACCCCGATTGCCGGATATTTTTCTGACCGGCTCGGCCGCCAGCGCATCATCGTCAGCAGCATGGCGATGACCATGGTGGTTCTGTTGGGAATGGCATGTGCGGGCCAATCCAGCGCCTTTGTCATTCTGGTGGCGTTTCTCGGCTTCTTTCTGTTTTCGGTGCGCTCGGTGCTGCAAGCGTGGCTGCTCGATTCGACGCCGGCGAACCGCGGCGGCACCAGCATCGGCATCATGTTTGGCAGCCAGGCCCTTGGCGCCGCCCTCGGCCCGATCAGCGGCGGCATTCTCGCCGATCACTACGGATTGAACGCCGTGTTCTATTTCCTGGCGGGCACGATCGTCGTCGCCAATTTGTTTGTGTTCTTTACGCCGACGCCGGAACGGCGGCCGGTCTAGCGCCGGCGGGCGTTCCGGCTGGCTTTGCCATTTCTTCGATGATCGCGCGCAGCTCCGCGACGCATGAGCCGCAATTGGTTCCGGCGCGGAGCGTGCGGCCAATATCGGCGACGTTCGCGGCCTCTCCGGTCGCGATGGCTTTGCGGATGGCCGAGAGGCCGACGCTGTAACAGGCGCAGATCACCGGTCCGGTCTCGGCCAATCCATCGCCGCTGCGTCCTGACAGCAGAATGCGGCGGTCGCGCTCGGCCACAATACCGGCTTCGAACGATGCACGCGCCACGTCCCATTGCAGCGGCGTCTTGGCAGGACCGACGAAAATACAGACGTCGAGTTGCCCGGCGCGGAACGCGGCGAGCCGGACGAGCCCGCGCGGCGGATCGACATATTCGGCGAGCTCGTGCTCTTCGGTCGTCAGCGTGGCCGCAAGGCCTTGCCAGAAATCGGGCGGTTCGTTGGTGGCGAACAAAAGTCCTTCGCCCTTGGCGACGGCGACGCGCGCAAACCAGGTGCCGGACGGCAGCGCGATCGGATGCCGCGTCAGCGCAAAGCCCCGATAGGCGAACGCGGCCGGTTCAACGCGCACCGGTGTCGCCTTCAGCTCGGGCTGGCCGGAATAGGGGTCGTTCGCCGGCGCGACCAGTTCGCCAATGCGTGCATACGCCGCCGTGGCGTCGCTCCAGTGGATCGGTGCGAAGATCGAGCCCCGTTGCTGCCCGGCGGTGACAGTGACTTTCAGGATGGCGCTGCCGAGTTGCGTCGTGACTTTGGCGAAACCGCCATCGGTGAGCTTTCTCGCCTTCGCATCGGCCGGATGGATCTCGATGAACGGTTCGGGTGAGTGGGCGCATAGACGCGGACTCGCTCCTGTCCGCGTCATCGTGTGCCACTGGTCGCGCACACGCCCGGTGTTCAGCCGCAACGGATAGGCTTGGGTGGTTGCGGCGCGCGGCCGTGGCTGCTCCGGCGCGACAAAACGGGCGCGGCGGTCGCGGGTATAAAAATCGCCGGCGGCGAAGAAGCGCCGTTCGCCTCGCGTTTCGCCGGCGCGTGCCGGCCACATCACTGGATCGAGTGCGTCGTACGCGGCGTCTGGGAGGGACGTGAGCGCGCCGATATCAAAATCTCGCTCGCCGTTATTCTCAAACGCCGACAGTGCGGCGTGCTCGCGGAACACATCGGCGGGCCCGCTGTAGTCAAACGCCGCGGCAAAGCCGAGGCGCCGCGCCACCTCGCTGACGATCCACCAGTCGGGCCGCGCCTCGCCGGGCAGAGGCAGGAACGCGCGCTGCCGCGAAATGCGCCGCTCCGAATTGGTCACGGTGCCGTCCTTCTCGCCCCAGGACGCCGCCGGCAGCAGTACCTGAGCGCCGGCCCCGATGGTGTCGTTAGAGAGCACGTTCTCGGATACGACGAACAGTTCGAGCTTCTTTAGCGCGGCGCGCATCAGGCCTGCGCGCGGCAATGACACGGCCGGATTGGTCGCCATGACCCACAGCGCTTTGATCTTGCCGCGCTCGATGGCTTCAAACAAATCGACGGCTTTGAGTCCCTCGTGGGTCGCCAGGCGCGGCGCATTCCAGAAGCGGCGCACGCGTTCCTGCTCGGCGGGCGTGAAGCCCATATGGGCGGCGAGCTGATTGGCAAGTCCGCCAACCTCGCGCCCGCCCATGGCGTTGGGCTGGCCGGTGAGCGAGAACGGCCCCATGCCGGCACGGCCGATGCGGCCGGTCGCGAGGTGAACGTTGATGATGGCGTTGACCTTGTCGGTGCCTTGCGCGGACTGGTTCACACCCTGCGAGAAGCAGGTAACGACACGCTCCGTTTTCCGGAAGAGCTCGAAGAAGCGCGCAAGGTCGCCTTGATCGAGTTTCGTCGCCCGCCCGGTCGATGCCACGTCCGGGGCAATTTCGCGCGCGCGGGCCAGCGCCTCGACAAAGCCCGCCGTATGCGCGTCAATGTAGCCATAATCGAGCGCGAGCCTGTCGGCGAGGTTTGCCAGCAGGCCGCAGAACAGCGCGGTGTCCATGCCGGGGGCGATCGGCAAAAACAGATCGGCATCGGCTGCGGTCGCGGTGCGCCGCGGATCGATGACGACCAATTTCGTGCCGTGCTCGCGTTTGGCCGTCATCATGCGTCGGTAAAGCACGGGATGGCACCACGCCGCGTTGGAGCCGACCAGCACGATGAGGTCGGCTTCGTCGATGTCGCGGTAGGTGCCGGGCACGACATCGGCGCCGAAGGCGCGGCGGTGTCCGGCGACCGAGGAGGCCATACAGAGGCGCGAATTGGTGTCGACGTTGGCCGACCCTAAAAAGCCTTTCATCAACTTGTTGGCGACGTAATAGTCCTCGGTGAGCAACTGGCCGGAGAGATAGAAGGCGATCGCGTCCGGCCCGTCACGCTCCAGGATCGCTCGCAATCCGCCGGTCACTTTCTCCAGCGCCTGATCCCAGCCGGCGCGAACGAGTGAACCGTCCGGCTGCCGCAGCATCGGATGCAACAGGCGGCGATCGAGCGAAAGCGTCTCCGCAAGCGCGCTGCCCTTCGAGCACAAGAGTCCGAAATTCGCCGGATGGGCGGGATCGCCCGCGATCGTCGCGCCGCCGTGGCCGTCCGGCGCCGCCAGCACGCCGCAGCCGACCCCGCAATAGGGGCACGTGGTGCGTACGGCAGGCGGATGAGGCGGCAGTGCGTTCATGTCAGGCGGCGGACGTTTGGCTCGCGTCTGGTGGACATGGCCTCACGCCGCGCGCCGCTCGACCAGCGCGCGGCCGAAGATCAGGTCCTCGCGGAAAGATTCGATTTCGGCGCCCGTGCGAATGAGGTCCAAATACCAGAGTGCGTCCGACGTATCGCCGTAGAGCACAGCGCCGACCATGCGTCCGCCGGCAATCACCAGTTTTTTGTAGGTGCCGAGGCCGGGATCGGCGAGGACGATCGATTCCGTGCCGGCTGCGCCGAGAAAATCGCCGGCGGAGAAGACGTGCACGCCCGAGACTTTGAGATTGGTGGCGTTCACGCTGCCGGCGTAGTGAACGTCGCGTCCGGCGAGCCGCGCGGCGAGCACATGGGCCTGCTCGTTCGCGGGCTCGACCAGTCCGTAACATACGCCGCGATGCTCGGCGCATTCGCCAATCGAGAACACGCCGGACTCGTTGGTCGAAAGGTGGTCGTTGACGATGATGCCGCGGTTTACAGCGAGACCGGAAGCCGCTGCGATCTGGGCGTTCGGTTTGATGCCAACCGCCACCACCGCCATCTCAGTAGCGATGATGCGCCCGTTTTTGAATTCGACCGCCTCGACGCGGCCGTCGCCGACGAAGCGGTTCGTTGCGGTTTCGAGCAAAACTTCGATGCCCTTGGCTTCCACCGCACACTTGAGCATCGACGCGGCGCGGGCGTCGAGCTGCCGTTCCATCAGGCGATCCATGAGATGCACGAGAGTGACTTTTGCGCCGGCCTTGGCGAGCCCATATGCAGCTTCGATGCCCAGGAGCCCGCCGCCGATCACGACGACGCGCGTGCCGCGGGATGCCGCGTCGGCAATCGAAGCCACGTCGGCGAGATCGCGGAATGTCCGCACGCCCGGTAACTCCGCGCCCGCAATGGGTAGACGGATCGCCCGTGAGCCTGTGGCGAACACGAGCTTGGCGAAGGAAAGCGCCTGGCCGCCGGCGAGCGTCACGGTGCGTGCCGCGAGATTGACGGCGGTTGCGGCGGCGCCATAGCTCAAAGTGACGCCGCGGTCGCGCCACCAGCCTGCCGGTTTCAGCAGCGTCTCGCTCACCGGCACGTCGCCTGCGAGCACCGACGAGAGCAGGATGCGATTGTAGGCGAGCTGAGGCTCTTCGCCGATCACCGCGATGGCATAACGGCCGAGCGCGCGCCGAGCGAGTTCCTCGCACAGCCGCGCCGCCGCCATGCCGTTGCCGATAATGACCAGCGGCTCGCTCATTCCCGCTCTGCTCTCATTCGGCCGCGGGCGCTGCGGCCATAAGCCTCGTTGATCATGAATTCAGAGAGCACCGTGTAGGCGGTGCCCCAGGCGGCCGCGAGCTGCGGCGTCCATTGGGCGCCGAGGCCGCGTTCGAGCGTCCACACCAGCGCTTCGCCCACCGGCTCGTAGTCGGCTGCCTTGACGCCATAGGTCACGTGCCGTTTGGCGAGCGCGCTGGCGGCGGGAAGGATCGATTCAAGGTTAGTGAGCCCGTTGACGACGACCCCAAGCGTCGCCATCAGCTTGCGTCCTTGTTCCTTCATGTCGCCGCGAAACAGCGGCTTCACCGCCGGCGCGATCTCGAACAGCCGCCCGTAGAACAGGGCGGCGGCCTGCTCGGAGATCGGAGCGACCTTGGCGAAACTCTCCTGGATCGCTTTTACTTGGTCCGGTGTCATTTGGGTCCTCCTTTCAACCCGGCCACATTCTTCATCGCAACTTCAGACCGCAATCGAACGCGCCGCCGCACGGTCGCCGGCACCGTGCTCGAAATCTCCGAGGAAGCTCAGCAATTCCTGGCGGTATTCGTAGTAACCGCGATGCTCAAGCAAGGCTCGACGCGTACGCGGACGTGGCATGTCGACCGCCATGATGCGGCCGATCCGTGCTTTTGGCCCGTTGGTCATCATCACCACGCGATCGGCGAGCAGGATGGCCTCGTCCACGTCGTGGGTGACGCAGATCGCGGTGACTTGCGTGCGCGACCACACTTCCATCAGCACTTCCTGCAATTCCCAGCGCGTAAGCGAATCGAGCATCCCGAACGGTTCGTCGAGCAGCAAAAGCTTCGGCGACAACGCGAAGGCGCGGGCGATTCCGACACGCTGCTTCATGCCGTTCGACAGTTCGGAAGCGAGCTTGTCCATGGCGTCGCCGAGACCGACGCGCGACAGGTAGTAGGACACGATTTCGTCGCGCTCTTTGGGCGGCGCGTGCGGATAGACGCGATCCACGCCGAGCGCAACGTTCTCCCGCGCGGTCATCCAAGGCAGCAGCGACGGACTCTGGAAGACCACTGCACGGTCGGGACCGGCGGCAACCACTTCCTTGTTGTCCAGCACGATGCCGCCGCTGGTTAGCTCGTTGAGGCCGGCCGCCATCGACAGCACGGTGGACTTGCCGCAGCCGGAATGGCCGATCAGCGAGACAAATTCGCCCTTGCGCATCAACAGACTGAAGCCGTCCACCACGGTGAGCGCGCCGTTCGGCGTCGGATAGTCTTTTCGCACCTCGTAGAACTCGACGTAGCGCTGTTCGAATGGCGTGTCGGCGGCATCGCGGTAGGCGCGCGGCGGGCCGCGGTCGAGTTGCAGCGGCACGACATTGGGTGGTTTTTTCTCGACGCATTGGTCAACGGCGGCGGTGGTGCGGCGCAGGCCGCAATCCATCAGGTATTGCGTAATCGCCGCGCGCAGCGTCTTGTAGGCGGCGCTCGCGTTCATTGCCGAACGCTCGCGCGGCCGCGCGAACGGCACGCAGAATTCCGGCCCGAAGCTTGCGTCCGGCCCGGGATTGAGCGGCACGATGCGATCGGCGAGCAAAAGCGCCTCATCGACATCGTTGGTGATCATCACCACCGTCTTCTTTTCCTGCGACCAGATTTCCTCGATTTCGCTTTGCAGTTTTCCGCGCGTGAGCGCGTCGAGCGCGGAGAGCGGCTCGTCGAGTAGCAGCACTTCCGGATCCATAGCGAGCGCGCGGGCCACCGCGACGCGCTGGCGCATGCCCCCCGACAGCTCCGCCGGTTTGCGCTCGCTTGCGTGCGCAAGCCCGACCATCTCGGTGTAGCGGGAGATGCGCGCTCGCCGTTCCGCCACCGGCGCGCCGGCAAAAACCGCGTCGACGGCGAGCGCCACGTTGGCGCGAACGGACAGCCACGGCATCAGCGAGTAGCTTTGAAAGACCACGCCGCGCTCCGGCCCTGGCTCCTTGACCGGCTTGCCCTTGAACAGCACCTCGCCGGAATCCGCCGCCACGAGGCCGGCCATCAGATTGATCAGCGTGGTCTTGCCGGAGCCGGAAAAGCCGACAATGGCGACGAACTCGCCTTCCTCCACGCGAAGCGAGGCGTTGTTGAGCACGCGGGTGCGCGCGCCCTCGTCACCGTAGGATTTGCTGACCGATTTGAGCTCGATGATCGCCATCGCCGGTCGCCCGTTCAGCGTGTCGCACCAGGGGTGAAGGCCGCCTGCAAAGCCAGCATGATGCGGTCGAGCACAAAGCCGATGATGCCGATGGTGAACACTGCCACCATGATCTGGGCGAGCGAATCGGAGGAGCCGTTCTGGAATTCGTCCCAGACGAATTTGCCCAGCCCCGGATTCTGCGCCAGCATTTCGGCAGCGATCAGCACCATCCAGCCGACGCCGAGCGACAGCCGAAGTCCGGTAAAGATCAGCGGCAGCGAGGACGGCAGCACGATCTTCACGATTTTGGTCGACGTGGTCAGCCGCAGCACGCGGGCGACATTGATCAAGTCCTTATCGATCGAGGCTACCCCGAGCGCGGTGTTGATCAGCGTCGGCCACAGCGAGCACAGTGTCACCGTGATTGCGGAGATGACGAACGATTTCGGAAGCAGCGGATCGCTGGAGACATAGAGCGCACTCACCACCATGGTCACGAGCGGCAGCCAGGCCAGCGGGGAGACCGGCTTGAACACCTGCACCAGCGGATTGATAGCGGTGTTCACCGTGGGCGACAGACCGCACAGCACGCCGAGCGGAACGGCGACCAGCGTCGCCAGCAAAAAGCCGGTGAACACCGTCTCCAAACTGGTCAAAATCTGATCGAGAAAGGTCGGCGCACCGGTGTAAGACCTAATTTTGACCTGCGCGTTCGGGTCGCTCGCCAATATTTCTGCGTTGCGCTTGGCCTGCCGGTCGTAGAACGCGCGCTCCCTGGCGCGCTCGGCGAGATGGTCGGCCCATAAATTTTCCGCCTGCCGCCAAACCTGCACCGGACCCGGCAAGCCGCCGAGGCTGGTCTTCACCTTGGGCGCTAAAAAACCCCAGGCCGCGAGAAACAGCAAAATCGCCATGACCGGAATACCGAACGACCGCCACAGCTCGGCAAGCTGCGGTTTGACCGGCTCGCCGATGGCGATGCGAAGAAGCGGCACCGCCCAGCCCAAGCCGAAGATGCTGAGAAAGCCGGCGATGCGCGAGACGCGCGCCGGCCAGCGCGCGCGCCTGGCCGTTACATCCGCCGCGGTAAGAACATCGCCGGCCGTGGACATTGTCTGTTCCCTTGCTTCGGCGGCGGCTCGCCGGGCGCTCAGTTGGCGACGACTTTCGAACCGGAGATGTGTTGGTCGTCCTTGAGACCGATCACCAGCTTGTTCAGATATTCGTTGGGCTTACGGCCGTCGAATTCGATGCCGTCGATGAATTCCGCGTTGGGCGCGCGATAGCCGTCGCTGTCCCAGGGAAAGTCGCCTTGTTTGGCCTTGCCATCGGCCACGAGGAGTTTTGCGGCCGCGAGATAAATTTCCGGCTTGTAGACGTCCATCGCCGTCTGCGCGTACCAGCTGTCGGGCTTGCCGTCGGCGATCTGGCCCCAACGCCGCATCTGCGTGAGATACCAGATCGCGTGCGAGTAATACGGATAAGTCGCGAAGTAGCGGAAGAATACGTTGAAGTCGGGAATCGGACGCTTATCGCCCTTCTCGAACTCGAACGTGCCGGTCATCGAATTGGCGATGACGTTGGCGTCGGCGCCGACATATTCGGCACGGGAAAGAATCTGCGCCGCTTTCATGCGGTTGGCGTTGTTGTCGGCGTCGAGCCACATGCCGGCGCGGACCAGCGCCTTTGTGGCGGCGAGCACGGTGTTGGGATTCTTGCTCTGGAAGTCGGCGGTGAATCCGAAGACCTTCTCGGGCTTGTTCTTCCAGATCTCGATATCGGCAACGATCGGAACGCCGATACCCTTGAACACCGCCTGCTGGTTCCATGGCTCGCCGACGCAATAGCCGAGAATGGTGCCGGCCTCGAGCGTCGCCGGCATTTGCGGCGGCGGCGTCACCGAAAGGAGAACGTCGGCCATGATCTGGCCCGACGTGTCGGTCGGCGAATAGAAGCCGGGATGGAGTGCGCCGGCGGCCAGCCAGTAGCGCAGCTCGTAATTGTGCGTCGACAGCGGAAATACCATGCCCATGTTGAAGGGTTTGCCTTCGGCCTTGTATTTGTCGACGACCCGTTTCAGCACCTCGGCGTGAATCGGGTGTGTGGGCTTTCCGTCCGGCTGTTTCGCTATGAATTGCTTCATCTCCTCCCAGACAGCATTAGAAACCGTGATGCCGTTGCCGTTCAGGTCCATTGAAAACGGCGTGATGATGTGCGCCTTGGTGCCGACGCCGATGGTGGCGCCGAGCGGCTGACCGGCCAGCATGTGCGCGCCGTCAAGCTCGCCGGTGATCACGCCGTCGAGCAGCACCTTCCAGTTTGCCTGGGGCACGACCGACACATAGAGTCCCTCATCCTCGAAATAGCCGAGCTCCTTGGCAATCGCGATCGGCGCCATGTCGGTAAGCTTGATGAAGCCGAACTTGAGTTGTTCTTTTTCCGGCTTAAGCGCCGCCCGCGCAGCGTTCGGAGCGAACAGCAGCGCCGGCGCGCCCGCGAGCGCCGCTGCGCCGGTGCCGCGCTTGAGCAACGCACGCCGATCGATGCCGCGGCGCGCCTGCTTGCCTTTTTGATTCTTCCCGTTCTTGCTCTCATCGCTCATTACAGGAGACTCCCTTCGGCGTTTGCGGGGGGTCGCTTCGTTC
>JBAUYV010000338.1:0-2516 GCA_049584975.1 Xanthobacteraceae bacterium | reverse complement strand
AACGCCAAATTATTTTCGTGTCAATAGGACTAACATGAAAATAAATGCGCGCCGGAGGCTTTCGCCGCCGGCGCGTTTTCGCGTTCGCGGGGCCCTATGCCGGCGCTTATTTGGCGGGCGCCAAATCGGGCGGTGAAGGCTCGTGCAGGATCACGCCGTCGAGCGGATCGCTCGGATCGTTCCAGGCCGCGCGCTGCAACGCTTAGCTGGTATCCGTATAGCCTGCATCCCAGCGCTGGCGAATGGTTGCAGCGCTGAAGTCAGCGTCCTTGGTGTAGTTTTCGTTGTCGAGGCGCGGCGCCAGCAACTGCACGACGTGCATGCGTGTGAAACAACCATACTCCGCGAGGTCCTTGACGATAGGATCGTTCTGCTTCTCGGCGGGAATGTATTTGGCCAGCTCCGAAACGACGTGGCGCAGCTTGTGCAGCTGGCGTTGGCGCAAAATATGCGTGGAGACGCGGCTCGAATATTGGATATCCTTCTGCCGGTGCAGCACGTCCGCAATGTTCGCCGGCTCCGGCCCGATCGGATTCCACATGTGGACGGCAAAGATCAGCGAGTCGCGGCGGGGAATGTCGTCGAAAATCGCTTCGATCGGCGTGTTGGACAGGATGCCGCCGTCCCAATAAAGCTCGCCGTCGAGGCGAACCGCCGGGAAAGCCGGCGGCAACGCTCCCGAGGCCATAATGTGGCGGATGGTAATCGCGCTGTCGCGGCTGTCGAAATAATGCATGCGGCTCGATCGCACGTGCGCGGCGCCGACCGTGAGCCGTGGAGTGCACCGGGCAATCATCTCGACGTCGACAAGCTCTGCGAGGGTCTTGGCGAGCGGCGCGGTGGAATAGAAGCCGGCCCGGTCGGCGCCGAGCGGATAGTGCGAGCCAAAAAAGGCGAGAGAGTTGGGCTCGAAGAAGCTCGGAATGCCGCCGAACAGCGTTGACCAATAAGACGCCGCCATGTCGAGGCCGGGCCAGTGCCCGAGACTCCAGAACTCCCGGGCGCGCATGCGGCGCCAAAATTCCTTGATGCGAGGCAGGCGTTTTTCAGGTGCATTGCCGGCAATCAGGCCGGCATTGATCGCGCCAATCGACGTGCCGATGACCCAATCGGGCTCGATGCCGGCGTCATGCAGAGCCTCGTACACGCCTGCCTGATAGGCACCGAGCGCGCCGCCGCCTTGCAGCACGAGCGCGATCTGAAAGGGCGGGCGCTTGTTGCCGCCCGCGGCGCGCGAGCTGCGGCCAACTTGGCTGTCTGAGCTGTCGAGCATCGTTTCCTCCACCGGCGCTCCGCCGCCGCCATCCCGTCGGTCGTACACCCGCTAGACCGGTCCGGGAAGCAAATTGCCGGGCGGCGAAATCACGATCAAGGACCTAAAACATCAATTCGTGTCGATACGATTGTGATTGTGTTGATCGGGCGCTTCGGAAACGCCGCAATTCCAGTACAATCATCCACTCAAAAGGAGGCCGCCATGAAACCCATCTCGGGCGCACTCGCCGCCGGAATGCTTTTTTGCTGCAATCCTGCCGTTGCGGACGAGATCGATCTGTCGACTTGGTCGTGCAAAAAATTCATGTCGGCAAGCAAGGAAGATGTCGGCGTGATCCTCGCTTGGCTCGACGGCTACTATACGGACGAAGACGATCCGCCGACCATCGATACCGGCAAGCTTGTGACCAATGCGAAGAAGCTCGGTGAGTATTGCACCGCCCACCCGAACGATCATCTGATCGACGCAGCCGACAAGCTGTTCAAGCCGGCGGAGTGAACGCGACGCTCGTTCTCGAGCGTAAACTGTGACGGGTTTGCGGCCGCCGCTCAAACGTCCAGCGATTTCTCGTCGGCAAATTCGGCGCGTTCCTGAATGAAGGCAAAGCGCGCCTCGGGTTTGGTGCCCATAAGCCGTTCGACGGCCTTCTCCGTGGCCTTCTGGTCGTCGGCAAGCAGCACAACGCGAAGGAGCGTACGCTTGCGCGGGTCCATGGTGGTTTCCTTCAATTGCGCGGCCATCATCTCGCCGAGACCTTTGAAGCGGCTCACTTCCACCTTGGCGTTGGCGTGAAATTCCTTTTTGAGAATCTCGTCGCGGTGCTTGTCGTTGCGGGCGTAAAAGATCTTGCCGCCGTGGCTCAGGCGATAGAGCGGGGGCACCGCCAAATAAAGGTGTCCGTTGTCGATCAAGTGCGGCATCTGGCGATAGAAAAAGGTAATGAGCAGCGACGCGATGTGGGCGCCGTCGACGTCGGCGTCGGTCATGATGATGACGCGGCCGTAGCGCAAATCCTCGTCGCGATAGTGCGCGCCGGTGCCGCAGCCGAGCGCCTGCACGAGATCGGCGAGCTGCTGGTTCTGCGCCAGCTTGTCCTTGCCGGCCGACGCGACGTTGAGGATTTTTCCGCGCAACGGCAGGATGGCCTGGCTGGCGCGGTCGCGCGCCTGCTTGGCCGAGCCGCCGGCGCTGTCGCCCTCGACGATGAAAATCTCCGAACCTTCGGAAGCCGACGACGAGC
>JBAUYV010000337.1:0-3591 GCA_049584975.1 Xanthobacteraceae bacterium | reverse complement strand
GGAGGGACCTGTGCGCCCGCGGGTACCTGGGGAATGCCGATATGGCCGCCACCGGAGGGGGGAACAATGATCGGCGGCCTGACCTGACTGGGCGGCGGTGCAGGCGTCTGCGCCAATGCGACACTGCTCCAGACGATCCAAAGCCCGACGCAGAGCCCAGATAACCGAGAAAAAGCCACCATACCGCCCACGGCTGCCCCGTAGGCCCCAAAGAAACAGCAGACGCAGATGCAACCACGCCACAGCCGACGCGATGCAGGACAGTCACTGGGAGAAACGCGCGATAAGGCAACGCTGAACGGACGCGCACCAACAAACGCGCAAAAAAACGTTACGACACAACGCTTGCGCTGAGGTTACGCTTGACCCGCTGCGGCGATTGCAACACTGGTCCCCGTCTCTGGGGCCATGCGGCATGAAAGCTTCGCCAGCTATCACGCCGGATAACTGGTGCAAAAATAAAGAAATACAGCCCGGGTGCAATCCGACGCTGCGTATGAGGGCGTGGATTTTTGGTATAACTCCCCGCAGTCCGCCGAATACGGACCGGTGTTGCGCGTTTGCAACTCATAGGGGATGCGTCTGAGCTTGGCCGCACCGTCGGCGCGTGTCGGCGTCGGATAGCGGGCGTCACGGACAGCTCGACGCCCGAGGGACTGACCGCACAGGATAAATCAGTGGACTATGGCAAACTTGCCCGACCCGTGCGCTGACATAAAGGCGCTCAGCCTAATCCTTCGACATCGCGTCGAACGCCGGCCCAAACCCCTTGAAGGATACAGGGATCGTAACGTCGCGCTGCGCGGCATCTTTGAATAGAAGCTTGCCATTGGCGCTGCGTGCCCGCAATTTCCTGACCGTCTCGTCGTTGAGTTCGCTATCGGCGAAGCAGCCATTGCCGACGCAGCGCTTGAACGTGGCGCTGATGCCCGGATCCTTGTCATCCAGTGCCAGCGTCACGCCCGCCGGCAGCCAAACGTTGATAGGAACCTGGAATACAATGCGAAATTGGGCACTCTTGCTTGGCCGGCCCAGCGCGATCTGCGACACCGGCTGGCCCTGGATTTGCGACGTCTGCTGCATTTCGCAGGTTTTGACTGTGTCGTGCATTTCGCACCGCACTGTCCAATCGTCATACGTTGCGGTGGTCAGCTGAGGGACCTGGGCATGGGCCGCGTTGCTCAAGCCGAGCAGCAATGCGACCGCCATCCAAACCGGCATTCTGTGCATTCAGCGCATCCTTTCGTCAGCGAGCAGGTTGTGCGCTGATATCCGTTCAGTCGGTGCGGGTCGAGCTAAATGCCGGCATGACTAACGGCAAGGCAGAAAGCGCCACAAAATCGGCATGATCGCCACTGCTGGCGACGGCCGGTGCGCTGGCCACGGACGGCAGAATGTAGTAAATTTTTTGCTAATGGTCCGCCCAGGCCGTAGCTGCTGCCGCTCATCGAGCTTGTGCATTCGCGTCCGGGGTCGGGGGTTCGTCTGGCGCCAGCATCGCGCAACAAGAAAGTTGAGTGAGGGGATTGGTGTCGGTTCGTGGCCGGAGCAGGGGTTCTTCGCCAGCCCTGTATGGCGGTCTGGCAACAGCGATCGTTGTGCTGGCGCTGATTCCGCAAGGTCCTGCATCGGCTCAACATTTGCCGACCGGCGGCACGGTGACGACGGGCACCGCCACCATCGTGCAGCCCAACGGCACGACGCTCAATATCAATCAGAGCACCAATCAGGCGATCATCAACTGGAACACGTTTTCAGTCGGCCGCGGCGATACGGTGAACTTCAATCAGCCGAGCGCCGCGTCGTCGACGCTCAACCGCGTGCTCGGTTCGACGCCGTCATGGATCGCCGGCACCATCAACGCGCCCGGCACAGTGCTGCTGATCAATCCAAACGGCATCGAGATCACCAAGTCGGGCGTGGTCAATACCGGGTCGTTCGCGGCCTCGACGCTGAACATCACCGACTCCGACTATCTGTCCGGCCTTTACAAGTTCACCGGCAATGGCGGTTCGGCCGGCGTCATCAATAACGGCCGCATTAATACCGCCGATGGCGGCTTCGCCGCGCTGCTCGGCGGCCAAGTGTCCAACAACGGCATTATCTCGGCCCGGCTCGGGTTCGTCGCGCTCGGCGCCGGCGAAGAGGCGACGCTGGACCTTTCCGGCGACGGCTTTCTCTCGGTTGGAGTGCCGTCGACCGAACTGGGCAAGCTGGTCAACGCCAACGGCGCCTTGGTCAGAAACCGCGGCAAGATCATTGCCGACGGCGGCACGGTGTTCCTGAGCGCGGCAACTGCGGCCAACATCCTGCGCAACGCCGTCAACATCCCAGGCTCAATCCGCACCAACAGCGTCGGCGTGCATAATGGCCGGATCGTCATCAATGGCGGCGGCGGCACGGTGACGGTCACTGGCAAGCTCGCCGCCAACGGCAACAAGAAAAAGAGCGGCGGCAGCATCGCGATTGCTGGCAACGATATCAATGTGAGCGGCACGCTCTCGGCCAATGGCGGGAGCGGGGGCACCATCTCCCTGATCGGCGGCAGCGCGCTCACACTCGCCGGCACGCTGATGGCGCAAGGCTATAGGGGGGAAGGCGGCGAGATAGACCTCACCGCTAACAATGTCACGCTCACCGGCGCCACCGTGAACGCGTCCGGCACGACCGCCGGTGGGCTCGTGGTGATCGGCGGCGATTTCCAGGGCGGCAACGGTGACCCGACCAGCGCGCTCTATCAAGAATTTCTTGGGCGTTTCACAATCGTCCCCGACCTCGCACCGGCTCACACCGTGAGCGTCGATGCCGCCAGCACCATCAATGTGTCGGCAACCAATTCCGGTAACGGCGGCACCGCCATTGTCTGGTCGCAGCAGGAAACTGATTTCGCCGGCAGCATCATCGGCACCGGCGGACCGAATGGCGGCAACGGCGGCTACGCCGAAGTGTCGGGCGCAAACCTTAACTTCACCGGCACTGTCAACCTTCTCGCAGCGAGCGGCGGCACAATCGGCACGCTGCTGCTCGATCCGGACAATGTGACGATCACCACCAGCACCAGCAATGACAGTTGCGTTGGGAGCAATCCCGCTACCTGCTCACCAACCGGCAGTGGCGCCAATCTGAATGTTAGCACGCTGACGGGTGAACTTGCGTCATCGAACGTCGTCGTCGACACTGGCAGTAGCGGATCGCAAAATGGCACCATCACCGTTTCGAGCCCGATATCGTGGACGGCCGCCACGACTCTGACGCTGGCGGCGGCGAACAAAATCACGATCAGCGCCGGAATCACAGACACGAGCGGCTCGCTTGTGCTCACCTCATCCGGATCGGGTTCGAGCGGAAACATCAGCGTGGGCGCTGGGATCAGCGTCAACTCACTTACGATCAGCACGGCCGGCACCGTCAGCCAATCGGCGAGCATCAGTACACCTAGTCTGTTGCTTGAGGGCGGTGGCACTTACAAGCTGACAAATACATCGAACAGCATCGGCACGCTGGCGGCGAACGACAGTACCGGCACGGTCAGTCTCTACGACGGTAGCAATCTGGCGATCGGCACGGTGAACTTGATCGCCGGGGTGACGG
>JBAUYV010000336.1:0-32236 GCA_049584975.1 Xanthobacteraceae bacterium | reverse complement strand
GCATCTGCCGCTGCAGCGGCAGATGCAGGAATTGACCTCTTTCGCCGCAGTGTATGGGCTCGAGAGCGACCATGCGCCGCAATTGTCGCAACCCGACAAGCTTACCGCACTGCTTCTTGACGCGGTCGCGCTCCATGCAAAAGTTTACTGAGGGCGGCGCGCGCTCTCCCCCGACCCACCGCGGGCATAGGGCTAATTGACATGGCTTACCGACGCTTTCTATTGTTGGAAACTTTTCACCTTGCCGGGTGAAATGTAGAGGCGGGATGAAGCCGGCGCTCTTCGACTACCGAGCACCGAGTACCCTCGACGAAGCGATCGGTTTTCTGGCGGGCGACGCCGACGCGATGGTATTGGCTGGCGGCCAAAGTCTCGTGCCGGCCATGAACTTTCGCGCCGCCAACCCCTCGCTTCTGGTCGACATCCAGCACATCGCGGCACTCAAGGGCGTTGCCGTCGCGGACGGAGAAATCCGCATCAAGGCGATGACCCGGCACCGCGAGCTTGAGCTCGATGCTGAAGTCAGACGCGCCAATCCGCTGATCGCGGAAACGATGCAGCATGTGGCGCATATTCCGATCCGCAATCGCGGAACCGTCGTCGGCAGCCTGTGTCATGCCGATCCGGCGGCGGAGCTGCCGCTGCTGTTTGTGCTGCTCGACGGCACGCTCGTGGCGCAGGGGCCGGCTGGCACGCGTGATATTCCGGCCAGCCAGTTCTTCAAGTCCTTCCTCACCACCGCGCGACGGCAGGATGAGATCGTGATCGAAGCGCGATTGCCCGTCCTGTCGGCCGGCGCCGGCTGGGCGTTCGACGAAGTGACGCGGCGTCACGGCGACTTTGCGCTCGTCGGCGTAGGCTGCATGCTGCAGTTCGACGACGAGGGGCGGGCGGGCGGCGTGCGTCTCGCAGTCTGTGGCGTCGCCGACCGGCCGCTGCGATTGACGGCCGCCGAAAAGCTCCTGAACGGAACGCGGCTCGCCGCCATTGACGTCGATGATGCGGTGCGCGCTTCGGTCGGCGCCGTGACCATGGCCGATGACATGAACACGACGGCATCATTCCGGCGGCGCGTTCTTGGCGGACTCATTCGCCGCCTAGTGGCGCGGGCCGCGGCCTGCGCCCAAAATCGGAGCCGCTGATGACTCGCGCGAAGATTAGACCACCGATTCCCGAGCGCTCCGCAGATCCGCGGGTCGAAGTTGCACTCAGTGTCAACGGCCAGGAGGTGCGGCGCACGGTCAGCATCCGCATGCTGCTCAGCGATTTTCTGCGCCATGAGCTCGGTCTGACCGGGACTCATGTCGGCTGCGAGCACGGTGTGTGCGGCTGCTGTACCGTTCATATCGACGGTAAGGCAGGCCGGTCGTGCCTGACTTTCGCGGTACAAGCCAACGGCTGCCGCATCCGCACCATCGAGGATGTCGCCGCTGTCGACGGCGCGCTGCATCCGATCCAGCAAGCATTCAAGGAATGCCACGCTTTGCAGTGCGGCTTCTGCACACCCGGAATGGTGATGAACATTTTGAGCCGCTTCGAGGAGGCGGAGCCGCTCGACCTCTCGGAGAACGGCATTCGTGACATCCTGTCGGGTAATCTCTGTCGCTGCACTGGATACATCAACATCATTGCCGCAGTTCGGCGCGCCGCCGAACTGCTCGGCCGCCAGTGACGGTAAGACCTCATGTCGACACGAACATTCGGCGCCCGCATCGAACGCAACATCGATCCGAAGCTGTTGCGTGGAGAGGGCGCCTTCGTCGATGACATCCCTTTAACGAACCCGCTGCATGCGGCGTTTCTGCGCAGCCCAATGGCCCGTGCCCGCATCAGAAGAATCGACGTGACCGCGGCTCGCAATTATCCGGGGGTGGCTGCGGTCTATACCTGCGACGACATCGGCCCACTCGATATGACGATGCCGCTGCTGATTCCCCATCCGTCGATGAAGAACCCGAAGACGCAGCGGCCGCTGGCGCGCGACGACGTCTATTACGTCGGGCAGACCATCGCCATGGTGGTTGCCGTCGACCGCTACACGGCCGAGGACGCGGCGGCGTTGATCGAGGTCGACCTCGAACCGTTGCCCGTCGAGATAGACTTGGAAAAGGCGCTGCAAGATGGCGCGCCGCTTGTTCACCCTGACGTGCCCAATAATCTGGCGGCACATTTCATCCAGACCTCGGGCGACCCTGACGCGGCATTCGCGCGGGCCGAGTATGTGACCCGCCTGCGCGTCCAGGTCGACCGCTCGACGGCGGCGCCGATGGAGTGCCGTGCCGTGGCCGCACGCTGGGACGCGGTTTCGGGTGAGCTTACGGTGTGGGACGGCACGCAGGCGCCGATTTCGGTGCGCGGCGGTCTCGCTTCGATATTTCAGCTGGACGAGGACAAGGTGCGCGTCGTCGCGCCGGATGTGGGCGGCGGCTTCGGGCAGAAGGTTCTGCTGTTCTATCCCGATGAATTGCTCGTTCCCATGGCGGCGATGCAGCTCGGCCGTCCGGTGAAGTACATCGAGGACCGGCGCGAGAACTTCATCGGCTCCTCGCAGGAGCGTACGCAAATCCACACGATCGAGCTTGCCGCGCTCAAAAGCGGAGAGATCGTCGGGTTGCGCGACAGCTTTCTGCACGACACCGGCGCATTCATTCCCTACGGGATCGCGGTGGCGCAAGTGGCTTCGACCTCAATCGCAGGGCCGTATCGCATTCCCAACATCTGGGTCGAGTTCAAAGCCGTCTATACGCCGACCGTGCAGGTCACGCCGTATCGCGGCTGCGGCCGCCCGCACGCCTGCTTCGCCATCGAGCGCGCGCTCGACCAACTCGCCGAGGAGCTCGACATCGACCGCTTTGAAATCCGCCGCCGCAATTTCATTTCCGAGAAGGAGTTTCCCTACCCGCGTGAAGGTCTGCTCTTCGCCGACGGGCTGAAGGTCACACTCGACAGCGGCCAATACAGCCGCGCACTCGGCATGGCGCTCACTGAGCTTGGCGGCGATAAATTTGTCGCCGAGCAGCGCGAGGCGCGCGCCGACGGCAAATATCTCGGCCTCGGCCTCGCCTGCTACGTCGAAGGCACCGGGCTCGGTCCCTACGAGGGCGGCCACATCCGTATCCATCCGATCACCGGAAAGGTCTACGTCAATACCGGCCTGTCATCGCAGGGGCAGGGGCACGACACGGTGTTCGCGCAGATCGTCGCCGACCAGCTCGGCGTCAAGCCGGAAGAGGTGATCGTGGTCGAAGGCGACACCAAGGCTTTCGACTGGGGCGTCGCCACGTTCGCCAGCCGCGCGGCGGTCGTGAGCGGCAATGCCATTCACAAGGCGGCGGTGACGGTGCGCCAGAAGGTGCTGCAGGCGGCGGCCAACATGTTGGAAGTCGGTATTGACGACGTCGACCTTTACGACTCCGCGGCGTGGATCAAAGGCTCGAACCGCTTCGTGCCGCTTGCCGCCATCACGACCGCCAGCAATCCGCTCCGTTACGCGTTCAACGAGGCGGCGCAGGCGGCAACGCAGTTTGCGCCGGCAAGCAGGCACGACGGGCCGCCGCTCGCCGAAGGGCAGGCGCCGGGCATCGAGGCGACCGACTATTACAGTCCGTCGCAATCGACATGGGCTTACGGCGTGCATGCCGCGGTTGTCGAGGTCGATCCGCAATTGTGCACGGTCAAGATCAGGAAATACGTGTGCATCCACGATTGCGGAAACATGATCAATCCCGCCATCGTAGAAGGTCAGGTGCTCGGCGGCATCGCCCAGGGCATTGGCGGCGCGCTCTATGAGCGGCTCGACTATCAGCCCGACGGCAATCTCGCCAACGCCAGCCTGATGGACTTTCTGGTGCCCTACGCGACGGAAATCCCGCCGGTGTCGGTGATGCATCTCGAGACGCCATCGCCGCTCAATCCGCTGGGCGTCAAGGGTGTCGGCGAAGCAGGCTGCATCGCCGTCGGTGCCGTCGTCGCTTCAGGCGTGGAGGACGCGCTCAAGCCCTTGGGGCCAATCAAGTTCCACCACGTCCCGCTGACGCCGCGCATGCTCAGCGAGGCGCTGGAATCGGTTGGGCACTGACGCCATCGGGGAAGCAACCTTCATCACGCTCGCCATCGCAGACGACGGCGCGCCCAAGGCTCAGGCTCAGCCTCAGGCGGCGTTCCTGCCGACCTTACGGTTTCGCCATTCGGCAAGAATGTCAGCGGAATCTGCAACCAGACCCAGGTGCAATGACACCATGGCCAAAGCGGCATTCTCTAGATTTTCGTCGGTGCCGCGCGCGAGGTCGCGCGCGACGATCACGCGGTAATTGCGGTTACTCGCGTCGAACGCGGCGTTGAGGATGCAGCAATCGGTGAAACCGCCGTTGAGCACGAGCGCGTCCACGCGCATGTTGCGCAGGAGGAAATCGAGATCGGTGGGATAGAACGCCGACAGCCGCTTCTTGGTCTCGACGACAAGATCGTCGGGCGCAACGCGGGTTACGAACTCGGTCCACGGCGATCCTTCGATAGCATGGGCATCGCTGTTGGGAATTTCGCCGACATAGAGCGGGAAGGTTCGGCGCCAAGCCGCGCTGATGCCGTGGATGTCGTCGACGCCGCCGCGGCGCAGCACGGAGCGAACGTGGATAACCGGAATCCCAAGCGCGCGGGCGCCGTCGTGGAACGCGCCGATCGGCGCCACGATTTCGCGCGCGCGCGGCGCCGGACAGGGGCATTGGGGCGACGGATCGAGGTGGCCGCGATGCATGTCGATCGACACGATCGCGGTCCTGGCCGGATCGAGATAGTCCTCGAACAGATCGCCCGTGTCGTGCGGCTTGCCGTAGACAAAAATCCGCATGCGGCTCCTCCTGGCAGGCTATCAGCGGCGCTCCTCGCGCACATGCGGCTGCCCGAGCGCGCCGGGTTCGCTGGTGCCGATGTTCTGCGTGGCGCCGACCCAGATCATAACGGCGATCGTGGCCAGATAGGGAGTCATCATCACCAGATATTGCGGCACGCGGATGCCCTCTGCGGCGATGTGCGGGATCACCGCCTCGATGCAGCCGAACAGGAATGCACCGCCGAGCGCGGGCCATGGCGCCCAGCGGGCGAACACCACCAGCGCCACGGCGATCCAGCCGCGGCCGCCAGTCATGCCGGTGACCCAGAGCTTGACGCTGACGACGGAGATGTAGGCGCCGGCGAGCCCGATCAGCGACGAGCCGATGACGATCGCCAGCACTCGGTGCAGCGAGACGCTGATGCCGGCCGCGTCGGCCGCGGCCGGGCTTTCGCCGACGGAGCGGATGCGCAGCCCCATCATGGTCGAGAACAGCCACCAATTAACGATGAAGTAAATCACGACGGTCAGATACACGACCGCGTCTTGCATGAAGAAGATCTTGCCGATGACCGGAATGTCGGAGAACGGCCAGATCGCCATCGGCATCAGTCCGGCGATGCGCTTATTCTGCCAGTGGGTTATAGTGCCGAGGAGTCCGGTGAGACCCTGGCAGAAGAACACCATGGAGAGCCCGGCAATCACCTGATTGACGCGCAGCACCACTACCAGGCCGGCGAACAGCAGGGAAACGACGCTCGCGGAAATCATGGCCACCGCAAGTGCAACCACCGGATGACCGCCAAGTTCCAGATAGGCGCCGATGCCAGCGAGCGCACCAACCAGCATCAGCCCCTCGGCGGTGAGATTGAGTACGCCCGAGCGTTCGCAGATGATCAGCCCCAGCGCGCCGAGCGCGTACGGCACTGCCGTGCCGGGCGCATCCGCCAACCAGTTGGTCAGGAACGAGATCATGCCGCCCCTTGCCGCAGCCAGCGGATACGGTGGCGGATGAAGAATTCCGACGACGCGACCGACATCACGATGATCGCCTCGATCAACTGCACCATGGTGAACGGTATCTGGTAGAACACCTGCAAGGTCTGGCCGGTGATGAAAAGCACCGCCACCAAAAAGCCGACGATGGCAACGACGATCGGATCGTTGCGGGAGAGGAAAGCGATCAGCACCCCGGAAAACAGGTAGCCGTCGGCATAGGAGTCGGTCAGCCGTCCTTCCTGACTTGCCACGTTCACAAATCCGGCCAGTCCTGCGCAGGCGCCGGAAATAACCACGATCCAGAGCGTGATGGCGCGGATGGGGACGCCGAGCACCTTCGCCATGCTGGGGTTGGCGCTGATGATGCGCATGTAAAAGCCGACCCGGCTCAAGTGAACGAGCCAGGCAGCCACGGCCACCGCGCCGATGGCGGTCAATAAGCCGCCGTTGACGCCAAAGCCGAGGTCGAACAGGCGCTCGAACGGACGCAGCGGCGCCGATTGCGGGTACGCGGTCTTCGGGTCCTGCCACGCGCCGTAAAGCAGGTGGAAGAGAAAATATTTGGCGATGTAATTGAGCAGCAGCGTGGCGATGATCTCATTGACCCGAAACCGCATCTTCAGGAGGCCGCCGAGCAGGCACCAGAGCGCCCCGCCGAGCGCGGCGGCAAGGCCCATGACCACAAGCCGTGTCTCCGGCGGGCCGATCTGGTAGATCGAAACGCCTGCGGCGAAGATGCCGCCAAGCAGCATCTGGCCTTCGAGGCCAAGGTTCCAAAAGCCGACGCGGAAGGCGAGGCTTGCCGCGAGCCCGACCAGCATCATCGGCGCCGCCTGGAACAGCACACCGCGTAAGCTCGTGGTGTTGAATACGCCAGCGAGCTCGAATGCGAGCTGAATCGGCGAAATCCCGGCTACGGCGAGGATCGCCAGCGAAATCGCCAGACCCACCGCAAGCGAAGCGCTAAGGAATAGAGCTTGTTTCCACGTCGGCAGGCTCTGCCGCATGTCCAGGACGAACCGGGAGCGGCCCAGGCTTGGCTTCGGCGATGACAGGCCGGATTTCAAGGCCGCGACATCATGCATGATCCACCATGGCGCGGCCAATGGCTTGGCGGTCCGCCGGCCGGGCAAACTCCGCGACGATCTGGCCGCGGGTCATGACGCCGATACGGTCGGAGAGGGTCAACACCTCGTCGAGATCTTCGCTGATGAGCACCACGGCTGCGCCGCGGTCTCGCGCCGACAGCAGGCTCTGGTGCACGGCGTTGCAGGCTCGAGCGTCAAGGCCCCGGCTCGGGCTATGGGCGACCACGACGGTGGGGCTGCGGCTGAACTCGCGGGCGATGACGAGCTTCTGGGCATTGCCGCCCGATAACAGCGCGGCGCGCCGGCGAGTGCTGCGCACGCCTTGCACGTCGTAATCAGCGATGGCCTGGGCGGTGTCGCGCTGCATCGCGGCACGATCGACGAGGCCGAGCGGGCCGTAACGGCCCGAGCCCATGTCGGCCACGGCGAAATTGTCGGCGATGGAAAGGGCGCCAGCGAGCGCGTAGGTGTAGCGATCTGCCGGAATCACGGCAACTGCGGCCGTCCGTTTGTTCGTCATCGGCGTGTGCGCGATATCGCCCAGCTCCTCCACCCAGATTTCGCCGTGGGTGGGCTCGCGTGCGCCCATGAGCGCTTCGGCTAGTTCCGCCTGGCCGTTCCCGCTTACGCCGGCGATGCCATAAATTTCGCCGGCGCGTACGAAGAATGTCGCCTGCTCTAGCGCAGTGCTGCCATCGGCGCGCACACAGCTAAGCGCGCCGACGTTCAGCCGAAGCCGTGTGTCGGTGTTCGGCGCACGCGCCGGCAAGCTCTCCGTTTCTCCGACGGTGAGCTGGGTCAGTTCGGCCGCCGTGGCTGTGGACGGATCGAGCGTCGCGACCGTCTTGCCGCGGCGCATGATGGTGACGGCGTTGGCATACCGCTTCACCTCGTGCAGCTTGTGAGTGATTAGAACGACGGCGGTGCCTGCCTTGGCCAGCCGCTGGATCGTGGTCAGCAGGCTTTCCGCCTCGGCGTCGGTGAGCACCGCGGTCGGTTCGTCGAGAATGAGGATCTTTGCTCCGCCGACAAGCACCTTGACGATCTCGGCCTGCTGCTGCTGGGCGAGGGTCAAGGTGTTGACGCGGCGGTCCGGGTCAATCGTGAATCCAAGCTCGGCCGATTGCTTCTCGATGGCCGCTCGAATGTCGTTGATGCCGCTGCGGTAGTGCGGGCGCTGGTTGGCCATCAAAATGTTTTCGGCGACGGTAAACCGCATCACCAGCTTGAAGTGCTGGTGCACCATGCCGACGCCGCGGGCGCGCGCCTCGGAGGGTCCGCTCAGCGAAACCGACTCACCATTGATGGCAATGCTGCCGGCCTCCGGCGCATAGAGGCCGGCAGCGACGTTCATCAGGGAGGACTTGCCCGCTCCGTTTTCGCCGAGGAGGGCGTGAACCTCCCCGGCGTGAGCGCTGAACTCAGCGTCATCGAGAACAACGACCCCGTCGAAGGACTTGCGGATTCCCTTCAGCGCGAGAGCTGGAGTCATGAGCACGCCGTCCACGCTGCTCTTTGCGCTATTTCTGCGCGATGACTCCGGGAATATACCAGGTCATCTTCCACAGGTCCCCATCGCTGATCGCCTGCCCTGGGGCTAGAACTTCCTTGCCCGACGTATCGGTCATCGGCCCGGTGTAGATCTGCTTGCCGTGGATGATGGCCTCGCGCTCGGCCATAATCTTGGCCACGGCCTCCTTGGGCACGACCGAATTGCAGCAGGCGATATCGGTGCCGCCATCCTTGATACCGGGGAATGCGCCATAGGGGTTCGGCTGCCAGTTGCCGGCCTCGATCTTCTTGATCTCGGGTGTGAGGAACTTATCCCAGGTCCACACTGACGAGCACAGAGTCGCCTTGGGGGCGAATTCGCGCAGGTCGCGATGGTGGCCCGTGCCGTACACGCCGCGTTCCTGGGCGACAATCTGCGGCGTCGGTGTATCCACGTGCTGGCCGATGACGTCGATGCCCTGGTCGATCAGGGCCGACGCGGCGGCGCGCTCCTTCACCGGATCGTTCCACTCGCCGGTGAAGATCACCGTCGTCGTCGCCTTCGGGTTCATCAGCTTGGCGCCGAGCTCAAATGCGTTGATGGTCCAGTTGACCACGCCGATCGGATGGGCGGCGACGAAGCCGAGCTTGCCGGTTTTTGATACCGCGCCGGCCGCCATGCCGCACAGATATTGGCTTTCGTAGGTGCGGCCATAGTAGGATTCAAGATTGGGACCGTTGGTCGTGCCGGACGCGTTAAGGAACGCGACCTTCGGATAGGCTTCGGCCAGTTCCTTGAACGAGGTCGAGTAGCCGAAGCCGGTCCCAAGAATGATGTTGTAGCCGCGGCCGATAAAGGTTTCGGCGGCGGGCTTAATCTTGCCGGCAACCTCAGGAATGTTCTCGACGTAGGGAATCTTGGTGTTCAGATCCTTTTCCATTCTGACGCGCGCTTCGTCGAAGGCTTGCGTCCAGCCGCCATCCTTGATGTCGGCAAACAGCAGGAAGGCGATCTTCGGCGGCGCGGACAGCGAGAAGCCGGCCGAGTGGGCGACTGTAGTCGCCGCCAGAGCGGCGGCGGCGGCAACGGAGGAAATGAGTTTCCAGCGCATGGCTGATTCCTTCTGGATAGCGAGTGAGCAGAATTCCCCATCTGCGTGGGCTTTTGGAAAGCTGACTCTCCTGGCGTTCCCGCAATCGAGCGCGAAAGCAGCCGTTGCGAGCGGGAGCGCACGCTTCCCCGACGGCTTGACCCGTTTTTCCGGACCATCCAAGCCAGCGCTTTGAGAAGCAATATCCTTGCCATCGAATGGCTGGCGGCCGGCAGGCCTGGTTATGCCTGAAAGACTCGCTGAGCGACGGGTTTTTGGGCAATCATGATCCCGCCAAGAACTCGCGGGCGGCTGCACCGTGTTCATGGCGCAACCGTGCGAGATCGACCCCGAGAGGCTCCCCGTCGACGACGCTCCAAGTGCCGCCGATCATCACCCGATCGGCGCGGTAGGCCCCGCACAGCACCAGTCCGGCTATTGGATCGCCGACGCCCGAAAAGCGCAGGTCATCGAGGGTAAAGAACGCCAAATCTGCCTCGCCACCGACGGCGATCCGGCCAATATCCCGGCGTCCAAGGCACCGGGCGGAGCCTTCCGTGGCCCAGCGTAAGGCATCGAGATGCGTCACCGCGGCGGCGTCATAGCGCAACCGCCCAAGCATCACGGCATGACGCACACCCTCGATCAAGTTGGAGTTGTCGTTCGATGCGGAACCATCGACACCAAGGCCAACAATTGCGCCGGCGGCCTCCAACTCCTTGGTTCGGCATAGCCCTGAAGCCAGGACCATGTTGGAGGTTGGACAGTGACAAATCCCCACGCGGTTGCGGCCAAGCCGCTGTACCTCGTCATCACTGAAGTGAATCCCGTGGGCAAGCCAAACCTGATCGGTGAGCCAGCCAACCTGTTCGAGATAATCCAGTGGACGGCAGCCGAAATGATGTTGGCAATAGGCATTCTCGTCTTGGGTCTCGCCGAGGTGGGTGTGTAGCCGGCAGCCGTGTTGCGCGGCGAGGGCCGCGGTATCGATCAAGAGCTGTTTGGTGACGTTGAAGGGTGCGCATGGCGCCAGCGCGACGGTACGAAAGGCTCCGGGGGATGGGTCGTGATACTTCGCGAGCACGCGCTCACAGTCGGCGATGATCGTGTCGTGATCCTGCATCAACCGCTCATCGACGAGTCCGCCCTCACGAGGGCTCAAGTTGATCGCGCCGCGCGCCACGGCGATGCGCATGCCGAGCGCCGCAGCCTCTTCGACCTCAATGTCGACGGCATCCTCCATATCCCGTCCAAAGGCGTAGAGATGATCGCTGGCCGTGGTGCAGCCAGACATCAACAACTCAGTGAGCGCAAGGCGCACGCCGAGACGGAAATTTTCGCCGTTAAGATGCGACCCCCACACCGGATAGAGCGCTTTCAGCCACGGAAACAGTTCCTTGTTGATGGCCGCCGGATGCGCGCGGGTCAGTGTCTGAAAAAAATGATGATGGGTATTGATAAGGCCTGGGATGATCACATGCCTTCCAGCATCGAACGTCGAGTCATAGGACGACGTTGGCCCGGCTGACCCGACCAGTTCCACGATCCTACTGCCCTCAACAATGACACCGCGTGGTGCGCTCTCAGCCAACACGGCAATCGGATCGCGTATCCAGATTCGCATGTTCAATCCTCGCTGGCCGCCGTGCGGCGCTCTCTCGATTTCATGTCGACAAGAGATCGTCGGCGCCGGCGAACAAATCCTCCGGCGCGAATAGAGTGCTGGTCAGGCCATCATCGACCATGTAGCGGATGATCGTTTCGAGTGTCGCGCGGTTCTTGGCGAAGCCGACCGGCCAGTAGTCGTGGCCGAGCTTCTGCTCGGTGAACAAGAGGTGCTCGAGAAGCCATGGCAGCATCACGCCAAGCGCCGCTGAATCGGAAAGCTTCGCTTGCGCCATGCGCTGGGCCCGCGCGAAGGCGTCGAACAGGCTGCGCGCGAGCCCCGGATGGCGGTCGGCAAGCGGCCGCTTAACAGCGATCACGTGCATGGGCGGGAAGATGCCGGTCTCGGTGAAATACGCGAGTTCCGCCGCAATCGGATCGGCAAACAGGCGCTTTACGTTTGCCGAGGGCCACGTGCTCGGCGCGCGCGCCGTGTAGAGCGCATCGATGCCGCCCGTGCCCAGAAGCTCGGCAAGGCTGCGATCGGTGACGCGCTCGATGCGGAATTTCTCCGGAAAGACTTGCGGGTGCTCGTCGCCGCGGCGGGCGTCTTCGAGACCGCCGGTGACGTAGATCGGCGAAGCGGGGTCGAGTCCGTAATGCTCGTGAAATATGCCGCGCAGCCACACCGCCGCCGCCATGTCGAAGACCGGTATGCCGACACGTTTGCCGGCAAGATCGGCCGGCTTGGCGATGTTGCTGCCCGAATGAACGAACACGCAGGAGAAACGGAAATGGCGCGACGGGAAGATCGGCAGCGCGAGATACGGTTTCGCCGTGTGCTCCAGTGTGCGGATGTAGCTCGTCAGCGGAAATTCGCAGCAATCGAACACATGTTGGGTCAATTGCCTGTTGAACAGCGCCTGTACCGGCATCAGTTCGATGGTCGGTTCAACGCCGGCGATCGTCACCTGCCGGTCGAGCAACGGGCGCATGCGGTCGCTGTCGCTTACGCCGATGGCTACAGGAATGGAGGACATGTGTGACTTTCTGCCTGGTGGAAGGACGCGAAGGAGTTGCCGTGCGCCGCGGGGCGTGGGCTCTTGCTGGCGTGCACTTGCCGGAGAGCCGCGCAGTCAGAACATCGAGCAGCTCGGGCAGCGCCAGCGGCGTCGCGTTGGCGCCGCCGCGCGCGTAAACGCCCTTGGCGTGCTGCGCGCTCACCTGCAGGCGCCGCGCGAGCCCCGCTATGGCGTCGGCGCAATGCTGGGGCGTCGGCATGCACTCGATCTGCCGGTCTGGCGGCAAAAGATCGTTGGCGCCGACGAGGTCAAGACGCGCAGTGCCGACCTGGCGCGAGGAGGGGACGTTGTTGGCTGCGCGTTGACCGCGCGCCAGAATGAAGCTGCGGTGCGTGAGGCCGGGAGCCACCCACGACAGGATGTCGCTATAGTTGGCGGCGATCCGCGCAATTGTCGCCGCCATGGCCTCTGACATGGCGTTGTGCATGATTGCGTAATGCCGCCGCTCCTCGTCGCCCCAGCGCCAGCGCGTCGGCGAGATTTGCACGGCGGTGAAGTCGCGCCGCCACGGTGACACCGCATTGCCGCGATTTTCGAACAGCCCAGGATCGTCGTAGGCGGTGGATGGCGATGGCTTGCCCCCGTACGCGACGATACACTCGTAAGGCACGAGCGCCATCGGTTCGGAGATGACGATGCGGTGGACGACAGTGCCATGGCCGTCGATCAGCGGCGACAGATTGAGGACGTCCGGGGAAAATTCACCTTCGAGCCGTTCGCGCAGTTGCTGCGGCAGGAACAGGCTTGCCGTCGGCCGAAAGCCCGCATCGATCAGGCACTGATTGATGTGCTTGTGTTCGGACGAAAACGGATACGGCTTGGTCTTGGTGCACGGCATCAACAGCAGCACGCGCCGCGGCGCTGCCGGCAGCTTCGGTTGGTAATCCTCGCGGATGAAGCGCAACCAGTCGGCGATGCGCGGATGGGCCAGCGCATCGACGTTGTCCTGCGGGCTGTAGAGGCAGAGCGTCTCGTCGAGAGCGAACGGGCTTTCAATCTTGTCCTTCGATTCAAGGACGCGCTGGGCGCGATTGACGACCGTGACCATGCGCCACCTATCTGGATACGAGCCGCGAGCGCGCCGCCGGCTGTGGCCGCCCGGCGTCGTGGACGGACGTGTCGAGCTCCGGCGCGCAGTAGGCGCAGAGGTCGGCGAAGTAGGCTTCTGCATCATCAACAAAAAGTTCGCGCGTAATGCCGAAGCTGATGCGGTCGGCGCCGAATTTCAGCTGCGAAATACCGGCGGTAGACGCGAGGCTGGCTGTGGCCGCGTAAGTGTAACAGAAGATGTTTTTCAGATAGGGCGCGGCGCCGGGGACCCTTTCGGTAAACTGGAAATGATCGGACAGATAAGGGTAGCCGCCGAGCCTTTCGTTCTTCTCACCCGGAGGCGGACGGTAGCGGTCGGACCAGCGCGCGATCTGCGCTTCGATCTTCCGAAGTTCCGGCCGCGCGGCAAAGTCGATGGCGAATCCCGTGCCGGCGATGAGGTAATCGGCGCCGGATACGCCCTGCGGCGTTTTCAGCTGAATAAGGCCGTCAGCGAGCGACACGTTTTGAATTGGGCAGCCCACGCGGAGCGTAAAATTCTCAAAGCGCGTGCAGCGCTCAAAGGCGTCCTGAGGCGGCGGCTGATTGACGTCGAACATGTACTTTATGAACCGCCACCGCGTAGCATCGGGAAGATCCGCGAAATGGCGGAGAAAACCGTTGAATTCGATCCAGCGGTTCGGATTGACGATCGGAAGCTTCTGCCGCCGGCAAAAGAGATCGACTGCGGCGGCGCCGTGTTCAAGCGCCACCGCGGCATTGTCGAAGGCGGACGCTCCGGCGCCGATCACGGCGACGCGCCGGCCGGCGAGCGCGGAGAAGTCGATCGCTTCCGACGTATGCGCGTAGCGCTCGCGCGGCAACGCCTTGCTGATCATGTCGGGCACGATCCAGCGGCCCGAGCCTTCCTGGCCCGTGGCAAGGACGACGTTGCGGGCAAAAAGAATCTGCGGTGTTCCACCGATATCTACAGTGACCGCGAATATTCCCCCCGCGATCGGCTCGATATCGGTCACCTCGGCGCCATGGGTGACATCGATGCCGGCGGTGCGGCGCAGCCAGCCGAGATATTGATGCCAGAGCGTGCGCGGTATCTTGCCGACCGCGGCCCAGGAATTTTCGCCGAATTGTGCCTCGTACCAGGCTCGCGCCGAGAGACTGGGAAAGCCGAGTTCAGGTCCAACCACATCCTTCGGCGTACGCAACGTGTGCATGCGGGCAAACGTGATCCAGGGCCCCTCAAGACCCTCACGGTTGCGGTCAATGACCCGAATGTTGGTCACGCGCTCGCGCAGCAGATGAAAGGCAATGGTGACGCCGCTTTGGCCGCCGCCGACGATAAGCGCATCAAAGACGGGCTCGCCATTGTGCTGGCGCGGAATGACCCATGGCCGCGACGGATAGGCAAGGCATTCAAGTTCGAACGCCGCGCGTTGCTCCAGCTCCTGCAGATTTTTCGCTGCGACGCCCATCATCCCGGCCTGCCAATCGGGCATTTGCTGAGCAATTTTCGTACCATGCCCGCTCCGTTTCGCCGCGCCTAACCGCAGCTCGATGCGAGCAGCCGCGTCACGCCGAGCGGCTCGCCCAGGAGCGACTCGGCGAACGCCACGACGTGCGGTTCGAGCCGTGCCGCAAGCGCCTTGGCATCGGCGACATTGACATGCAGTCGTTCAACCGCGGCCCGCACTCGCTCGCGCAATTGCGCCATATCAATCGGTTCGATGCGGCCGCCGCGCATGACGAAGCGGCCGTTCACCATCACCTCGGCGACGCAGGCCGAGTCGGCGCAGGTGACGATCTGGTTGAGCGGATCGGTCAACGGCACGAAGTCAATGTGGCGAAGATCGAGGAAGACGAGATCGGCGAGCGCCCCTTGCGCGATGCGCCCGCCGCGCGCAAGGCCGAGGAGATCGGCGCCGCCTTCGGTTCCGAGGCGAAGCGTCTCGGCCGCGTTCAGCCAGCGCGCGCGCGGCGTGGCAAAGGCGCGCGACAGGTAGGAGGCAAGCCGCAACGCCAGAAGCATGTTCAGCGCGTCGGAGGAATTGGCGCCGTCGGTCGCAAGCCCAACGGTAATGCCGCGATCAAGCATCGGCCGCACCTGGGCGACCCCGGAGCCGAGGCGCAAGTTGCTCGCCGGCACGTGAGCGACGGCGGCGCCGGCCTTGGCGAGAAGATCGAGATCATTGTCGTCGAGCCAGATGCCGTGTGCGGCGACGAAACCCGGACGCAGTGCGCCGAGCCGATCGAGATAGACGACCGGCGAAGTCCCATAGATTTTGTGCGCAGCGAGCACCTGCAGCCGGGATTCAGCTACATGCATGTGGACGCGTAGACCGTGACGCTCGGCGATGTCGAGGCATTGGCGCAGAAAGCGCTCGGAGCAATGATGCGGGATCGTCGGCGCGATGGCGACCTCGATACCCTCGGGGAGCCTGCCGCGGTTCGCCGCGATATCTTCGACCGCGGCAATGGTCTCGTCGCCGCTACCAAGGCCAAATTTCCCGACCGTCTCGCGCAGGTCGGCGGGCAGCGAGTCGAGCAGCCCCGGAATGGCGTGGAACAGCGTTTTGTCGGCGATCATCGGCGCCAGCACGGCGCGCATGCCGACATCCGCGTAGGCGCGCGCCACGGCGGCAAAGCCGGCCGCCGTCGGCCGTGGGAATTCGTAAACGAGATCGAAGCAGGCGGTGCAGCCCTTCGACACCATGTCGGCGGCGCCGAGCAGCGTCGACAGATACATTGTATCGGGGTCGCGTGCGCCACCGAGCCACGGCCCGTTGGTCAGCGAAGCCTCAAGCGTCCAGCGGTCGGCAACGCCCTTCATCAGGTTGGCGTGGCCGTGGGTGTGGGAGTTGACAAGGCCGGGCAGGATCAGGCGGTCGGTGGCGTCGTGGACTGCGGCGCCGGCGGCCGCAACGGTCCCGGGGGCGCCGATGTTCGCGATCGTTCCGGCGCGCACGAGCAGGTCGAAGTGCTCGGCGCGTCCGTCAGCCGGATCGACCACAAGGCCGCCGCGGATGAGGATCTCATTGCCCGCCGTCATTTCTTGCCCTCCGGCGGATGCGTCGCTATCCAGTGTTTGGCGATCGCGGAGCGGCCGGCGATCCAGACGCCGTCGTGCTTGCTGACAAGATCGAGGAAGCGCGCGATCGCTTCGAAGCGGGCAGGCTGGCCGGAGACGCGGCTGTGCAGGCTTACCGTCATCAGGCGCGGCCGGCGCGCGCTTTCGGCATGGAGCGTTCGAAAGGCGGCAGCCAGATGCTCGTAAAAGTCGACGCTGGTTCCGAGCTTGCCAGCGGGCAGGCGGTTATCGTTGTTGGTAAAGGTGTGCGGCACAACAAGATGTGCGCGGCCATCGACCGCGACCCAGTAGGGCAGGTCGTCCGCATAACTGTCGGCATCGTAAAGAAAGCCACCGTGCTCGACGACAAGGCGCCGCGTGCGCTCGCTGGCGGAATAGCGGCTTTGCCAGCCGAGCGGTTGGCGCCCCACGCAGCGCGTCAAGCTGCCGAACGCAGCCGCAATTGCGGCGCGCTCGGTGTCCTCGCTCATCAGGACATGCCGCGCAAAGCGTTGGCCGTGGCAGCACAGGTCAAGTCCAGCCTCGCCGATGGCGGCGGCCGCCTCGGCGTTGCGTTCGAGTGCCTGTGCGCAAGCGTTGATGGTCACGGGAATGCGATGTTCTACGAACAGTTCATAGAGTCGCCAAAAGCCGACGCGCGATCCATATTCCCATAACGATTCCGCTACGAGGTCGCGGGTGCTGGCCGGGACTTCGCCCGCGATAGCATCGGTCAGAGCGAGTTCGGTCGCTTCGTCGCCGTCCGGAATCGAGGGTTCTGCGCCTTCCTCGACGTTGAGCACAATAACAAGTGCAAGCCGTGCGCCGGACGGCCAGCGCGGATCGGGCGGTTGACGTCCATAACCGACAAAATCCCGACTCTCGCTTGCGGCAGCCATCATGCATCAGCCAACGATGCGGCCGCATCGGCACTGTGCGCCTCGGCGAGTGCCAGCAGAAATTCGTCGCCGCGCGGCCCGGCGATCAGCGACAGTCCAACCGGGCAGCCGTCGACGCGTGTCACCGGCAGATTGATCTGTGGCAGTCGGGTCAAACTGGCGACACAGGTGAGCGCCAACGTCTTTTCACGAAACGCGACCTGCGCCGAGACCGGCGCGTCGCGCAGCGGTGGCAGATCGTGCACGGTTGGGATGATAGCGATGCCATCGTCACCCAGCAGATTCGTCAGGCGCTGCGTCAGCGCCTCGCGGTGCACGGCTGCGGCCGCTACGGCCGCAGGCTTGACAGTCTTCGACAACTCGATCCGCTCGCGCACTGCCTGGCTCAATACGCGGTCTGGTGCCGTCGCCCAGGCGCCGAGCGTTGACCATAGATCATGCAGTTGCAGCGGCCGGAAGGTGTCGAGCCACTCGTCCATACCGTGCGGGTAAAGCGCCACGTCCTTTGTAGGGCCAAGCCGGATTGCGATCGGCAGCAGCGCGTCGGCGATAGCTCGCACTGGCACATCGAACGCGTCGCGGGCGAGCAAAAATCGCGGCTTTCTAAGTCCTCGGACCGGGCCGAAATAGCTCTCGCCGACGCGGCGCAAGGTCACGGCATCGCGGGCAAGCCAGCCCACCGTATCGAAGCTCGGCGCCATTGCCATCACGCCGGCGGTCGAGATGCGCCCGTAGCTGGTGCGAATGCCGTAGAGACCGCAAAAGCTTGCCGGTACGCGAATCGAACCGCCGGTATCAGTGCCCAGCGCAAAGTCGCAAAGGCCCGCCGCAACGGCGGATGCCGAGCCGCTCGACGACCCGCCCGGCACGCGCTGCGGTGCCTGCGGATTGATCGGAGTGCCGAAATGGGGATTGATCCCGAACATGCCGCAGGCGATTTCGTCGGTGTGCGTTTTGCCGACGAGCCGCGCGCCAGCGAGCAATGGCACCAGCACCGCGGGCGCGGTAGCGACCGCAGGTTCAGCATCCCGCAGGCGATCCGGATTGCCCCAGGCGCTGCGCGACCCAGCGATGTCGAACAGGTCCTTGACCGCAAAACTCAACCCGGCAAGTGGACCCTCATTTGTCTCCTGAAAAGGCGCGGGACCGTGCGCAACGAAGGCATGACGGCGCACCTCTTCCAGATCGATCATGTGTCACTCCGCGGCCGACTTCAGCTTCTGCGCCGTGGGCAGGTCGTAGGTCGTCATGAATTCCTCGACGAAGCCCTTCACTGCAGGCCAATCGAAGAAGCGGAAGGCGTTACCGCGGGTAACGAAGCTCGCCCCGGAATAAAACATTTCATACTGCAGATGACGGGAGCCGAATTCCGAACCGACGGCATCCCAGGCGAGTTTCATCAGCTTGACGCGCTCGACCGAGTCCGTGATCGGCGATCGTTGCGTTTTGCGGATAATTGCGTTCGTGATAGGCGACTCGAAGTCGGCATGGGAAGCGGGCAGCATGATCAGCCCTCCCCCCGCCAAAGTGCGAATGCCTTCGACGACTTCGGGGTAAGTTGTCTGCGCAATGACTTGCGCCGTGCACAGCATGCTCCGGTTCGGCACATAGTAACCCTCGAAGCTCTCTCCGGCCGTCTCCATCGCCACCACCAGTGCTTCGATGTTGTTGACCTTGGCGGCCAAGAGCCCGAGTGTTTCGCGCACTTGCGGATAATTGATGATGTTGTTGGTCTCGGCGATTTTGCGCGCAAGTCCAAGCAAAAATTGCAACTTCACCTTCAAGCGGATCATGCATTGATAATTGTGGAACACGTGCGCGCGCGTGTCGTGCCACTGTGCCTGCGCCATTTTCAGGTCGCGGCAGACGAAAACGCGATCCCATGGGATTTTTACGTCCTCAAAATAGACCACGGCGTCGTTCTCGTCGAAGCGGGAGGCGAGCGGATAGTCGAAGACGGAGGTCGCGTTTTGCTCGTAGCTGCGCCGGGACATAAGCGTCAGGCCTTTAGCCGACAGCGGCACCGCCGCCGTGAACGCATACGCCTCGTCGCCGGGCTGCAATGCCTGAAAGCCGGACACGAGCAGTTCGTTGGCCATGACGCCACTGGTCGCCAACATCTTGGCGCCACGAATGGTGATGCCATTGGCGTCTTCGTCGACGACCGAGGCGACAAGTTGCGCGTCGGGCTGATCGCGGGCGGATTTCGCCTTGTCGGCCTGCGGATTGATGATCACGTACGACAGGAACAGGTCGTTATCGCGCGCATAGGTGAAATAATGATCGAGTGCCGCGGCGCGGGCCGGGTCATAGGCGCGGAAGGCCGCAAGGCCCATGCGAAATCCGGCGAGAGTCGAAGCGACGTGATCCGGCGAGCGGCCGACCATCCCGCAGGTGAGCCGAGCCCATTGCTCAAGGGCGCGGCGGCGCTGCAGCAGCTCTTCGTAATTGCGCGGCAATTGCCAGGCACGATTGACCTGACCGCCGCTCGTCGGCGACCGGAACGTCATCTGCTCAATGTTGGCCGGCTCGGCCTGGAAATCATAAAGTCGCGCCGCAGAGGCCACTGCGTTTGCAAACGCCTTGTCCTGGGTTACGTCTGCGACCCGTCTGCCGTCGATATAAACCGAACGTCCGTCGCGCAGGCTCGTCAGATACGCTTGCCCGTCCTTCGCCGTCGCCATCGCGGACTCATAAATGTTGCCGGAGACCGATGCCAAGCCCGACGCCCTTCGCGATCGGAAGACAGAGTTGATTGATCAATCGGATACGCACCGCCCATTTTAGGGTCCGGTTCTCGCGCCCGAAAAACCTACGAGCCACTATGCAGGACTGTCAAGCGGCGGACGTGAGTTTCGCGCTGGACTAAGACAAGATCGGGGAGGGCTTGTCCACACCAAATCCTCTGCAACGCTGCAGTATAAGCGTAAAGTCGGGCGCCTTTCCCGCGCCGCAAGTGTGTGCCCTACGCAATTTGATCAGCGGCTTGGCATGACCTGACGCGAGATGATTTTGGCAATCTCCAGATCGTCGCCGCTGCATCGCTTGCTGAGGCCTTTCACGACCCCGACTTGATCGGAGGTCTCGCGATTTTGGCTCATCTTCCACTTGCCCTCGAGCCGCGTGATGGCAAAACGGAACCCTACAATGCCTCGCAACATTGCTTCTATGTAGCTTGCCGGCGCATCCGACGGCGCCCATGGCTTGTTTTCGTTGCTTTCCTGTTGAGCGGTAAGCTCGGTTACGTGTTGGAACAGCCAGTCCTGGTCCTTCATCACTTCCGGACGGCCATAAGCGTGCACGACCGCAAAATTCCATGTGGGTACGACTTTGCCGTGTTGGACTTTGGAGGGATACCAGTTGGGTGTGATGTAACCTTCAGGTCCCTGAAAGATCATCAGCGCCTCTTTGCCCTCAGCAAGGTCCGTGCAATGCGGGTTGGAGCGCGCGAGATGGCATTCGATAACGCCGTATGGCTCATCGCCCTTGAGTACAGTTGGCAGGTGACTGGCAAAAAGACCATTGGAGCCCGCGGATATAAGTGAGGCAAAAGGCCGGCCACGCATCAGCTCGTGCATTTGTGACACATCGTCGACGCGAAAATGATCAGGCCGGTACATGACAATTTCCTTGAGTTGAAGTCGGCTTAGAGGAGCGAAGTTGATCTTGGCACATGACGACTTTGCTTCAAGTCTGCTTTACAGGACTGGCGTTCTTGAGCAACCTCAAGACCTGTTCCTTTAGACACTGAACCGCGGCGCTCTTCCTGGCGAATCGAGGCTTTGAAATGACCTACGACCTCATCCTTCGGCGAGGCCGCGTGATTGATCCGTCGCAGAAGCTGGATGCGGTGACCGATGTCGCGTTCTCCGACGGCAAAGTGGCCCGCATTGGGCCGGGATTGCAAGCCGATGCCAACACCGACGTTCGCGAGCTATCCGGCGCGATCGTCACGCCGGGACTGATCGATCTGCATACCCACGTTTATTGGGGCGGCACATCACTCGGCGTCGACGCTGAGGACTTCTGCCGCCGCTCGGGGGTCACGACCGCCATCGACACCGGCAGCGCCGGACCGGGCAACTTCGCAGGATTCCGCAAGCACGTGATCGAACGCAGCCAAGTCCGCATCCTCGCCTATCTGCATGTCTCTTTCGCCGGCATCTACGCTTTCTCGCCACGTGTGATGGTGGGAGAGAGCGAAGAAATCCGTCTGATGGCGCCAATCGATGCGGTGGAAGTTGCGAACGCCAATCGCGACATCATTGTCGGCATCAAGGTGCGCGTCGGCGCCCGCGCTTCGGGCCGCTCGGGAACTGTGCCGCTCGACATCGCGCTGCAGGTTGCTGACGAGGTCGGCATGCCGGTGATGGCTCATATTGATGATCCGCCGCCGACTTATGAAGAAGTGATCGCGCGCCTGCGGCCGGGCGATGTCCTTACCCACGCTTTCCGGCCCTACCCGAACGCGCCGGTAACCGCGCAAGGCACGGTGAAGCAGGCCGTGATCGACGCGCGGCGTCGCGGTGTGTTGTTCGACATCGGTCACGGCAAAGGCTCGTTCGCGTTTAAAACAGCGCGCGCGATGTTGGCCAATGGCTTTTCGCCGGACACGATCTCTTCTGATGTCCACAAGCTCTGCATCAATGGGCCGGCGTTCGATCAGGTCACCACGATGTCAAAGTTTCTTTGCCTCGGCATGCCGCTTCACGACGTTATTGCCGCATCGACCGTCAACGCTGCGTACGCTTTGAAACGGCCCGAGCTTGGCAGCCTCAAGCCCGGCAGCGTCGGCGACGCGACCGTTCTTTCGGTCAAGAATGGGCAGTTTGATTATGTCGACGTCGTCGGTGAGCATCTGACAGGTGACCGCCGAATCGTGTCGGACGGCGTCGTGATCGGGGGGCGTTGGTGGCACCCGACCGATTCCGGCGCATTCAAAGCGGTTTAATTCTTCGTCCGCTCGCGCCGCGGCCGGCATGCGGCTTGCTGCGGATAGGCAGCGCCACCTTGTGGATGATCCGCGGACCGCGGGATTGCACTAAGGAATAGGCAGAATGCCGCAAGTCTAGGTGATTGGCCGATCCCACCAACTCGACTGGGGAAGAGCGGGACTAAGGTCTTGCCCTGTGCGCGCACAACCTACGCCACCTGGTCCATTATGGTTAACCTTATCGGCACGATACCGGGACCAAAGAACCAAGCGTAGGCTTCGCAACCGTCGCAGCCGGCAATTCTGGGAGCGCCAGCTGCAACAATCGGGCAGGCTACAACCGCCCGGCCTGCCCAAATACGGGCATTCCCTTTGGCATTTCGCTTGGACAGCGAGGGAAACACGGTCGGAGACAGCGGCTCGACGATGCGCCCCGGTAACACGCTTGCGACGCGATGCAAGCTCTCGATACTGATATGCTAGCAGAAGCAGGTGTGAGTGAACTGTGGCGAGTTAGCCGTTGAGTAAAAGAGTGTCTGTGCTTTTGGCGTCAGGTTCTGCCAGCGGCACTCTGGCCGCCGTGCGCAACCTCGGCACCAACGGTGTCGAGGTCGGCGTGATCTGCAGCGGGCGATTGTCCGCGGCTGCCTGGTCGCGCTGGCGATCCCGTTCCTATTTGGCTCCGCCTGAGACGAACAGCGATCGGTTCCTTGAGCGACTGCTTGCGATCGGAAAAGCTAATCCCGGCCAGATATTGTTGGCGACATCGGATCAGACGGCGTGGCTGTATACTGCCAATGCCGATTTGCTGGGCGAATATTTTCGCCTTTACCAGCCGCCGCTTGAAACAGTCCGCAGCATTCTCGACAAGGAAACATTTGCTGCCGTGGCCTTCAAGGCGGGGCTTGCCGTGCTGCCGAGCTGGTGCCCCCGCGACGACAAAGATCTCGAAGCGCTGGCTCCGACTTTGCCATACCCAATCGTCATAAAGCCGCGCACGCATGTGCACCGCCTGCGAAACGACAAAGGAGTTGTTGTTCGTTCGCCCGATCAACTCATTCGGCAATACCGGCTATTTCTCGATCGGGAACAATCTCGGGCCGCGGGCAACCCGATTTCGTCGGATGCTAAACGGCCCATCCTCCAGCAGTTCATCAATGTGGGAAAGGAGGGTGTTCTTTCAATTACCGCCTTCTTAGATCGGACGGGACAGCATTTTGTGACAAGGCACGCCATCAAGGTTTTTCAACGCACTCGGCCTCTGGGCGTTGGTGTTTGCTTCGAGTCTCTGCCGGGTAACGCCGCGCTTTCAAATGCCGTACGGCGGCTGTGCGATGCTCTCGGTTACTTCGGAATCTTCGAGGTCGAATTTTTGTGGTTCAATGGAACCTGGGCTGCCATCGACTTTAACCCGCGTCTGTATCATCAAATTGGGTTGGATATTCGCCGCGGCATGCCGCTTCCGCTGCTCGCCTGCCTCGACGCTGTAGGCGAGGAGGCGTCCTTGCGCATTGCGGTAGCAAAAGCGCAGGCCGAAGAACCGAATGGAAAAACGGTCTTTTGCGATCGATTTACACTACGCGCGATACTGTTCGCGCTCGCGATAACGTCGCGAATATCGCGCCAGGACTGTGCCTACTGGCGCGCCTGGACGAATAGAAATGTCGCGTACACTGTCGATGCTGCCGCGGACGCAACTGATCGGATGCCGGGCCTTGTCCATGCGCTTTCTGAAATCTCCCTCGGCCTCAAGGCTATTCCGCGGTTTTTGCGTTCGACGCCACGCCGGTTGCCGTCGGCCGGGACGCGCTCATGAGCAAGGTCCCGGTCGCGATCATCGGCGCCGGTCCGTACGGACTTTCGCTTGCCGCACACCTTGCGGCACGGAAGGTGGAGCACAGGATTTTCGGTCATCCGATGCTGTTTTGGTCTCAGATCGCCAACGCCGGTGCTGATCGCTATTTGAAGTCATACTGCTTTGGAACGAATATTTCGACGCCGGTGCCGGGATTTTCCTTCGCCGATTACAGCGCGCCGCGCGGTCTCGAGACTTTCGAGCCTTGCTCGATTGGCGATTTCGCGGCGTACGGGATTTGGTTCCAACAAAAAAATATTCCTTGGGTCGAGCCGGTCGACATCGAAAACGTATCCAAAGATGGCAACGGCTTTGCGGTCAAGCTCGCCAACGGCGAGAGCTTTGTCGCAGCCCATGTGGTGCTCGCGACCGGACTCTCATACTTTGCACATGTTCCGCCAATATTGGCGTCCTTGCCGTCTGCTCTGGCAGCCCACACGTCCGTGGTTCCTGAATTTAGTTCGTTCAGGGGAAAAAGCGTTGCGGTCGTTGGAGCCGGTCAGTCGGCGCTTGAGGCGGCCGCATTACTGCATGAGGCCGGCGCACGGCCGCAGCTTTTGGTGCGCGACGACAGAATCCTTTGGATGCGGCGCGTCTCGCAGGATCGCGGCCTCTGGCGGCGATTGCGATCGCCCATTTCAGATCTCGGCGCTGGACCCAAAGCGTGGCTTCTCACGCATTTTCCCGGTGAGACCCATCGCATGCCGGCAGTTTGGCTCACGCGTTTTGTCAAGAGCCACCTTCCCCCCGAAGGGGCCTGGTGGCTGCGCGAACGCGTCGAGGGCCACGTCCCCGTTCATCTTGGCACGGCGATTTTGGATGCCCGCGAGATAGGCGGCGCCGTGGAGCTTCGACTCGGGAGCAAAAACGGTAAGGACCGTTACATCAAGGTCGACCATGTGATTGCCGGCACCGGCTACGAGATCGATGTTTCGCGTCTTTCCATTCTTGATCCCGGACTACGTAGCGCGATCGAAACGCGGGCTCTCGCGCCCAAGCTGAACGCCAAGTTCGAGACGTCGGTGTCGGGCTTGCGATTCATCGGGCCTGCATCGGCCATGAGCTTCGGTCCGCTGTTCCGATTCGTCGTCGGCGCCGAATACACGGCGCAGACTGTTTCCGCGGACCTCGATCAGGCTTTAGCGAACGCATGAGGCCTGGGTTGTCTCCCGTCATCGTTTTTCCCGGCGCACGCGGTAAGGCCCTGGATCTCGGCATGTTCGCGGCTCCCGGCGATGCGATCTGCGTCAGGACAATCGGCTATCCAGGGTGGCAGCGCTTTCTCGATACAGGCTTTTCACTCGAAGTTTTGGTAAGCGAACTGGCATCGCAGGTTGCGACGTTCGTGCCGCAAGGGCCAATTCGCATTCTTGGGTTTTCAATCGGTGGACATTTCGGTTATGCGGCGGCTCTTGCGCTTCAGGCGCGCGGTCGCGAAATTGTTGGGTTTTGCGCGATCGATAGCTTCATCCGTCATCCCTCCGCGCAGCGGACGCCGGTGCGAAACGGCTATCGGATGCTGGCGCGCGGCTTGAGCCTGCTGTGCGACGGGCGATTTGGCGACCTAAGCAAGTCTGCGCGATTGCGTCTTTATCGGACGATGATCACATCCGCTGGCGACCGGCTGCCGAGCTTGTTGCTTAGCCTGGCTCCTTCGGGCCGGTTGCCCCCCATCTTTCGGCACGATCGGCTCTTTGCGGAAGAGCTAGGCATGTGGCTCCTGATCCGCCGAGCCGAGCCGTGGATCAGATCCCTCGATATCGAGCCGATTGCGCTGAAGGCGCCGGCAATTCAATTTCGAACGCAGGAAAGTGCGGGGGATGACGGGGCATGGCGTCAGCGATGTCCGAGTATAGAGATCTTTGAAGTTCCCGGAGATCACCGCACGATTTCGGAGATCTTTGAGAATTCTCGAAATCTCAAGAAGACATTTGCGCAAAAAAATATGGGCGCGATCCGCGAGTTCTTGCTCGATGCAATGCGTAGTTAAATTCACGAGCGGATCCAATCGTAGACCGGCAATTCCATAACTGTTCAATCCTCAAACGGCGCTGCATGCCGCAGCCAACGCCAAGGCCGGCCGAACCTTTCGTAATGCGGTAGCGCTCCTGCCACGTCTGCTATTGCTCAGATCGCTACCAAAATGGCGTGCGGCGACGAGCGCAGAACAGCGCCATGCCCGTCACCCCCGCCCGATAAACGACCGCATGTGGTTCGGTAAAATTGTCGCCTCGTAGAGATTCACCTCCGGCGGCAGGGCCGCCATGAGCACCGCGACTTTCGCCACATCTTCGGCGGCCATGACGTAGTCCTCGGGCTGCTCGCCGGCGCCCGCCTTGGTGCGGCCGCGGCGTGTCGTGAATGAGGACAGGGTCGCACCCGGATGGATGATCGAGGCGACGATGTTGTGCTTGCGTCCGTCCATGGTCAGCTGATGCGTCATGCCCTGGAGACCGAATTTAGTCACCGTATAGGGCAGCGAATCCTGCCGCGGCGTTTTTGCCGAAACGCTGCCGATGTTGATAATACGGCCGCCCTGCGGTACTTGCGCCTTCATGATGCGGATCGCCTCGCGGCTGCACAGGAACGGCGCCGTGACGTTGATGTCGAGCGCCGCGCGCCAGTATTCGAGAGTGATGTCCTCGGTGTGCCTGTGCGTGGCGATGCCGGCGTTGTTTACCAGCACGTCGAGGCGGCCGTAGGTCTTCTGTACCGTGGCGAAGAGTGCCGAGACCGCCTCTTCGTGCGTCAGGTCGGCCGGCACCGGCAGCGCTTCACCGCCGAGCGCTTTGATGCCGGCGGCGACCTCATCCAGCAACGCGGTCCGGCGCGCAACCAGTACGGTCTTCGCTCCCTCCGCGGCAAACGTTTCAGCAATGCCCCGGCCCAGGCCATTGCTCGCGCCAGTCACAATCGCGACCTTGTCCTGCAACTGCTTACCCATGCTACCTCCAATTTGGCGGCACCCTCCGCATCGATCCCGAATGGTCCTGAAACTCAAGTGCCCACTTACGATACCGGATTGCATTTAACCCCAATCACAATACCGAATGGAAAAAGTCACTTCGCCCTCGCGGCATGCGTCCGCGATTCGCGAAGGCTATTCGTCCCCTATCGCGTGGCGCTCAGCTCACCACCCTGTGAGGGTCTCTGAGGCAATCGCGTGCTAACTTGATCTAGCTCAACAAGGCCTCCGCCAATGCATGCGATTTTGAAAACAGCTTGCCAGAGACGTTGCCCATGAAAACTACCATTGAGGTGATTATCGCGCTGTTGCCGATCGCGGCGCTGTTCGTCGGTTTTCTCGTATTTAGGCTAAGCGCCTTCAAGGCGAGCTTTTATGCCTGGATCCTCTAGCTGGTGGTGGTGCTTGTCTATTATCACCAGGCGCCGCTCAAAGTCGTCGAAGCGTCGCTTTGGGGCATTATCACAATATGGTCGGGCTTCCTGGTTCTTTTTACCGGGCAGATTTTCGGACAGGCCTACCGGAGCACGGGATTGCTGGCGGTGTTGCTCAATTCGGTCGGATCGATCGTGCCGGCGCACGACAAACAGGCCCAGGCGCTGGCTCTCGTCGTTGTCATCGGCGGCTTCATCGGCGCGTTCAACGGCTTTGCCGTGTATCCGGTGGCCATACCGGGTTTAATAGAACTCGGCTTCGACAGCGTCGCGACCATCACCAGCTTTCTGGTCTACTTCGCATGGCCGCAACCTTTCGTCAGCCTGTTCATCGTGCCCAATATCTCGAACGTGGCGACACATGTGCCGATTCCAGAAATCGCGCGGGCGGCCGGCATCGTGGCTATCCCGCTGGTGTTCGTATCGATCCTCGGCTTCATCAAGCTGCTCGGATTTCGTTTCCTCACCGCACGGACGCAGTTTCTGTTTTGGAGCATGAGCCTCAGCAACGTTGTGGCCCTCATCTTATTTACCCAAATCTGGCCGCAGTACGGAATCCTAACGCTGATTGCCGGTGCAGCGATTTCGCTCGTAGTGCTCTACATTTATGGGCGAGTTAACATCATGGCGCCGCCTGAGGCTGCTTCGACCGCGGTAAGCCGCGCGGAGTCGCCCACCTATCCCACCGGTACGCAGTTTAAAGCTTACGCGCCGCTCCTTCTCGGCGTTCTGATCGTTCTCTCGACCATGCTTCCCGGTGCGAAGGAGGCGCTCGAACATCTCAACTTCAGAGTGGGCGCGTGGGGATACAGCCCCATCTCGATCAATATTTTCACCTCCGCGGGGTTCTTCGTCTTCGTCACGGCGCTTGTCTGCTATCCCTTCACCCTTAGGCGCGCCAACATCGGCAAGGATTTTTGGGCCGCTACGCTTCGATCACAGTCGAGCTTGTCGACCCTCGCAGTCGGTAGTGCATTGGTCTATCTGCTCGTCGACACCGGTCAAATCCAACTCCTCGCCCGGGTCCTTAGCAATGGCGGCAAGCATGTCTATGCGTGGCTTTCGCCGCTGATGGAAACCCTTGGCGGCATGGCCTTCGGGCAGGGCCTGCCGGCGGATTTTCTCCTCGCCTCGATGCAAACTCCCGTCGCCCCGCTCCTCGGAATCCCGCTCGCGGTGCTGGTCGGGATCGTAACCGTCATGTCGGAGGGACCGCCAAACCCTTTGAAGCCGACGCAGATCGCCTACACGCAGTCTTTGGCGAACGTGAGCGGCAAGGACGGCGAAATCTTTCGCACGACATTGAAGTGGCAGGCGCTCTCGCTCGCCGCCGCCACAATCGCCGCCGCCCTGCTCGTATACTTGTCCAAATAAACGAGAACGGGTGTCCAGATGGACAAAGTGGACGCGAGTAAGTTCCGAGAGATTGGCCGGAGCGTACTTCGCAAGGAAGATTTTCGCCTCCTGACCGGAAAGGGTCACTTCGGCGACGATTTCAATATGCCGCATCAGGCGTGGACCGTCATGGTGCGGTCGCCGCACCCGCACGCGCGAATTCTCGGCATCGATGCGGGACAAGCGCGCGCCATGCCGGGTGTGCTGGCGATTTTTACGGGCGCCGATTGTTTGGCGGATGGGCTCTGCCCCTTTGCGCACAATCCGATACCGTCAACCAAATACGACATGAAGCTGACAGGCCCCGCGGGCGCGGCAATATTCGTAGGCCGCCATATGCTGCTGCCGGCCGACAAGGCACGCTATTTCGGCGAGGCCGTCGCGATGGTAGTCGCAGAAAGCCGCGAGCAGGCCGAAGACGCAGCCGACGCGGTACGCGTGGACTATGAGCCGTTGCGCTGGGTAGAGAGAACGGAGGACGCGCTTGCACGCGGCGCGCCAACGGTCTGGGACGAGACGCCCGACAACGTCCTCGTCGACACCGTCTTTGGCGATCGCGCCGGTACCGATCGGGCTTTTGCTGGCGCCGACCACGTGATGGCGATGGAATTTCACGTCGGCCGCATTATGCCGCTGCCCTTGGAGCCGCGCGCGGGGCTTGCCCATTACGACAAGGAGACCGGCCGCTACACGCTTTTCTTCTCGACCGGCGGGCCCGGGATCGTGCGTCACAAGCGGCAATTTGCGGCCGTGCTCAACATCGCGCCCGAGCAATTACGGCTCGTCGCCTATGACACCGGTGGCAATTTCGGCGCCAAGAATCGCCCATATGTGGAGCATGGTCTCGCGCTTTGGGCTTCGCGCAAACTCGGCCGGCCGATCAAATATCGGGCGACGCGCCATGAATCCATGCTGACTGAATATCAGGGCCGCGATCTATCGACCAAAGTCGAGCTGGCGCTGCGGGCGGACGGCTGCTTTTTGGCGATGCGCGCCGAAAACGTCATGAACGTCGGCGCACACTGTGTCTCGCTCTCTCCACTCGCCAAGGGCGCGGGGCTCATCACCGGGTCCTATGACATTCCGGTCGCAACGCTGCGGGCGCGGGCCATCTTCAGCAACACCACGCCCAATAATGTCATGCGCAGCTCGGGACGTCCGGAAGTGACGTTCGCCATCGAGCGGCTGATCGATACAGTGGCGACTGAACTCGGCTTCGATCGCATCGAACTGCGCCGTAAAAATTTGATCCGGCCGGAACAGATGCCCTACACCAATGCGGTCGGCTCGATCTACGACAGCGCCACCTTCGAAGCCAATATGGACCTCGGCCGGCGGATTGCCGACTGGGACGGCTTCGAGAAGCGGCGCTTGGAGGCCGCAGCGCACGGCAGATTGCGCGGGCTTGGCTTCGCCAACTACATCGAATCTTCGACCGGGTCGCCGCACGAGCGGACCGAAATCACCGTCACGCCGCGGGGCCGCGTCGAGGTCGTTATCGGCACCCAACCGAGCGGACAAGGTCACGAAACCAGCTTTGCCCAGGTGGCGGCCGATCTGCTCGCGGTGCCGACCGACAATGTCGACGTCATTATGGGCGACACCGACATCGTAAAGGAAGGCGGCGGTTCGCATTCGGGACGCTCGATGCGTCACGCGGCGACCGTGATCGCGATGGCCGCGCCCGAGCTGATCGCCAGTGGCAAGGCGGCCGCAGCCGCTATTTTGGGAACGACAGCCGACGAGGTCGAGTTTCAAGACGGCCGCTTCGTCAGCAAGCGCGCCAATCGCACCTACGACTTCCTCGAACTTGCCAAGGAAGCGCACGGACGCGGCATCGTCCTCGCCGTCGCTAAAGACAACGAAATGCACACACCCGTTTATCCGAACGGATGTGCGGTCTGCGAAGTCGAAATCGATCCCGATACCGGGCGCGTTCATCTGGCTCGCTATGCCTCGGTCGACGATGTAGGGCGCTGCATCAATCCGATGACCGTGGACGGCCAGACTCACGGCTCGATTGCTCATGGGGTGGGCGAAGCGCTGTTCGAGCAAATCCGCTTCGATCCCGCCTCCGGGCGTCCGCTCACCGAATCGTTCGAGGAATACGGCATGCCGTCTTCGACGACACTGCCGCCGCTCACCACCGAGATCGTCGAGGTGCTGTCGCCGACCAATCCGCTCGGCATCAAGTCCGGCAGCGAGGGCGCGACGGCGGGCGCGCCGGCAGCCGTCATCAGCGGCATCGTCGATGCGCTCAAAGGATTCGGTATTCGCGACATCGCCATGCCGGCGACCCCGCTCGCCCTATGGGAAGCGATTGAAAAGGCCAAAGCAAAACGGCGCTTGAAGGAGCCGGCCGCCACGCGGGAACTGGCAGTGCGCGCCGCGGCCGAAGCCGCCAGTAAGGGAGAATGAGATGGCTCGCGTAACCATCACCGTGAATGGCAAAGACGAAACGCGCGAGATCAAGCCGCGGACGCTGCTCGTGGAGTTTCTGCGCGACCACCTTGGTCTCACCGGAACGCATGTCGGCTGCGATACGACACAGTGTGGCTGCTGCATCGTGCTGGTCGACGGTAAATCAGTGAATTCGTGCACGATGCTGGCGGTGCAGGCCAATGGCGCCAGCGTCACCACCATCGAAGGTCTTGCCCAAGGCGACAAGCTGCACCCGATGCAAACCGCTTTCCGCGAGCATCACGCGCTGCAATGCGGATTCTGCACGCCCGGCATTGTCATGAGCGCGCTCGGCCTGGTGCAGCGGAACAGGCATCCATCCGATGCCGATATCCGCTACTGGCTCCTGGGCAACATGTGCCGCTGTACCGGCTACCACAACATCATCAAAGCCATCAAAGCCGGCGCCGAGGCGATGGCGCGGGCCAGTTGATACGGCTCGCTTGAGGATTGATCCGCCATGTACGATTTCAACTATCATGAGCCGAAGACGTTGGACGAGGCTACCGCGACGCTGTGCGCAACGCGCGACGGCAGTTTTATCGCCGGCGGCATGTCGCTTATTCCCGCGCTGAAGCAACGTCGCGCCAAGCCGTCCGACCTCGTCGACCTTCGGTTGATCGAAGGGCTCAGCGGAATCCGGCGAGAATCCGATGCCGTTGTCATCGGCGCCATGGCGCGGCATGCCGACGTGGCCGATTCGGAGCTTGTGCAAGGCGCCATCCCGGAGCTAGCCCGTCTGGTCGGCGAGATGGCCGACCCGGCCGTACGCCATCGCGCCACGCTCGGCGGTTCGATCGCCCATGGCGACCCGGCGGCCGATTATCCGCCGGCGCTCGTGGCGCTCGACGCCACGATCGTCACCACCAATCGTGAGATTCCCGCCGACGAATTCTTCACAGGCGTCTTCGCAACCGTACTGCAGAAGGGCGAGATCATAAAAGCCGTCAGCTTCCCGATTCCCGACAGCGCCGCCTATGTGAAATTTGCCAACACG
>JBAUYV010000335.1:0-19029 GCA_049584975.1 Xanthobacteraceae bacterium | reverse complement strand
ACGGAAGTACGATATCTTTGTTCATGACGGGTGTGGCGCTCCTCATTCGAACAATGATTCTGCTCGCAATCAGAACCATGAATCGAATTGCGGCTTTCCGCTACATCCGTCGCTCAACTGCCTAATTTGGGTGAATAAGAAGGGCTAGCAACAGACCAAGTTCGAGGTGACGAGCTATTTGAGGACTGCGAAAGAGAGAAAAGATCGGGTTCAACGTGCCGGTGCCGAACTTGCCGCGCGCCAACTAAGCCATCGGAATAGGCTGGGGCCGGTGGTCAGTATCGGGCTGTGCGTTCCACACCGTGGTTAAAACGGCCTCCTGGCCCGTCGCCGACATGCACGACCATGGATTGGTGCTGCGCTAAATGTGGCGCTGGTTCGTGAGCTACACCCCTCAGGATTTTGCGCTGATGCACTCGGAAAGGCTCACCTCCATGCAGGGTCATCCGCGAGCGTGCTGACGCCGCAGTAGAAAAATTGGGAACCAGTTTTGGCAGCATCTTTCCGCGAACACATTTTTGGAACCGATTTCCAGGGCGACTTTGGATATGTCACCATCACGTCAATTGCTGCGGCGAAGACGTTACTGTACGCTGGCGCGTTTGCGATTGATTGCGACGCGGGGCAATAACGAGAGTGCAAAAACGCTCTGCCGGCTAGATCATCCGCTCGCGGGTGATCCAGTACTTCTGAATCACCGGTATTGGCGCGTGGCGCGTGAGTCCGGGCGAGCCGTGGAACGAACGTCGCAACGGTCTATTGAAGTTTCCACTCGAGCTTGACGACGCCCTGCTCAGCAGCGAGCGTCTGGCAAATTGCCGGGCTCTCGGATTCATGGGGACAGCAGTATTCGAGAACATCAAAGACGATTTCGCGATGCGTTCCCGAAGCGGACAATGTCTTCCGGGTTCCGATAATGACACCAGTTCAAACCTCTCACCGGCAAGCAGTTCTGCGTTCTTTGGGATTCCGGCATCCTGGACTTGCTTCCGATGCCCGGAGAACTTCTAACCGTATCGGGGCGTCTCTTGGCGCGAAAGGCGCTGCTCAGCTTGCCAAAGCAAAAACTCGCGCGGGTGCCGAGATTGGCAATAATCCTGTCGAGAGCAGAGGCGCGACGCGCACTCGTAAGCGAGCAGATCGAAAAGCATATTTTGGCAGAAGACGAACTCATTAAGCAGTTGCTCAATCTTCAATGGAACATCGCTTTGGACTTGTCCAAGGACGATTAATGGCGAAGCGCGGTTCGCGCGCTGAGGGGCTGGTCCGATCCTCGGAACAGACATGCGCCGTCGAATTAGGCGCCTATTTGTCATTGCGAAGGCGTTCGCGGTGCTTGTGCGACGCCCGGGCAAGGTCCACATCATCGGCCATGACATCGCGCCCACGACCGAAACGGACACCAGATCAGTACGCCGACGACCTTGTTAAGCGGCTCGACAAGCTCATGGCTGAGCCGGTGCCGATGCTCGACCTTTTATCCGAAAACAAACACCTGCTCTCGCGCATTGCGTGTGCGGTGATCCGAGAACGGCTCTTGCGAATCGCGGAGACCGCGCGGCGCTATGCCATTGCCTTCGATGACGACGAATTACCCGGCGGCTCAAGACCGGCGCGTGGTGGTTAACTATCCGTCATTTTGCCGTCGCAGCAAGACGTCACCGCCGACCAACCCTCTAGTTTCTAGAATCGAAATGATCAGAACAAGGAAAGATCACAAACTGGCCTTCAGCCACGGCTGCGCACGCCCGACCGCCGACATCAGCGACTTTTGGCGAGAAAGCAGGCTGAGCGGCGGCAACGTTCGCGCGTTCCATACCCGGCTGCGACAAGCAAAGTATCGTGAGATTGTTGCGCGTTACCAATAGACCCGGCGTATACAAGGACAAGCCGGGCTGCTGCATCTATTGCGGAACGCTGGATGATCCCAATCCAGACCTCCGTGAGGAACACATTATTCCGACTGCTCTGGAAGGTCGATTAAGGTTTCCATATGCGAGCTGCCCGGAGTGCGAAGCAATCACTTCCGCCATTGAGGGGCATGTGATCGGTCGCTCATTCGGCGATTCGCGCGCGCCCGCTGGCATGAAACGTGGCCGCAAGCGGAAGTGGCCAAAAAAATTCGTCGTTCACGTCAATCGGAAAGCGACAACAAGAACAATCGGTGCATGGGGCAGGGACGACAAAAAAGAAGATTTTGAGGAAGTAGAGGTAGACGTTGAAAACCATCCGGGCCCGATGGTGATGCCAAATTTTCCTGTCGCCGGATTCTTCACCCGCGCAGAACCTAACGACAGTGACTTTTGCCCGGTCTCTCTCTATATTGCTGTTCCCGAAGATTTTCGCCAACGGGTCAACAAACTCGGAGGGAGCGTCGCTGTCGGTCAAAGTGTGCGCACTGAGACGTTCGGCAGGTTTATTGCCAAAATTGCGCATTCATTTGCCGCAGCCGAAATTGGAATCGGAAACTTCATTCCGTTCCTAACGAGAGCAATTCGCGGCCAGCGCCCGATGTATCTCTCGCAGTACATCGGAGGGCATGTTCCCAATTTTCCAATTGAACCGACCAATCAAGTGCATAAGCTTGAAATTTACAGATTTAATTCAGATTCACACCCGTACGTGTTGGTTGCGCGCGTTCAACTCCTTGCGGCTCACGGCTTTCCCACTTACGACGTGGTCGTCGGCGCCGTCACCCGCGCAACGCGGTTGCCACTCTAATCAATGGCTGGGGGGGCAACGCGTGACCGATTGCGCGGCTAACATTTGATAGCCGGAGAGTGCGCTAAGCGGGCGTCACCAACTGAGCGCCATTGTTCTTGACGTTGCCGACCCTCTTATCGACACGCCAAACCCTTAAGGTCTCATCCGCGCACGGCTTGAGCATCGCCAGGAGTTCATCTTCGGTGGTCGGTTCTTCTCCCAGCCACTTCGGCCATCCGCTCTCACCCAGAATGACCGGCATACGGTCGTGCAACTCGTCGATGACCGCATTCGGGCCGCATGTCAGCACGGCGCAACTCAGAACTTTCTCGCCGTTCGGTGACTTCCATTTCGCCCAGAGCCCGGCCATGACCATCGGCCCGTCATCGACCAAGGCAATCGCATAGGGCTGCTTCTCCTTGCCCTTGGCGTCGAGTTTTTTCCACTCGTAGAATCCGTCCGTGACGACGAGGCACCGCTGGCCCCATTTCCAGGCGTCCCGAAACGAGGGCTTGGTTCTGAAATCTTCCGATCGTGCGTTGAAGGTTGAATACTGAAGCTTGTCGTCTCTCGCCCAGTGAGGAATAAGCCCCCACTTCATCATCCTGGGAACGCGCTCGCCTTCCACCGAGCGGATGGCCACCAGCATCGGCGCAGTCGGCGGCTTATTCCAGTCGCGTTCGTAGTTCGGCGCCGGCGAATTGGGCGAGAACTTCAGGCGAATTTTGATTTCGGAGTAGTCGGAGGATAAACGAACTCGGCCGCACATGATCTACATATAAGGAGTCCGGGCTACTTCTTCCAACGCGCCCAGTTGCTGCCTTTCCCTCGTTGACTTGGGTCGAACTTTTCGCCGCCGAAGCGCTGCATAAACGTCGCGGCGTCGTCAGGTTTGGCGAAACAGTAGATTTGAAACCACTCGCCTTCGTGGAAGAGCGAATGGCCGCGCGGGCAAACCGACAGATTTTTGCAGAAATCATGTATCGTCTTGTACCCGCCGCCCTTGCTTGCGCTCGCCGGCAGCGCCACCTGATGCGGCCAGCCCTGGTCGATGCTCGCGCCGCTCAACTCGCCCTTGCGCCGGGTCACGCGCTGTCCGGCGCCCCGAAATCTTCCGGCACCTCGCCGAAGGTTTTCAAGATTACGGCGTCGTCGAACTCGCCAAGGTTTGGATCGCCGCTGCGCGAGAAGGCGACGGCGCCGGCATTGGCTTTGTCCGTGGCCAAAACTTGGGCGCGCCGGATCGCGGCTGGCCCGTTCGGGCATTCGATGGCTTGGCCAGGCGCCAGCCCGTCTTCGATACGCGTGAAGGGCAATGCCACGTAATAGATCATGGCCAGCTACATTATAGGTGGCGTGCGGTGATTGAGAACAGAAAGAGAACAAGAGTCAAGAGGGGCCGCTCCCGGTCAGAGTATCAGTTGTGTCGATATTGCTGGCCATTCGCGTTGAGTCGGTTTGCATTGCATGAGATTTGCTTAGTATGCCTTAGCAAAGCGCGTGCTTTTCGAACTAGCTTTTGGTTTGAAAATATGCTAATTTACGCAGTATGGCTAAGCAAAGAAGTAAAAGACTAAACTGGCTTGAACGGCATCTCCCCGAAGGCCTCTTGGTCGATGCACGCTGGCTGACCCGGCATGGCTACTCCACGTCTCTTCGCAGCCAATATGTAGCGGCCGGCTGGCTAAAACGGCCCGCCCGCGGCGTCTACTGCCGAATGCGCGGTTCGCTGTCCTGGCAGCAGGTCGTGATCTCGTTGCAAGCGTTGCTGCAATATCCGGTTCTCGTCGGCGGTCGAACGGCGCTCGAAGCGCAAGGCTATGCCCATTACCTCACACACGACCTGAAAGAAGTGCACCTCTATGGCTCCAAGGCGCCGCCGCGATGGCTCTTCAAGCTGCCTCTCAAGGTCCGTTTTTTCCTTCACAACGACCGGAAGCTCTTTCGGCGCGAGTCGCTCACGAAAGCGCCCACTCATCTTGAGAACACGAAAGACAACAACACGAAAGGCGAAGCGCCGCGCGATAGCTGGACCATCCAGACCTGGGGTCAGTGGGATTGGCCCCTGGCCCTATCCACCCCTGAACGCGCCATTCTCGAACTACTCGACGAGCTGCCCAAGCGCGAGAGCTTTCACCAGGTCGATATGCTGATGCAGAACCTGTCGAACCTGAGTCCTCGCCGGTTGCAGAAGCTCCTCGCCGACTGCCGCAGCATCAAGGTCAAGCGGCTGTTCTTCTTCTTCGCCGATCGGCATCAGCATGCCTGGCTCAAGCGGCTCGACAAGAAGGCCATTGATCTCGGGAAGGGCAAGCGCATGCTGTTCAAAGGTGGCAAGCTTGACAAGACCTATCATATCACCGTGCCGGAAACTCACGATGCCGTTCACTGATATCTACCGCCGGCAAGTCGCGCTGCTCATCCGGCTTTTGCCTCTGATCGCCGAGGAGGGCTGCTTTGCCCTTAAAGGTGGCACGGCCATCAATCTCTTCGTGCGCGATATGCCGCGGCTATCGGTGGACATCGACCTGACCTATGTGCCGATTCAGTCTTACGAGGCGTCGCTCGCCGCCATCGATGCAGCGATGGGCCGCATCGGTGCGCGCGTTAAAACCGGCATTGGCGGTTCAACGATCGCCGAAGGCCCGAAGGGCGCTCGCACCCATCTGCTGGTCCGCGCCGATGGTGTGACGAGCGAGATTGAGGTCACGCCGGTGATGCGCGGCTGCGTCCATGAACCCAAGCTCAAGAGCGTCACTGCGGCCGTGGAGAATGCGTTCGGATTTGCGGAAATGCCGGTCTTGTCATTCGCCGACCTCTACGCCGGAAAATTTGTCGCCGCGCTCGACCGGCAGCATCCGCGCGACTTCTTTGACACGCGCGAACTCCTCACCAACGAGGGCATCGGCGAGACTCTGCGGCGCGCTTTTCTTGTTTATCTCGTGAGCCATTCTCGGCCGATGCACGAAGTGCTCGCGGCAAGACGCAAGGATATGACGGTGGAGTACAATCGCGGCTTCAAGGGCATGACCGAGAAGGACGTGACCCTCGACGAGCTTAACGCGGCGCGGGAGACTTTAATCTTGAAACTCGTTGGCGAGATGCCCGACGCGCACAAGACGTTTCTTGTGTCATTTGTTCGCGGCAACCCGGATTGGACTTCGATCGGGTTGCCCAACGCGGCCAGCCTGCCAGCCGTCAAGTTTCGCAAGCTCAATCTCGACAAACTGACGGCGGAGAAGCGGGCGGCTGAAGTCGCCAGCCTTGAACGGGTCCTTTCGGCCTAACCGTCTGGCGCGGCGTCAGGTCAGGCCGGATCGTCGCGTCGATGGCGGACAGCGCGCTCAATCACGCCCGAGAGAAGCGATCAAACACGTCTTCTTCCGGTTCGCTGTCGATCTGAGTGTACCGGTGCTCAATTTCGAGCAGCAGGAGCGTGATCGCGAAATCGTATTGTTCTGCAAAGATCGTCATCTCGCGCACGGGTTCGGGAAACCAGACGCCTGCCGGCAATTCTACGCCCGCGCGCCCGTCAACAATCATATCCTGGCGACTCGCCAGCGAGTCCGCCGGGATCGCAATCGGCGGCCCGGAGGTGCGAAAGAACGCGCCCGTCTTCAACGCCGATTTGCTGGCTCGCGACCACAAAATAAATCCGTCGCGCGAAATCACAAGCACCGCGCGGCGCCCGGTATATTGTAGCCAGCGCAGCACCGCCGCGATGAGCGACACGCGGTACCGGTCGGCGCAGTGCGAGATCATGTCGAGGTCAACCTTATCACCCTCAGCAATCTGCCGCCGGAAATCGTCAAACGGCATCAGCAGTCCAGCCGAGAACACATTGGCCTGATGCTCGATCTGGCCGTATTCGCTGTCCCAGCGGACGACATCCTGCTCGCCGCACCGAATACCGTCGGGATAGGCAAGCCGGTGAATGAGGTAGTGCCCGAACTCGTGCCCGAGGGTGAAGTTGATGCGCCCTTCGGATGAAATCGCGCTGTTGTAAAAAATTCCCCAGCCTTTCTTGCCGGCGGGCGCACGATAGAGGGCGCCATCAAAGCCGGGCAGGGACCGGCCGACGACCAGCGATACCGGATCATCGGGATAACGCTGCGCGCTGTACTCCTTCGCCACGAGCACGACATCCACCGGGAAACGGTCCTTCCCGAGAACTGTATTCAGCACCAAGCTAATGTCGATCGCCCAACGCTCGGGCGATGGAGCGCCGGTCATTTCTCGTCCTTCCACAAATCGACCATGCGCCGAATCTTGTCCTTGGTGCCTGGGTCCATTTTCCGGTAGCGACGGAAGAAGGCTTGGTCGGCGGCTTCCGCCACGTCGGACTTCTCGGTGGAATCGAGGAGATAGTCCGAGGTCACCCCGAGCACCGACGCGATTCGCGCCACCTTGTCGCCCGAAGGCCGGGGAGGGTTCTTGTTTTCCAACTCCCAGATGTAGCTCTTGCTGGACTCGGCCAGTTCCGCAAGTTTTTCAAGGGTATAGCCCTTCTTCTTCCTGAGTTCACGGATCTTGTCGCCGAGCGAGGTGGACACGTCTGCCTCCGTGTTCTTGCAAAGTTCAGAATAGCGATACGTCGCGTACTTGACAACGCTTATTACCGCGCCTAAGTTCATGTTCGGAGTAGCGATACTTTCCGACTCGGAATTTTTGACAGAGTCCCCTAGTTCCAGGGGATGGGCGGGGCTGACCGCCGCTGATTGTATACGCCTGCGCCGCTCATACATGAGCGGAACTTGGCCCGGTCGGGCGCTGGCTGTCGGGGGGCAGGTTCGCTCGAATCTGAGGAGACGACCGTGACCGCTACGCTGACTTTTCACCCGCTCGGCAACGCCGATTGCGTGCGCCTCGACCTCGCCGACGGCAAGAAACTGCTCCTCGACTATGCCGACATGCGCAACCCCGACGACCGCTGGGACCGGCGCATCGATCTGGCGGCCGACCTCCGCTCCGACCTCCGCGCAGCGCAGCGCGACTACTATAATGTCGTCGGCTACACGCATCTCGACGACGATCATTGCCGCGGGTCCGGCGATTTCTTCTGGTTCGAGCACGCAGCGAAGTATCAGACCGAAGGCCGCATTAAGGTTCGCGAATTGTGGGTCCCGGCGGCCGCGATCCTTGAAGACGGCCTCGACGACTGCGCCCGCATCATCCGGCAGGAAGCACGTTACCGCCTCAGGAAGGGCGCCGGCATCCGGGTCTTCTCGCGGCCCGTCAAACTCAAGGCGTGGCTGGAGGCCAACGGCCTGACCTTGGAATCCCGCACGCATCTCATCACCGATGCCGGCCAATTGGTGCCGGGCTTTTCGATCTTTGGGCCGGAGCGGGTGGAGTTCTTCATCCACAGTCCGTTCGGCTGGCGGCAGAACGACAACGAGGTCGTCGATCGCAACCAGGACAGCATCGTCTTTCAGGCGACCTTCCTTGAAGGCACCCGCCGGACCCGCGCGCTCTTCATGGCTGACATCGACCACGAGTCGATCGAGCAGATCGTGAAGACCAGCCGGCGCCACAACAACGAGGAACGGCTGCTGTGGGACATCTTCAAGGTCCCGCACCATTGCTCCTACACCGCGATCGGACCCAACAAGGGCGTGGACGAGACCGAGCCGACCGACGAGGTGAAGTGGCTCTGCGAGACGCAGGGCCAGGAGCGCTGCACCATGATGTCCACGAGCCAGTCGATCCCGATAAAGGGCAGCGACGAAGACAAGGACGTCCAGCCGCCGCACCGGCAGGCCGCCGCCTACTACAAGTGCGTCGCCGCCGCCAAGGACGGCCAGTTCAAGGTCACGATGGACTTGCCGTCATCCAGCAAGCCGAAGCCCACCAAGATCGAGATCACCGACCGCGGAGCGCGGTTGCTCACGGTGTCAGCGACGGTGGGCGCGGCCAGCATCGTCTCGACCCCCGCGCGCGCGGGGTAACATGGGCATTCATCCGTGGTGGTCCGGTTTCGGGCAGGCCGTAGCATCGGCGGATGATCTGACTTCTACGCCAGCGCGGGAGCTGGCATCCACGATCGCGGCAGGCGCCGTGCCGGCCGTCGCGTTGACTGATCTCAGAGAGTCCACCGAGGCCGAACACGCCGCCGTCGGTCTTAAGGTCGAGGTCGAGCGTCCCCAGGACCTCGCCTATCCCATACGCGCGACGGAGCCGATTGGCGTCGTGTTCGCCGTCCAGGGCGGACCGCCGCGCGTGCTCGCTTTGCGTGATGATTTTCCCGACACACCCCATCAGAACTGGACGCCGCAAGGCGCGCCCTGTTCGCTGTGCATCGACGACCGGCCGTGGTCGGAGGCCAAGCTGACCTACCGTCCCGCCGATCTTATCCGGCGTATTCAACTCTGGCTCGCCAAGGCAGCGCGCGGCGAACTGCACGACACCGCGCAACCGCCCGATCCGCTGTTCTTCGCCTCGCAGCTCGCGATCATCATCCCGCGCTCGGCCTCGCTGCCGGCCGCTCATCCTGCCGAACTGATGGGCTTCGTCCGGCAGGACAATCCTGCGCTCATCATTACCCGCGCCATTGTTCAAGCTGAGCCTCGCCCAAAAGGCCTGCCAGGATTCGTGGTGACGCAATTCCGCGCACAACCGCAGGCCATGACGCGCTTCCGGCACGCGCCGGTGACGCTCGCCGCGCTTCACGCCGAGCTACAACAAGCCGGCATCAACCTCAACGACGAGATCAGAACCCGCCTCAAGAACTGGGCGGGCATCAAGAATGACAGCGTGCGCCGTCTGTCATCCAGGCTCGCCATCATCGTGGCGTTTCCGGTCACCGCCCCGGACGGAAAGACCGTCGACGATTTGCGCGCCTTTATCTCGCTCGATACCGCCGGCCAGATCGGCGTCAAATGGGGCGTGCTGGTCAACACCAAGGCGGCCGGCGTCGCCGGCGCCGACGACATCTTTGTTCGCGCCGTGCCCGAGGGCACGCCGAGCCCCGCCGACATCAAGATCGAGCCGGCCCAGGTTCACCTCGCCTTCGACCGCGAACTCGCCGCCGCGGTGGCAGGGCACACCGCCCCCGACCGCCGCCGCGCGGTCCTGGTCGGAGGCGGAGCGCTAGGATCACAAATCGCGATCAACTTGGCTCGCGAGGGCGCCTTTTCCTGGACCGTCGTCGATACTGACTACTTGCTTCCGCACAATCTAGCGCGCCACGCCCTGCTGACCGACGAACTCGGTGCTCCGAAGGCTTTGGCGCTGGCGAGGCAGATGGGCTTGCTTCTCAATGAGTCGTTCACCGCCGTAATCGGCGACGTCACCAGGCCCGACGCGGGGCTGGTCAAGGAACTTGCCGAGGCCGATGTCATCATCGACGCCTCCGCATCGGTAGCCGTGTCCCGGCACCTTGCGGATCTGGAGAATAGCAACGGACGGCGTATCTCCGTGTTCTTCAATCCAGCCGGGACAGCCGTCGTTCTCTTGGCGGGGAGCAGCGACCGCTCGGTCACGCTGCGGGACCTTGAGGCGCAGTACCACCGTCTTGTTCAGACCGATCCGGCTCTCGAAGATCATCTGTGCGCAGCGCCAGGATTTCGCTACAGCGGTTCATGCCGTGTCTTGACCAATCGCATCCCGGCGACGAGCGCTGCGCTGCTCAGCGCCTTGGGTGCGCGCGGCCTCGTGGAGTCGCTCAAGAGCGATGATGCGATCGTCCGCATTTGGAAACTCGCCACTCAGGGTGGCGTCGATGTCATCGAGCGCAGGTGTGCCCGCACACATCGCCTGACCCTCGGCGAATGGACGATCTCCTACGACGACGAACTTCTTGCCGAACTCGCAAGACTTCGCGACGCCCGGCTGCCCTGCGAAACCGGCGGCGTGCTCCTTGGCATTGCCGACATGAGTCGCAAGTCGATTCACGTTGCCTACGCCTTGCCCGAACCGAAAGACAGCCGGGGAAGCCCTGAAGGTTTCGAGCGCGGCATCGTGGGGTTGAAAGCCGCCGTGAACTCCGCCGTCGAAACGTCATTGCATCAGCTCAGCTACGTAGGCGAATGGCATTCGCATCCCCGACGATCATCGCCATTACCGAGCAGCATCGATCTGGCGCAAATCGTCTGGCTCGGCAACGAACTTGAGCACGAAGGCTTGCCCGGACTCATGGCCATCGCCGCCGATGACGTCGCGTTCGCGTTCGTGCTGGCGGGGCCGAGGTCGCGCAGGCCATGAACGCGCCGGCCACCTCCAAGATCGGCTTGGCGCTCTCCGGAGGCGGGTCCCGCGCCATCGCGTTCCATCTTGGCTGTCTCCGTGCGCTCAACCAGCTCGGGCTTCTTGACCGCGTCGCCGTGCTTTCGACTGTCTCCGGCGGCAGCGTGATCGGCGCCTATTTTCATGCGCACCAAGGCGACTTTGCCTCCTTCGAGGCAAAAATCCGCGCCCTGCTGGCTGAAGGACTTGTGGCGCCGATGCGCCTCAAGCTGTTCAGCGCACTTGGCATCAAGGTCGCCGCCGCCTTCATCGTGGTCGGAATCGTCGCCCTCGGCGTCGCGCTATTGAAAGCGCTCTTGATGGCCGCGCGCCTGATCACACCGCGGTCGCTTGCGGCGCATATCGAGCGCTTCAACATCCGGTCGCCGCTGCATCGCTTTGCCAGCCGGACGACGTTGCTCGAAGCGGCTCTCGACGAACTGCTGTTCAGGGGTGCGTCGCTGAACGACCTGCCGGCGGAACCGCATCTCGTCATTAACGCCACGGAACTGAGGACCGGCTCCGCGTTCCGTTTCGGCACAATGGAGTCCGGTTCCTGGCGCTGGGGCAAGCTCCATCGCAACCATGTGTCGGTCGCGCACGCCGTCGCCGCCTCGGCGGCTTACCCGCTCTTTCTTCCTGCGTTCGACGAGACCCTGACCTTCGCAAAGGACGGCGCCCTCAAGAATAGTCGCGTGATTCTGACGGATGGCGGCATCTACGATAATCTCGGCCTCGGCTGCCTCTGGCCCGACCGCTCGCCCGATGTCAGCCTGAATGTGATTCCGGTCGATACGATCATTTGCTGCTCGGCAGGTTATGGCTTGCGCCAGGACCCGCCGAGTCAATTTATCTTTGCACGGATGCTCAGCGTCTTTAGCGCCATATTTGATCGGACGCAGAATGCGTCTATGCATCGGCTCCACGAGGCGCAACGGACCGGGCAAATCAAAGATTTCGTGTTCCCGTATCTCGGACAACAAGACCGGGAATTGCCGAACCCACCCGCAGCCCTCGTGCGCCGGGAAGAGGCGCATGCTTACCCGACGGATTTCAATGCCATGCCGAATGAATGGATCGATCGCCTCAGCTTGCGCGGGGAGCAGCTGACCTTGTGCTTGGCCCGCGCCTATCTTCCTCATCTGATCAACGAATCGTGCCGCACCTGAAGGAAGTCGCCATGCGTATTGAAATCTTCAACGTCGGTCACGGCCAATGTGCCGCGCTCACCGCGCCGAACGGGCGGCGCATGATGCTCGATTGCGGGGACCGTTGGGACGACGACCGCTTCTGGACCCCTTCGCTGCATTTCTTCCGGCAGACCGTCGATCTGCTCGGGCTGATGAATCTCGACGAGGACCACCTCAGGGACTTCGAGAACGTGATGCAGGAGTGCACGGTCCCTTGGATTCTCAGCAATCCGACCGTCGGCTGGCGCGAGTTCGCGACGCTCAAGAAGGATGGCATGGGACCCGGCGCGCAAGCCGTCGCGGCCTGGCTTGCCCAACCGAAAAATCCGTTGCCCGGACCGCAGCCGGATTTCGGAGATGTCCAGATCCGCTGGTACTATCCCTTTTTTGTCCCGGGGGCCGAGAACAAGACCAACGATCTCAGCCTCGCGGTGATCGCCCAGTTCGGCTCGTTCAAAATTCTGTTCACGGGCGATCTTGAAGTCGCCGGCTGGCGACGTTTGCTTACGATCCCGGCGTTCCGCCAGGACGTGCAGGGCGTCTCGGTATTCGTCGCCTCGCATCACGGCCGAGAAAGCGGTTGCAGCACCGAATTGTTCGAATTGTTCCGGCCGCAGCTTGTGATCATCTCCGATGACGAGCGCCAATACGACAGTCAGGATACCGACGACTGGTACCGGACCCGATGCTCCGGCGCGGTATTCGTGACGAACGAGCGCCGTTACGTGGCCACGACCCGCAAGGATGGCTCCATGCGCATCGACGTCACGGGGGATGGGCGCTGGACCATTCAGCGGGTAACAATTCGCGACTGGCCGCGGACGACTCCTCCTCCCCAGCCGCAGCTGGGTCTTGGCGCGCTCGCGGCACTTGGTTTCGGGCAAAACCCGCTTGCCCCAGCGTAGGCGATCTTCTCTCGCATTGGCCACCGCCTGCGCCGCCGAAGCCAACGCTCGGCTTGTTGAACACGCCCAATACAGAGGAAGACTCGCTTCTTAAGACATTGGGTCTTCTTCCCTTGACGCCATATTCGACCAAGCGCTGAGGCGAAAATCGAGACGCGGCTGCTTTCTGAACTTCTGGTGGAAGCCGAATCCCCAAAAGATTGGCGGCCCCGCGCGCCGCCCGGTCACGCTCTCTGTCCCGCCTCTCCGGCGATGTTCGGCTATGCAACGCGCCGAAGGGGGACAAACAAAAAGGGCCGCGACATCGCGGCCCAGTTTCCGTCGGTGGCTGCGTCTTTCTTTAATCGGTGACGCAGACCGCCCGCCAGGGTGTTTCCGGGAAACGGTACGGGTCCTGCCCCACATACTGCACAACGAGCCGGGCGTTCTCGTCCGCGCAGCACCGCGCCGTCGAAGCTGCGTCTGGAAGCCGCCCGCAGGCGGCGCCGCGGCCGGGCAGGGGTCGCGGCGTCATGGTCTTGGTGCGGTTCTTCCACTTTGCCCATTCAAGCTGCACGAATTTTTCGGCGCGTGTCAGCCCGCGGTCGAGGCTCGGGCACACGTGCTCGCAAATCACGTCTTGAATGGTTTCGGCGCGCGCACTGTTATCATCAGCGCCGAACACGCCGATGATAAAGAAGATGAGTGTTGCCGTGAGACGCACCGGATTGACGAACCACTTGAGAAGTTTACGCATGGTTATTGCTCCTCTTGTCCAGCCCATGCGTCAATTGTGCCAGACACGAAACCTTCAATTCAAAAGCTATCGGAATTGGTCGTCGCAGAAAAATTTCTGGCCAACGTTCTTGCGCCACTTCTCAAGCCCGCTCGCGAAAAACAAGATTTGCTCGCGGGATTGCAGTCACTCTTCGCGTTGGCCAGGCTGACCAACCTTATGTCCAACTGCGGAATCCGGTGTTCGGACCATCCGCCTATGTCATACTGAATCAGCTTTGGAGCGCACGTTCATGAGCCAAACCCACTCGGAATCGCCGCGCAGAGTGCCGACGCCAGACTCGTCTCTGAAACCGGCCGTGCGGGGATTTTTTGAACTTGGGTCCAAACAACTCACGGGCCGGCCGTCAAACAACGCCTTCAAAAAGTGGCTGGGCGTTTCAAAAAAACGACCACGCCAACTGGGATTCGGAGTGGAAGGGCAAGCCCGGTCTCAAGGACAAATTCCGCTCACAGCTGCGAGTAACGGTCGCGCTGCTGGCGGCTCTCAGCTTCGACGGCACCCACCCCCGGCGTATCCGCAAAGACGGAAACCCCTGGCCGGCGCGTTCGGAGAGCTGGGCTCCTTGGCAAACGCCCGTCCGTGCCGAATGGGAGGAAAGTGCCAAGGAAATCCTCGTCGCCCTGGAGGCCTACCGCGCCGAGCTTGACAAGCTCGACACGCAGTTGCGACGAGGAAGCCTGATTCAGGCGAAACATGAGCTAACTGCACTGACTGATGGGAAGCTTGCGAGCCTCAGCGAGCAACTCTTCAGTAGCGTCTTTCTGCCGTCGCTCGACAAACCGCAGTTCATCAAGGAAATGTCGGAGGCGAGGGAATTGTGGATTACGGGTTTGAGCCTGAGAAGGATCTACGACAATTTCTTCATGACTCTCCAACAGGTCGTCGAACGAGGCAAAACCGTTAACGTCGTCGTTCTCGATGCCAACGCGTCCCACGCCTGCCGCTTTGCGGCGCGGCAGGAAAGCGGGCCGGATGCCGATGCCGAGGCTTACACGCGCTACGTTGCCGAGGTTAACCGCCGGCTCGACGAGCTCAAGGCGAATCACGACAACCTCACGGTCAAACGTGTCAATCAGATGCTCACGTTCGGCATCGACGCCTTCGATCCGGACGACCCCGAGAAGGGCCTTCTCTACGTCCACATTTATCCGTTGTGGTCGCGTTCCGTGAACGATGATCAGCCGAAGCTGAAACTAAGACCTCAGCATGGCTACCCCTACAAGTTTTTCAGAGAGCAGTTGCCGTTCCACTGGGATTTCAACTGGGATTGATTGCGCGCGGCGCGCCACGTCAGAGCGGGGGATAGCGGTGCCGTATTTGGATGTCTTTGCCACACTCATGGGCGTGCTGTCGGTGCTTATCGGGTTGCTTGCCTACGGAATTTATGGCTGGCAGACCATGACCAAGAACATTCGTCCACATCCGCTCTCCTGGGGCATGTTTGCCTTCGTCACCGGGACCGGTTTTCTGGTGCAATGGGACCAGGCGGCCGGACCGGGCAGCTGGGTCATGGGCGTCACCGCCGTGATCTGTGTCGTCTTGGCGCTCATGAGCGTCTGGAAAGGCGAACGGGTCTTTCCTTGGTACGAATGGGCCTTTCTCATCGGGGGCGCTTTCGTCTTTTTGTTTTACTTGCGCTCAGGAAACTCAACTTTGTCGGCGCTGCTCGCGGCGCTCGTCGATACCATTGGTTATGGACCCACCGTGACAAAGGCGTGGTCCCGCCCGCGTACGGAATGCCGCATCTGTTACGCTCTTAACAGCGCAAAATTCCTCCCGTCTCTCGCGGCGATGCAGACGGTTTCGTTCGCTACCTTCTTTTATCCGATTGTGCTCATTCTCGCGAATGCCGCCGTTGTCGGCTACTTAACCTGGCGTTTGTCCAAGGTACCGAAGTCTTCATCCGAAATAACCACTTAAGTTTTGATTGGGGCGGCCCTCGCTTCGCTCGGTCACGCTCTAGTCGCAAGGCGACCGGAGTCGCCGGGCGGGCGTCTCCGCCCTCTCGGGTAACGATCGTTGCCGCAAGAATGATAGTGTGTCGCTTTGCGACAACTCACCGTCTTGTCCAGTTCGGGGGGTGCGAGGGCTCTGCCCTGGCACCCCCAGCAAGAACAAAATCGGCATCCCCCGATCTTCGCTTCCTCCGGTCGCTGCAGACCGGGCGGTCCCGCCTACCGATTTTCTTCTTGCTCCCCCTTACCCGGTCTCGCCGACGGGCAGGGGTTCATGCGCGGACTCGGCGCAGAACCCCGTAACCAAAGGAGAGGACCATGAGTGATAGAAGCAAGATCGCCGCAGCGAGCAAGAACATTGTGTTTGTTCCGCTAAACCGGTTGAAGAAGTCGCCCAAGAACGTGCGGAAGGTGCCGCACACCAAGGCGAACATCCAAGCCTTCGCCGCCAGCATCGCCGCCCTCGGGATGCTGCAATATCCGGTGGTCGAGCCGGAGCTTGGACCGCGCGGCAAGCCGACCGCAGCGGCGACATCCGCGCTAACAACGCTGAAGCCTCCGTGCGCTTGGAGCGTGGCTTCGTCCGCGCCGAGGACGAACCGGAGTCCAAGTCCAAGCCGCCGCATCCGGGCACATGCTTCGTGATCGAACTCCGGCTCGGCCACGACCCAACGCCAGCCCTCATCCGCGACCTTGTCGGCCTGCCCACTGAGCTACACCCTGCCGATCGGCCTTCCCGACAGGAGTTGAACCTGCATGCCTCCCGGTTCGTAGCCGGGCGCTCGTCCGTTTGAGCTACGGGAAGATGATTGGAGCCTCCGACGGGATTTGAACCCCTGTTTTCGCCGTGAGAGAGGGATAATACCATCGGAAACGAACGACGGCGGATGACCGCGAACGTTGATTATACGCATGAATAAAGGGTTTCTCGTTCTTGCTCGTTCACTCTCATTCTGCTACATCCGTGCCGTATATTTGCCGTACGTTTTTGGCCCGGTTGAATTGGGCACCGCTATGGCTCGGACTGTTCGCAACGCAAGGCTCAATACGCGCTCCGCACGTGCGCATCTTAAAGCGCGACGCGAACCCTATTGGACGGTGATTTCCGAAGGTTGCGCCTTGGGCTATCGGCGTGGTGCCAAAGGTGGCTATTGGATCGCCAAATTTCGCGACGAATTAGGGCAACGCCGTTACGAAGCCGTCGGTGCAGCTGATGATGTGCGCGATCCAGACGGATTGTCGGTCCTATCGTTTTCCCAAGCCCAGGAACAGGCCCGCAAATTCTTCGCCAGAAAGGCGCGGGAAGTAGCCGGAGACCTAACCCCAAGCGACCGTCCATATACGGTTGACGACGCGCTGAATGATTATTTCCGAGATTATGCGAAACGCGGCAAGGCTGTTTCGCGGACCCAATCGGCTGCAAACCTTCATGTCCGCCCAACCCTTGGTGCAATTCCTATCGCGAAACTCACGGCCAAGAAATTGCGCGATTGGCATCACGGGTTGGCAGATAAGGCACGCCAAGCCCGTGGTAAACGTGGCGAGCCGACCAAGGATGCAAAACGTCGTGCTACCGCACGGGATAGTCTGCGAAAACGTCGTGCCACCGCAAACCGGGTGATGACGGTATTAAAAGCCGCGCTCAATCACGCTTGGCGGGAAGGCATGGTGCCGACGGACGAAGCTTGGCGTCGTACATCCCCATTTAAGGCCGTAGACGCTCCGGTGATCCGATATCTCACCGAGGACGAGATGCGTCGGCTCATCAACGCCTGCTCAACGGATTTCCGCGACCTGGTTCTTGGGGCTCTGCTCACTGGCTGCCGGTATGGCGAACTGGTGTCGCTTCATTCGTCAGACTATGACGACGATGCTGGAATGCTGACGATCCCCGAGACAAAAGCCGCAAAAGTGCGCCACGTCGTGTTGACCGAGGAAGGGCGCGCACTATTTAGCAGGCTTACTGCCGGTCGAGCGCGCGATGCAAAGGTATTCGTGCGCGCTGATGGCAATCCCTGGGGCGCCTCACATCAGCAACGGCCACTGGCCGAGGCCAGCCATCGCGCTGGAATTTCACCCGCCATTACCTTTCATATCCTTCGCCATTCATACGGATCGGCACTTGCCATGCGCGGTGTGCCGATGGGTGTTATTGCCGCGCAGCTTGGACACGCTGACACGCGGATGACCGAAAAGCACTACGCCCATCTTGCCCCAAGCTATGTCGCTGAAACCATTCGTGCACAGTTTCCCACGCTCGGCATCGTTGGTGAGAGCAACGTCGTTCGGGTTCGTAGATAATCCACGACCGCGCTGTACCCATGCGAGCGTTGGCGCCGGGGCCGGTTTGGGACTTCCGATAATTGGAAAGCTGCTCGGGCATACACAAGCCAGCACCACGCAGCGATATGCCACCTCGATGCTGATCCGCTGCGCCGAGCATCTGAGCGTATCGGGCTGCGGCTTTCGAAAGCTATGGGCGAGCAGCCGGTTTTAGGTGCCCAACTAAGGCAATTTAAGCGGACCGACCGCTAGAAGAGGCTCGCTCGTGACGAGGCACCTACGCATCGCAGCCAACATCGCCAATGCCGGACCTGCTCACCAGCACGAAAGTAAGGCGGGTGCTGGCGCTTCTCGCGCCTCACCACGTGCATTTGCGCCACAGTGGCCAGCCAGCACATCCCAAATCTTTGTGACGAGCCACCGGGAGCGCGGCGATTATGTCGCAGGGATTTAGGGGTAAGAGTTTACCGGCTGTTTAGTCTGGTCTGCCTATATTTCGGGCATGGCCAAGCAACTCAAAGTCTTCCTGAAAGACGAGTCTGGAGCGACCGCCATCGAATATGGTCTTATCGCCACCGGAATTGCTCTCGCGATCATCCCGGTGATTACCGGCGTTGGCACCCATCTCAAATCTACCTTTCAAACGATATCGACCGCGCTGAAATAGGGCCGCCTCAGTTGCCTGGCCTCATCAGCCTCGAAGTTAAATCTAGCGTTGTCCGACAAAAAGAGGCCCCGCGAGCGCGGGGCCAGTGGAGGTGAGCAATGAGCGGCGTCGTAGCACTTGCGCGCGGCTGAGATTTTGCTGCGATTGTGACTGTCCCCGATATTCACGCACGGAACCTTCTGCGGCCAAATCGTCGCACATGGATGCTCTTTGTGTAAAACGACAAAAATTACTATATCCAGATAGACCCCTGCCCTGAGTGTGTTTTGCCTGTTGGGGCGTCGCCAACAAGCGAACCGGTCATGATCACCGCCATTCTCTGCAT
>JBAUYV010000334.1:0-2834 GCA_049584975.1 Xanthobacteraceae bacterium | reverse complement strand
GGCTGGTGTTCGACGAGCTGGGCGTCGATCACGTCTTCATCGACGAGGCGCATTATTTCAAGAATTTGGAGACGCCGACCAAAATGGAGCGGGTGGCCGGCATCCAGACCGGCGGCAGCGAGCGCGCCTTCGACCTCTACATGAAGGCGCGTTACCTGCACCAGCTTCACCCCGGCCACGGCGTCAGCTTTGCCACCGGCACGCCGATTTCCAACACGATGATGGAAATGTACACCATGCAGCGTTTCCTCGACCCCGAGGGCCTGAAAAGCCGCGGCATCGACCATTTCGACGCCTGGGCCGCCACCTTCGGCGAGGTCGTGGACACCATGGAAATCTCGCCCGACGGCGCGTCGCTGCGGCCGCGCAGCCGCTTCGCCCGCTTCACGAACCTGCCCGAACTCCAGCAGATGTTCCGGGCGTTTTCGGATGTGCAAACGGCCGAGATGCTCGACCTGCCCCGCCCCGAGCTGGAGACCGGCAAGGCCATTGTCGTCGCCTGTCCGATGTCGGAGCAGCAGCACGCCATCCAGCAGGAGTTGGTGGCCCGCTACGACCGACTGCGCAGCGAGAAGGTCGATCCGCGCGAGGACAACGCCCTGGCCATCACCACCGACGGCCGCAAGCTCGCCCTCGACGCCAGGATGCTGTCCAGTGAGGCGACTGACTTCCCCGGCTCCAAGGTCAACGCCCTGGTGGACAACGTCGTAGCCGTCTGGCGCAAGACGGAAGCCACACGCGGCACGCAAATGATCTTCTGCGACATGGGCGTAAATCCGACGCCGTGGGGATACTCGGCTTACGATGAAGTGATAAGGAAGCTGGTGCAACACGGCATCCCGCGGCAGCAGATCGCCACGATTGGCGACGCCGATTCCGACGCCAAGAAACTGGCCCTCTTCGAGAAGGTACGCAGCGGCTCGGTGCGGGTGCTGATCGGCAGCACGCAGAAGATGGGCACCGGCACCAACGTGCAGAAGCGCCTCGTCGCCCTGCACCATCTCGACGCACCCTGGAAACCGGCCGAGGTCGAGCAGCGCGACGGCCGCATTCTCCGCCAGGGAAATGAGAACCTGCAGGTAGCGATCTACCGCTACGTCACGGAAGGATCATTCGACGCCTACATGTGGCAGGCGCTGGAAACCAAGGCCCGGTTCATCTCGCAGGTGATGACCGGCGACAACGCCGTCCGCCGCGCCGAGGACATCGGCGTCCAGGAACTCTCCTACGCCGAGGTGAAGGCGATCGCGTCCGGCAACCCGGCGGTGCTGACGCTGGCCGAGGCCGACGCCGAACTGCAGCGGCTGAACCTGCTGAAGCGAAACCACGCCGACGAACAGTACCTCGCCCGCCGCCGCTTGCGCGAGCTGCCAGACACGATCACCGCGCAGTCTGAGCGCCTGGCCAACCTCACCGCCGACATGGAAACCGCGAAGGCGCACGCCGATGATCCCATGACCATCGGCACCCGCGCTATCTACCCCGGCGACGTGATCGACGCGCTCGCCGCGCGCTTGGACGCCTTGCCGCAGAACGTCCGCCAGAGCCAGCGCGTTCCGCTGGGCGTCTATCGCGGCCTGCGCTTCGGCATCACCCTTGATCCACAATACGCCCCCGAGGCGTGGCTGGAAGGAGCAATCACGCGCCGCTCCCCGCTCTCACGGGAACATCACGGGCCGCGGGCCGTCCTGAACGCCCTGGGACGGCTGGCCGGCGGCTACGGGGCGGAATGCAATCGCATGCGGCAAGACCTGGCGCTTGCCCAATCCCAGCTCCGCGATTACCAGGCCCGCCTCGGCGCGCCCTTCCCTCACGACGCTTACCTGACCGAGCTGACCGGCTTGCGCGACCAGCTCAAAATCGGCCTTTCCGGGGCGGTTCCGGAGCAAGGCGGCGAAGCGCCGACTGTGGCCGAACTCGCCGAGCGGATCAAGACGCTCAAGGCCGCGCACACCATTGAGGCAGCGCCGCCACGCACCGGAAAACGCCGTGCCTCCGCCGAGGAGCCGGTGACGGCGAGGATACGCCGGCGCGGGCAGGAGGCCGAGGGCGAATGGCAGCGCCTTGTAAGCGAGAAAGAGGAAAGGAATGCGGCAAGGGGGTAGAAAGCGATGGACGGCAGGGATGCAGATTTACTCCCCTGGAGCGGCCAGATCCGACCGCGTGCCGAAGGCAACGATATCGTCGAAATAGTAGCTGGGGTCGCCCAGATGCCCCGCATATTGATTAGGCTGCTCCTGCACGAACGTGCCCGCCGGAATGGCGGCGTTCGTCACGGCCGCATTGCTGCAATTGCAGTTCGTCAGCTCATCGGGGTGGTTGGAGCCGGAACTGATGCGCGAGCCGATGGCCGCCCCGTTGCGCGGCCAGGCGCCGTGGCCGTTGGGCCCGAAGCTGACCAGCACATAGGCCGCCTGCGTGGTTTTGGCATTGCCGGATTGATCGTTGACGGTCATGCGCTGGGTGGCGTCGGTGGCGAGGATGGCGGTGGCGGGAATCGGGGTGGTGGAAAAAGTCAGGGAGTCTGAGGTGAATGTCGCCTTCGCACTTGCAGAAAGCGTAATCGCCGTGGCGCTGGCGATGCCGGCAATTTGAGTCGCGTTGATGCCACGTTGGAGGCCACTGCCATAGACGAACATGTTAACGGCAAGTCCGACGGTGGACACAAGGCCGGCAACGGAAGTAGAGGCGCTCGTGGTAGCGCCGGTCATGGTAAGGGCATTGGGATAGGACGCCAGGGCGCCGGCGGCGGTGAAGCGGTTATCGACGGTGTACATGATGCGGCGGCCCCAGCCGTCCAGCGCGTAATCATCCGGCAGATGCAGGCTGGTGAC
>JBAUYV010000333.1:0-10081 GCA_049584975.1 Xanthobacteraceae bacterium | reverse complement strand
AGCATGGGTGGGAAAAATGTGCTTTGGCTCCGGTCAATCCCCTCCACAAAGCCCGACATCCGTCGCTCCCGCCCGCCGATTCAAACAAAAGAATCATACCACCCGTGCGACTTTTCACACAGCCTGGGCCCTTCACCGACACGGCAAGAAGCGTCGGCTTGCGGTCGCTTTCAGAGCATAGCGGACATTTGCGGGATTGGAGCAATCGATTTAGCGGAAAACCGAACAAGAGGTCCGGCTATCGCTTAAATGCCACGACCTCGCCCACCTTATACCAACCCGCGATAATTTTGACTCGCTAGGGATTCCCAAATCAGTAGCAAAGTGATTCAAGGTGGCAAACGGAGGGTGGTTTGCCATGGGGACGGCTGTTGTGGTGCGGACGGACTATTCAAGTAAGGAGCTTCGTGGTCTTGCGAGCCGGGTGAAGAATGCAGGACAAGCACGCCGGCTGCTTGCCATCGCGGCGGTACTTGACGGTAGCTTGCGGGAAGACGCAGCAAAGGTCGGCGGCATGGATCGTCAATGGTCGCGGCGTGACCGACAACGGTCACGACATCACGATGCCCACGCGCCTTGGCCCGCAAAACGCAAAAGCCGTTTTCGGCATTGTGGTACGTGACGCGCTCGACGAGCCCGGCAAGAACCTCCTGCGGCTGACTCTCGGACGGATGCTTCATGGTCGTTGCATACGGTGTTCGACAATACTTCACACCGCGCCGTCTTGCAGCAGATCGGCCGTGGGGACGAGGTCATGATGTTGTTGGCCAACGTTGACCTTCAGTGCATCGCGGATCGGATACGTCGTTCGTCTCCTTTTCTCCGGCGCAGCAGACGGGATTCTGCTTTTGCGTGGGCGGGAGTGAGGTCGAGCTAAGTTCGATAATGAACTGCTAGCTATGTGCTAGCTAGGCATTGATTTTGCCAACGCCTAATGGTGCTAAGTTATTGAGAAATATGGAGCGGGCGAAGGGATTCGAACCCTCGACCCCAACCTTGGCAAGGTGCGGATCGCGACAAAGTATCCGATTTTCAGCAACTAATACTGTCGCCAATCACCGTCGCCACTGCCGCCAATGACGGCTGTAAGCTATTGATTTTATTAGATGGCGCTCCCTAGGGGACTCGAACCCCTGTTTTCGCCGTGAGAGGGCGACGTCCTGGGCCGCTAGACGAAGGGAGCATTGGACCGAAGGAAATAAACTTGATGGCCCGGCGGCGCAAGCGCTTCGGCATTGCTGGTCGCGCCGCCCGGTGGCGACAGGCGCTTCGGCTCACTGTTCGGGGGTAAAGCGCAGCCGCCCGGTCTCCTGCAGCGTGCGAATATCGAAGGTGCGCAGCTCGCTCGTCCCATTGAGATCGAACAAGACGGCGATGCGCCCGCCCGAGGCGGACGTCGAAATGACGCGCGACCCCTTGGGCAGCGCGATGGTGCCATCGGTTCCGATCGCGCGCTGGCCGCCCGTGAAAAACCGGTAGCCGATGGCGCCGGTTACCGCGGCGATCGCGATCACGGTGGTCAACGCCGACACGATCATCATTAATCGCGCCCGCCCCACAAGTTGCTGCGCCTCGGCGTCCGCGCCGGAAGGCGCTAAGCTCGCCCGCGGTTTGCCGTATAAGTTGCTCATGATGTCCCCCCGGAAATCGGTCCTTGTTGCGGGCGATGAGGCTGGCGAGCGGCTTGATCGCTTGCTTGCGCGCCATGTCGCCGAACTGTCGCGCAGTCGCCTCAAGGCGCTGATCGAGGCCGGCGCCGTTGCGGTCGATGGCCGCACGATCCGCGATCCAAGCCATCGCGTCAATTCCGGCGCCGCCGTCGCGCTCGACATTCCTGAGCCTGAGCCAGCGAAACCAGCCGCCGAGCCCATACCGCTCAAGGTCGTTTATGAGGACGACGACATCATCGTCATCGACAAGCCAAGAAACCTGGTGGTGCATCCTGCCGCCGGCCACTGGACTGGGACGCTGGTCAATGCGCTCATTGCCCACTGCGGCGAAAGCCTTTCGGGCGTCGGCGGCGAGCGGCGGCCGGGCATCGTCCACCGGCTCGACAAGGATACGACCGGCCTGATGGTCGTGGCCAAGAACGATCGCGCCCACCGTTCTCTCGCCGCACAGTTCGCCGGCCATGGCCGCAGCGGCGAGCCGTTCGAGCGCCGTTATCTGGCTTTTGTCTGGGGTGCGCCGGAGCGGCCGCATGGGGTGATCGAGGCGCCGATCGACCGCAATCCGCGGGCCCGCGACCGTATGGCGGTCCGCCCCGGCGGCCGCGAGGCCGTGACCCATTGGCAGCTACTGGAGCGCTATGGTGGCGAGCCGGCGCCGGCGGAAGGCGGCAAGACCAAGAAAGCCAATGCCGCGAGGACCAAGGCGGCTAAGCCGGTGGCAAGCCTTCTCGATTGCCGCCTGGAAACGGGCCGAACCCATCAGATTCGCGTGCATTTGGCCTCGATCGGCCATCCGCTTATGGGCGATGAGGCCTATGGCGCCGGATTCCGCACCAAAGCCAGCCTGTTGCCGCCGGGGGCGCAGGAAGCGTTAGCCGACCTTGGCAGACAGGCCCTCCATGCCTATATGCTGGCGGTAAAGCACCCCACGAGCGGCGAAATCCTTACCTTCCGCTCGGAACTGCCTACCGATCTCGCTCGTTTACATGACGAATTGGTCCGCGGTCGGGTGGAATCCAGCCGAACGTCGTCGGGTAGGTAAGGATTCACTAAATTCTGCGTAATCAACGTCAGTTGACCGAGATCAAGGCGGCGTCGCGCCGATGTGATGCCGTCTCTCATTCACTGACCTGACCCGACCGTGTATGTTGCGGGTGCGAACTAAGGAACTTGGCGCCGTCGGCTCGGGGAGCGTCGGTTGCCATTCGCCCGCTGCTCCGCAGGGGCATAAATATGGAGGGCGCTGTCATGGCCCAAACTGCTGCACTGCCCATTTTGTCCGGTGAAACTGGCCTCACCAGATATTTGGAAGAGATCCGGCGGTTCCCTATGTTGGAACCGCAGGAAGAATTCATGTTGGCGAAGCGTTGGCGCGAGCACGGCGACCGCGACGCAGCGCATAAGCTCGTCACCAGCCATTTGCGGCTCGTGGCCAAGATCGCCATGGGGTATCGCGGCTACGGCCTGCCGATCTCCGAAGTGATCTCCGAAGGCAATGTCGGTCTGATGCAGGCGGTCAAGCGCTTCGAGCCCGACAAGGGATTCCGGCTCGCGACCTACGCCATGTGGTGGATCAAGGCTGCGATCCAGGAATACATCCTGCGTTCGTGGTCGCTGGTGAAAATGGGCACCACCGCGAACCAGAAGAAGCTGTTCTTCAACCTGCGCAAGGCCAAGAGCCGGATTTCCGCGCTCGACGAAGGCGACATGCGGCCCGACCAGGTGAAGATCATCGCCAAGCGGCTGGGCGTCACCGAGCAGGATGTTGTCGATATGAACCGGCGGCTTGGCGGCGATGCGTCGCTCAACGCACCGATCCGCGAAGACGGGGATTCCGGCGAGTGGATGGATTGGCTGGTCGACGACAGCGCCAGCCAGGAGAGCCGGCTCGCCGAGAGCGAGCAGTCCGACAACCGCCACAAGGCGCTCGGCCAAGCGCTCGGCGTGCTTAACGACCGCGAGCGCCGCATTTTCGAGGCACGCCGCCTTGCCGACGAGCCGATCACGCTCGAAGAGCTCGCTGACGAATTCGGCGTGTCGCGCGAGCGCGTGCGGCAGATCGAAGTCCGCGCCTTCGAGAAGGTGCAGAAGGCGGTCAAGAACAACATCGCGTCGATAGAAAGTCCGGCCGCCTCTGTGGCCTTGCATTAACCGTTGATAATGCGTGCAGGGCAGGCCTCGTGCCTGCCCTAAGGCAGAACCGTCATTGCGCGCGCAGCGAAGCAATCCAGCATCTGGTGCGTTGGACTCTAGATTGCTTCGTCGCCCCGGTGGGGCTCCTCGCAATGACGGCGTTAGCTTGCGAGTGCGGTCTTCGTGCCATCCCGGAGATCGAGGGCCTCGCGGATGATCCGGCCCAGCGCCGAGATCTGATAAGGCTTGCGCAACACCGGAAATTCGGGCTCGGCCTCGAAGACGCGCGTGTATCCCGTAGTCAGCACGATCGGAATGCCGGGGTAGCGCGCCTTCACGGTGCGCGCGAGCAGCAAGCCGTCGATTTCGCCCGGCAGCACGACATCGGAGAAGATGACGCTGATCGGTTGCGACATGGCGAGGACTTCAAGGGCTGCTGCGGCGTGTTCGACCGCGATGGTCTGATAGCCCAGTTGCTCCAGTAGCGAAACGGTGACGGCGCGCACATCGTGATTGTCTTCCACGACCAGCACGGTCGTCCCGGCTGGCGCCGCGTATTGAGCGGTGTCTTCTTCCAGCGGCACTTCGACCTTGCCCTGGCTGCGCGGCAGATAAATCGACACCGTCGTCCCGTGGCCCAATTGGCTCCTGGCGACGGCGGTCCCGCCGGAGCGGCGCGCAAAACCATAGACTTGCGATAATCCCAGGCCGGTGCCTTTGTCGGCGCCCTTCGTGGTGAAGAACGGTTCGAACACTCTGCCGATCACGTCGTCGGGGATGCCGCTGCCGGTATCGGTGACGCTCAACCCGACAAACTCTCCGCTCAGTCCCTCGGGCGTATCTTCGACCAGCAGCAGCACGTTGTCGCCGATGATCGACAATTGGCCGCCGGCGGGCATGGCGTCGCGCGCATTGACCGTCAGATTGACCAGCGCCAGTTCAAGCTCGGACTTGTCGACACGAACGGGCCATACGGTGTCCGGAACGCCGATCGACAATTCGGTGTTGACGGTGAGCGAGCCGGAAAGCACTTCGCGGATCGCCTCGATGGTCTCGGCTGGACTGACCACCGTCGGATTGAGCGGCATGCCGCGTGAAAACGACAACAGCTGCCGGGTGAGGCTTTCGCCGCGCGTCGAAGCGATTTGGATCGCGTCCAGCGCCCGTAATTGTTTTGGATCGGTGATGCGCCGGCTCAGGCTTTGCGCATGGCCGCTGACGATCATCAACAGATTGTTGAAATCATGCGCCACACCGCCGGTGAGCGAGCCGAGCGCCTCCATTTTCTGTGAATGCGCCGATCGCCGATTGGCCCGCTCCAGGGCGGCGGCGGCTTCCTTCTCCAAGGTCACGTGCCGGCCCGACACGTAGATCAGCCCGTTCTCCGGCGTCATGGTCCAGTGAATCCAGCGCCAGGTGCCGTCCTTGTGGCGGAAGCGATTCTCCATGCGGATGGTGCCGACGCCCTGCGCCAGCTGGGCGCGGCCGGCTATCGCGGCCGGCGCATCGTCGGGATGCCGCAGCTCATTGACGTGCATGGATTTGATTTCGTCTTCGCTCCACCCCAGCAGCTTGGTCCAGGCCGGATTGATGTTGACGAAATAGCCCTCGAAATTGGTGACGCCGAGCAAATCCTCGGAGACATTCCAAATACGGTCGCGCTCGAGGGTTCGCGTTTCGACTTCCGTTTCCAGCTTTTCCTTCAGCTTACGCAGTTCCTGCTCGGCGAGTTGGCGCGCCTGTTCGGCCTCGATGCGCTCCACGGCAAAGCCGAGCCGCCGCGCAAGGTTGAGCGCAAGGTCTATCTGCTCGCGCGAAAAGGAGTGCGGCGCCTCGTAGTAGGTCATGAACTTGCCGGCGAGCTTGCCGTCCGACGACATCAGCGGAATGAACGACAGCGCCCGGACGCCTTCCTGCACGATCGCCGCCTTGAGCGAATCCGGCAAATCCGCGCGCTCGATGTCGCCGATGCAAACGGGCCGGGGATTGGGCTCGTCGATCGCCCACGGCGAATGGCCATCGACCGCGGTGCGATAGGCGTCGGACAAGCCGCGCCAAGCGACGAAGCGCATGACGCCGTGTTCATCGGTGCGCAGAATGGAAGCGCGGTTGCAATGCAGCGCCCGCAGAATGGCATCCAGCGCCGCGCCGTACACGACCTTCGACGACTCGGCGCGGTACAGTCTGTTGGTGAATTCGTAGAGGGCGGCTTGCTCGTCCGCGCTCGCTTCCAACGCTGCTTCGGCGCGCTGGCGTTCCTGCTCGGCGCGTTTCCGGTCGGTAATGTCAAGGATTGATGCAACCCATCCGACCACCTCGCCGTGCTCATCCCTTTCCGGCGTGTCGACCACGTGCACGAACCGCGTGCCTATGCCCTGGTAATGAATCTCTCTTTCGCTCTCGACACGCTCGCCGTTGAGAACTCGCGTGATCGACGGCAGCATGGCTTTGAATGCCTCCGCGCCGACGATCTCGGCGATGGGTCTGCCGGCGATGTCTCCAGGGTTGCGGCCGAGCATTTCGGCGCAGCCTTGACTGACGAAGCGATAGCGCAGGTCGCGGCCGCACCGCGTGAGCATGAACGGCGTTCGGTTGATGACGGCTTCAAGTTCGGCTTCGTGGGCGCGCAGCGCCTGTTCGGCGCGGTCGCGCTCCTGTGCGCGCGCTTGCAGCGCCTGCGAAGCCGCGGCAAACGCCCCAACGGCTTCGTCATACTCGACGACGCCGGTCGGCACCGCCCGAACGGGTTGTTCCGCGGCCATGGTTTTGGCCGCGTCGTGCAACACCTTGGCGCTGCGATTGAGTCTGTGGGCGACCAGCCAGGAAAACACAAGCCCGAGTCCGATGCAGCCCAGACTCGCGGCCAGCAACAGCCACAGCGTTCCCCGCAACGGCGCTGAGAGAATGCTCTGCCGGATGCCGATGCCGACCGTCCAGCCGTGCGACGCTTGCGTATAGGCATCGATGATCGGTTGTCCGTCCGTCGATAAATGCTCGACAACGCCCGTCGGGTTGTCCCGTATCGCATCCCGCCAGCCTTGGCTGGCCGATCGGCCGAGCTTCGTCCCTTCCTCATCGGGAAGGCGCGCGACGAAGTTGCCGCTGCCATCCACGATGGCGGCCAACCAGTGCAACAGGAACTTCTGCTCCTGCAGCAGGGCCACGAACCGCTCAGGATTGAGGGTGATGTCGACGAGATATAATGGCTGACCGTCGCGAAAAACCGGTACGGCTGCAAACGCCACCATGCGGTCGCCTGCAAAGCCGGTGACGATGTCGGAAACTTCGGCTTTACCGGTTTGCAGCGCCTCTTCTTCGACTGCCAATAAGGGACGGTGTGGGAGAGTGGCGTTTGGCGCCGCCGATGTGTCGGTCAGCACCTGTCCGGTCGGATCGAGAACGACCAGCGAGGATCCGGGAAGGTCTGCAAACGAGTCTTTGGCCCATTGCTGGAACTCCGGCCAATCGCCGTGCAACAATGAAGGGGAATGGGCTAGCGTTGCGGCGACAGCGATGTGCTTGTCGATTTCCTGGTCCACCGCCGCTGCAAGCGATCGCGCGTTGTTGAGCAGAGCCGCCTGGGTGGCCTGCTGCTCGGTCGCCGCGACCCGATAGCTGACGTAGAACGCCAGGCCGACGAGCGGAATCGCCACGGCAAGCGCCAACAGGACAAGATAATGGCGGACGGAATGCGGACGCCGCTCTCCTGCCGTCATCGTCGACGTCCACTCTGCGGATCAGATCGCGCGCTCAAGGGCACCATCCCGGCAAACCCAACTCGCAACTCGGGACGCAACAAGATACTAAACAGCCATTTGGCCCGGAAGCATGCCCTCGCGGCGGCCATCGCCGGCGAGGCGTCGGGATCGATTGGACGGATTTGGAGAGCGCTCTATCTCGAAGCCGCAATGCCCTTATGCCCATTCCAATTCAAAGCTAACGCCAGGCCCTGTAAAAAGGTTCCTCACCTCAGGTTGACGGGGAAGGGATTTTCGTGGGTCTCGTGTTTCAATCGTTAATGCGCTGGGATATCCGGCTGCGATTTTCCCCTTGTCACGGCCCGCGAAACCGGGGCATTTCGCATCGGCGCGGGATAAATTCTCCTTGAGAGACGCCGGCGAATGGCTCGCTACCGAGTTGCGGTCGATACAGGTGGGACGTTCTCGGATTTCGTCTATCTCAACGAGGAAACCGGCACGGCTTCCATTACCAAAGTGCCCTCGACGCCCGATGACCCGTCGCGGGCGATCCTGCAGGGCATCGAGGTGCTGATCGCGCAGGGCGTGCCCGCCGCCGGCGTCAACTATTTCTGTCACGGCACCACGGTCGGCACCAACGCTCTCCTCGAGGGCAAGGGCGTGCGGACCGGGCTTCTCGTCACCGAGGGATTCAGCGGCATCTACGAGGTAGCCGAGCAGGCGCGCCCGTACGGCACCGCGATCTTCGACGTGATGTACGACAAGCCCATCCCGCTGGTGCCGCCGAGCCTCACCGGCGAGGTGCGCGAGCGTGTCGACTTTCGCGGCAACGTACTCGTTCCGCTCGATGAAGCCGCCTTGCGCGCCACCTTGCGCGGCCTCAACACGCAAGAGATCGAATCGCTCGCCGTCTGTCTTCTGTTCTCGTTTCTTCACCCGCAGCACGAAGCGCGCGTGGGAGAGATCGCCAAGGAGGAAATGCCCGGCTGCAATGTCTCGCTGTCTTCGGAAATTCTGCCGCAGATCCGCGAGTATTACCGGCTGAGTACGACCGTCATCAACGCGTATCTGCAGCCGATCCTGGCGCGCTATGTCGCGAACCTCGATCGCCGCCTCGCCGAGGCCGGCGTCACGACCCGGCAGAAATACATCATGCAATCGAACGGCGGCATGTCGACGTTCGCGGAAGCTGCACGCACAGCCGTAACGACGGTTCTCTCCGGACCGGCCGGCGGCGTCACTGCCGGCGTTTCGGCGAGTCGCATTGGCGGCTTTGCCAATCTCATCACCTTCGATATGGGCGGCACGTCCTGTGACGTGGCGCTGATCAAGGACAGCGAGCCGATCTTTTCCAGCCGCGGCAAAATCGAAGGCCGCGATCTTGCCGTGCCGATGATGGACATCAACACGGTGAGCGCCGGCGGCGGCACGATCGCCCGGGTCGATCGCTTCGGCGTCCTCGAAGTCGGACCGCAAAGCGCCGGCGCGGTGCCGGGGCCCTGCTGTTACGGCCGCGGCGGCGAGGCGGTCACGGTCACCGACTGCAATTTGCTGCTGGGCTATCTGAGCGCCGACAATTTCCTCGGCGGCCGCATGCAGCTCGACCAGGCCAAGGCCGAGCAGGCGACCGCGCGCGTGGCAAAAAGCCTTTCGCTCGATGGGTTGGCTGCGGCCGAAGGCATCATCCGCATCATTGACGTGAAGATGGAGGAAGCCATCAAGGCCATCTCCACCATGCGCGGCCACGATTTGCGCGATTTCTTTCTGCTTGCGTTCGGGGGTGCCGGGCCGCTGCACGCCGCGCGCATGGCGCGTGATCTCGGCATGGCCGGCGTGATCGTGCCGCTCTATCCGGGAGTGTTTTCCGCCATCGGTCTGCTCATGTCCGACGTCAAGCATGATTACATCCGTTCGCGCATGACCCCGATCAGTGAACTCAAATCGAGCGACGTACAGACGGTATTCGCACAGTTGGAGGCGCAGGCGCGCGAAGACCTGAAACGCGACGGCTTCGCCGACAAGGACCTCCGCATCGAGCGCGCCCTCGACATGCGCTACGCTGGACAGGGTTATGAAATCACCATGTCCTGCACGGCGGACGAGACGCAGACGCTTGCCTATTTGCGCAAGGAATTCGACCTCGAGCACAAGCGCCAGTTCGGCCACAGCGCCCCGGATGAGCCGGTCGAAGTTGTTTCCTATCGGGTGCGCGGCGTTGGCTTGGTGCCGGCGGTCTCGATGCCGAAATACGCACCGCAAGGCCTGAAACTCTCTGATGCGCTGCGCGAAACGCGGCAAGTGCGCTTCGACGGCAAGACGATTTCTTGTCCGGTCTATCAGCGCGAGAAGCTCGACGTTGGGTTGACCTTGCGCGGGCCGGCGATCTTCGATCAGTTCGACTGCACCACGGTCATCTGCGCCGGCCAGGTCGCGCGCATCGACGAGTGGAAGAGTTTGATCGTGACGGAGGAGAAGTGAGCGGCAGCGGCCTGCGCTTTAGCGTCGTTGCCGGGCTTGTCCCGGCAATCCCTATCTGTTGGCAACACCTTGCCCAACCAAACGAGATGCGCGGGCCTAGCC
>JBAUYV010000332.1:0-6871 GCA_049584975.1 Xanthobacteraceae bacterium | reverse complement strand
GGCCTGGGCAGCGCAGCAGCGATCCGCCAATCGCCTCGCGGCGTAGCCGCGCGTGCAAATCGGGTTCGCGCTCGCTCCCCCGAAAAATCAAGCCATCAGAGCCCTGGGATCGCAGAACCGCTTACGCGGAGGCCATCAGCTTGCGCAATTCATCGCACATGCGCCAAGCGCATTTGTAGGTGACGCCGGTTTGCCGCTCGACCTCCTTGGCCGCTACGCCATGCCGCGTGCTGGTCATGAGATACATCACGAAAAACCAAGTCGTGAGCGGCGTTCGCGACTTATGGAAGATCGTCCCGGCGCATGGATAAACGTGGTAGCCGCAATGCTGGCACACGTAGGCGCGCCGCTCGGTTAGCCGATGGAATTTGGTGTTCCTGGCGCAGCCGGGGCAGGTGATTTTGGTCCCGCCGTAATTCACTTCCATCAGCTTTTCGAGGCAGGCGGCGTCTGTCGGATAGAGCTTTTGGAAACTTTTGAAGGTTGCCTTGGCCATTTGGGCTATCCCCTTACCTGCGATTGTGGGATAACCTTAGCCTAGGTCTTAAATGCTGTAAAGGGATAAATGCGAAGCTACGCCGCCGTAGATGCGGCTTGCTCGTGGCGGCTCGTGGCCGGGCTGGCGCGGTGTTTCTCCGTTCCAGGTCTGGGGGCGTAGGCCTGCACCGCCTGGGGCAGCCTGTTGAACTCGATCGTGAGCGGAGCCGATTTCTGCTCCGCATCCTGATGCATCTCGCGCAATTCGTCCTGCGTCGGCCATGGCCCGCTGCCGGGCTGCATCAGGCTTCCCGGCGCCTGCTGCACGCGGCTCACCTTGGTGGCCAGATCGCCAATCGCAGCATAGAGCCGAAGCCACGCCGTCTTCGCGGCGTCAAAATGGGCGATGTAGTCCTCAAAACTCCCTGGCATAACGCACCAATCAACGCTGTGACCGAGCCCCTGATCATGATGGCTCAAGAAATTTAATCCCTAGTTTCGGCGCACTGCAGTTTTCCGGCCGGTTCCGCCCGGGGCAAAAATATAGTCCGCCGCTCCCAGGAAACATTTCCCAGGACGGACCGGTTTACGTGGTGAAAGGATAGCCGCACCGAGCTGTTAGCACGGACGCAAGAATGCTGCTAGTGCCTTGTAAGTAAACAACTTATTCAAACTTCGGGCTTGTAATGGACGAGCCGGATTTGGAGAATTCCCAAGGTTGGGTCCCAAGATTGGGATGGAGGGCACCATGGTGTCACAAGATTTTCGCCGGCAGCTCGATGGCTACGGATTGACCACTGCCAATATTTTGTACAGGCGGCCGGATCACCCGTGGCTGCTGCAGACCTATGTGTGGCAGGACTACGATCTCTGCCCGAATTTTCCGGCGCTGAACAAATTCCTCAATTTCTGGCTGGAGAAGCTCGAGGGGCCGTTGCACTCCGTCACGGTGGCGCACGCGCGCCTGATCAAGCCCGCCGAGATCCGCGCCATCGATGGCGAGTTCCGGCTGAACTAAGCAGTCGCTGCAGGCAGCGGAAGAGCGCTGGCTGCGTCCGGCGCAAGCGCGTTGTCAGCTCGCCGGCTCAGGTACCCGTGATCTGGCCAGACGGTTGCGGGCTGAGCCAACGGTAGAGCCATCCGCCAAGCACGCCGCCGATGAGCGGCGCAACCCAGAAGGCCCAAAGCTGGCTCAATGCCGCGCCGCCTTCGATCAACGCCGGCCCGGTGCTGCGCGCCGGATTGACCGACGTGTTGGTGACGGGAATGCTGACGAGGTGAATGAGCGTCAGCGCCAGCCCGATGGCGAGCGGCGCAAATCCCGCCGGCGCTTTGCCGTGCGTCGCGCCCATGATGACGAAGAGGAACACCATGGTCATGACGATCTCGGTCATCAGCGCCGACATCAGGTCGTAATGGCCGGGTGAATGTTCGCCGTAGCCGTTGGTCGCAAAGCCCTTGGCGAGATCGAAGCCCGGCGCGCCCTTGGCGATCGCATAGAGCAGGCCGGCCGCCGCGATGGCACCGATGACTTGCGCAACCACGTAGGGGATGACCTGGCCCGCGGGAAAGCGCCCGCCGGCCATAAGCCCGACCGTCACTGCCGGATTGAGATGGCATCCGGAGACGTGACCGATGGCATAAGCCATGGTCACGACGGTCAGCCCGAAGGCTAGCGCCACGCCGAGCAGGCCGATGCCTACTTGAGGAAAGCCGGCGGCGATAACGGCGCTGCCGCATCCACCGAACGTCAGCCAGAACGTGCCGATCGCTTCGGCAGCATATGCTTTCGAATTCATCCCGGTGTCCCCCCTCTACTGTTGGCCGCTATTGTTTTGTCTCGTCCGCAAATTCGATGTTCGCGCCGGACCGCGGTCGCGTCAACTTCCGTGCTGCGCGGTGTCGGGCTACTTAAGAACAAACAAAGACCTTGGAAATTCCGCTAGGTGAGCACGCCGACGATCGCGCCCAACAGGCACGTGGTCAGCGTGCCCGAAACGATCGACTTCAAGCCCAGCGATATCACTTCTTCGCGCTTCTCCGGGCACATCGTGGAAAGCCCCGCGATCATGATGCCGAGCGAGCCGAAATTGGCGAAACCGCACATGGCGTAGAGCATGATCAGCTTCGAGCGCGGATCGAGCGTGCCGGGCGGCAGCGCGGCAAGCTGCAGGTAGGCGATGAGTTCGTTGAGCACGGTCTTGATGCCCATCAGGCCGCCCGCCGTCACGGCCTCCGACCACGGAACGCCCATCAGCCAGCAGACCGGCGCAATGATCCAGCCGAGCGCGCGCTGCAGCGTCACCGGCGCGCCGAGAAAATCGGGAAACAGGCCGAGCATGGCATTGGCCAGATGCACCAGCGCCACGAACACGATCAGCATGGCGACGATGTTGAGCAGGAGTTCGAGGCCGGCGCCGGTGCCTTTGACGATGGCGTCCATGGTGCTGTCGGCGACCTGCGCCACATCGTCGAGCGTGCCGCCGGTGTGCCGTTCGGCCGGATCGGGCACCATGATGAGGCTGAGGAAGATCGCCGCCGGCGCGCCGAGCACCGAGCAGACCACGATGTGGCCGGCGGCGTTGGGGATGGCGTTGGCCAGGATGGTCGCATAGAGCACGAACACGGTGCCGGCGATGCCGGCCATGCCGCCGGTCATGACGATGAACATTTCGCTGCGCGACAGCTTGGCGAGGTATGGCCGGATGAACAGCGGCGCTTCGACCTGGCCGACGAAAATGTTCGCCGCGGTCGACAGGCCGGCGGCGCCGCCGACGTCGAGGGTTTTCTCCAGCGCCCAGGAAAAGCCGTGCACGATCGGCGGCATGATGCGCCAGTAGAACAACAGCGACGACAGCACGCTCATCACCAGAACCACCGGCAGCGCCTGGAACGCGAAGATGAATTCCGCGCCCGGCACCTTGAGTTCGAACGGCAGCGGGCCGCCGCCGATATAGCCGAACACGAACGAGGTGCCGGCCCTGGTGGCGGCCGCGATGGCGCCGACCGCGTCGTTGATCCATTTGAAGGCCACTTCGACCTGCGGCACTTTCAGCATCAGCAGCGCGAGCGCGAACGTGATCGCAAGCCCGACGACGACCGGCCGCCACGGCACCGCGCGGCGGTTCTCGCTGATCAGCCAGGCAAACGCGATGATGGCGACGACGCCGAGCGCCGATTGCAGGTTTTGCAGCACGAACGAAGCCCCGTTTCCCCGGCGCGAGCATAGTAGCGCGATATGCTCGTCCCAGCGAAACTTGTCCTCGCGACGGGCCGCTATGCGCGTGGCCGTTATGCGTGTGCCTGGAGGCTTACCTGTTCATCAGCGCAGGCGTTTTGCGCTATGCTCCGCCGCAAACGACCCCAAGGAGAAGCCCGATGGCCCTGAACGTTGGTGTGCTCGACCATTACAACGTATCGACGCGCAATCTCAAAGACACCGTGAAGTTCTATGAGGACGTGCTGGGATTCGTCAACGGCCCGCGTCCGCCGTTCAACTTCCCCGGCGCTTGGCTCTACAGCTCCGGCCACCCCGTGCTGCACCTCAACGATATCTCGCAGACCGATCGGGAGCAGCGCCCCGATTCAGGCGTCATCGATCACGTGGCGTTCGGCAGCCGCGGCTTTGAGGCGATGAAGCAGCACCTGAGCGGCAAAGGCGTGCCTTACCGCGTCAATCAAGTGCCTAACAGCACCCGCTGGCAGATCTTCCTCCGCGACCCCAACAACGTGGAGATCGAGCTCAACTTCGAAACCAAGAACGAGATCGCCGCCTGAGTTTCCAGATTCTCGGTTTCTCGTGTTTGGCAAGAGTCGACCTAAGAGTCGAACCAACAGTGCAGGGGAGGTCATGATGCGCATACCCCGCGCGGCTTTGATGTTGGCGTTCGGGTTTGTTGCCGCCATTGTGGGGGCGGGCGCCTCCGCACAGACCGCAGGTGATACGCGCCCGGTGACGCTGGTGGTGCCGATCGCGCCCGGCGGCGGCGTCGACACCATCGGCCGGGTGTTTGCCGCCATTCTCGCCGATCGCCTCAAGCAGCCCTGGGTAGTCGAGAACCGTCCCGGCGCCGGCGGCGCCATCGGCATCGACTCCGTCGCCAAGGCCACGCCGGACGGTCATACCATGCTGGTGATCGAGACGTCCGCCGTGCTGCAGAAGTGGCTGCACCGTAATGTCCCGTTCGACGTCGTCGGCGACTTCGCGCCGGTGGCGCAGATGGCCACGACGCCGCTGTTGCTGTTTGCCAGCCCGTCGCTTCCGGTCTCGAACTTGAAGGAGCTGATTGCCTACGCCAAGGCCAATCCCGGCAAGCTTTCGGTCGGCACGCCCGGCGTCGGCTCGCCGCACCATCTCGCCGCCGCCATGCTCAACGCCGCCGCCGGCATCGACATTACCCACGTGCCGTATAAAGGCACCGCGCCGGCGCTGAACGACATCCTCGGCGGTCAGATCCCGTTGATATGGTCGACGCCGAATGTCGTGATGCAATATGTCGAGAGCGGCAAGCTCAAGCCACTCGCGGTCGGCTCGCTGCAACGGGTCGCGCTGTTGCCGAACGTGCCGACGGTGAGCGAGAGCGGCATTCCCGGCTTCGACGTCAGCGTCTGGTTCGGCATTGCGGCGCCGGCGAAAACGCCGCGCGACGTCATCGAGCGGGTCAGCCGGGAAATCGGCGAGATCGATCGCATGGCGGACGTGCGGGCGAAGCTGGAGCCGCTCGGCTATGAGCTGACATACGCCGACAGCCGGCAGTTTGCCGAGAAGATCGCGGCCGACCATGCGCGCTACGGCAAGGTCATCCGCGACGCCGGGATCGCACCCGATTGAGCGTCGTGCGCGCTCGCCCGGCGCGCCCGAACTCCATCACTCGATCGCCACGAAGCCCGGCGCCTTCACCACTGGCCCCCAGCGCGCGATCTCCGCCTTGATCCACGCCGTGAACTCAGCGGCAGAGAGATACGCCGGCTCGGTGCCGAACTTGGCGAGGCTTTCAATCATTTGTTTGGAACGCGCCGCCTCGCGGATGGCGGCGCTCAGCGCGTCGACGGTCGCGCCCGCGGTCTTGGCGGGCAGAAACACCCCCGAATACGACTCGACCACTACGTTGTAGCCGGCCTCCTTCATGGTCGGCACGCCGGGTAGAAACGCCGAGCGCTCGGCGCCGGTCACCGCCAGGATGCGGATCGAGCCGGCCTTGGCGAGCTCGATCACCTCGCTGACCGGATTGACGCTCGCCGGGATGTGGCCGCCGACCAGATCCTCCATGGCCGGAGCGCCGCCGCGGTAATGCACCGGCGTCAACGCGATGCCGGCCTCGCGCGCCAACATGACGCCGGTGAAGTGCGGCGTGCCGCCGGCCGACGTGGTGGCAAAGTTCGCCTGTCCTGGATTCGCCTTGCACCACTGCACGAAGCCGGCGAGCGTCTTGACGTCATTGGGGATTGCGGGACCGACCACAAAGGTCAGCATGCTTTTGGACGCGGCCGCGGCCGCGATGAAATCCTTGACCGGGTCGTAGTTCAGCGACTTGAAGCTCCACGGATAGAGCGTCATCGGGAAATCGGGCGTGAACAGCATCACCGAACCGTCCGGCGGCGCGTTCTTTACGTACTCGACCGCGAGCCGCGCGCTGGCGCCGGGTTTATCCTCCACGATGAGGGTCTTGGCGTACGCGCCCTGCAGGGCTTCGGCGAGCACGCGCGCTGTGATGTCGGTGCCGCCGCCGGCGGGAAAGCCGACGATGACGTGCACGACCTTGTCGATTGCCTGTGCGCGGGCGCGCGGTACAGCGCTGGCCGCGAGCAGGCAGAGGGCCGAAGCACCTAAAGCTTGACGGCGGGTGAGCATCGCGAACCTCCCGGTTTGTTGTTCGTCATTGCCGGACTTGATCCGGCAATCCATGCGGATGGCTCGCATGTCCGGCGTTGCCGACGGCACTTGTATTCACCTCACTGCACCATCGACCACCGGGTCAAGCCCGGCAGCGACGAGGTGCGAGCGCGGGCCGTGCAGCGGGCACGTCACTGTCATCGCAACCTAGGCCTTGACAATTGTCCTATTTCATGCAACGTTTTCAACCGTTTCGCTCGAATCAAGGACGCCAGCCGGTCACTCCAGCGGGCGGAGCGAGTGCGGTTCCCGCGGGCAGGGGCTCGTCACCTCTGCGCTCGGGCGGCTTCGGCGAAAACGTCCGGCCGGCATCACGACCGGTCCGCGGGTGTACCCGCTGGACTGGGACAGGCGGGGGCGGATAACGCCCGCTCTTTAGCCCTTCTTATTCACCCGAATTAGGCAGTTGAGCGACGGATGTAGCGGAAAGCCGCAATTCGATTCATGGTTCTGATTGCGAGCAGAATCATTGTTCGAATGAGGAGCGCCACACCCGTCATG
>JBAUYV010000331.1:0-10018 GCA_049584975.1 Xanthobacteraceae bacterium | reverse complement strand
ATAAACAGCGACAGATCCCCCAAGATTATTTGCGCCGTAAATGGCCGCGCGTGACGGATTCATATGACGCTCATCGGCCGACAAAATACCGCCAGCGCGGGCACAAGCGTGCTGGTCCCCATTCAATGGCTGCGTGCCGTCGCCGCACTTATGGTCGTAGTCCACCACGCCCTCTACTACGTCAACGCGGCCCACGGTCTTGGTCCCGAAGCGGATCGACGGCTATTTGGGTTTTCCTCCTGGACGTTCGGAATCCATATTTTCTTTTTGATTTCAGGCTTCATCATGATCAATTCGGCGAGCGGATTTGGGCAACCCGGCGCCGGACTACGGTTTCTGAAGCGGCGGTTGATCCGCATCGTTCCGCTGTACTGGCTAGTCACAACGGCCGCCGTTGTGGCCGCGCTGGCCATGCCGAGCGCGCTGCCGATCAGCGGCGACAAGCTTTCGTATATCCTTGGCTCCTATCTGTTTGTCCCGGTGCTGCGCACTGAGGGCGATCTGAGGCCGATCCTTGGCCAGGGCTGGACGCTCGACTATGAGATGTTTTTTTACATTCTGTTTGCGCTGAGCATGTTTCTGCCGCGCCGCACCGCCGTCCTAGCGCTGAGCGTCGTCTTTCCTGTCTTGGCCTGGTTGGGGCGTGATCTGACTGTAGCGTCGCCCATCCTGTTCACTTGGACCGACGGCCTCATCCTCGAATTCTTGTTTGGCGTCTATGTTGGGTTTGCCTACCGGGCCGGCTGGCGCCTGCCGAATTGGGCCGCATACACGGCGATTAGCGCCGGGGCGGTGCTGGTAGCGCTTAATATCCATGGGCCGACGGCTCTGATCGCGGGAGTGCCGGCGATGCTGATCGTCGCCGGCTTCACACTCGGCCCTCAACCCAGCGAGTTGGCCGCCGGCGGCTGGCTTGCTCGCATCGGCGACGCCTCCTACAGCCTCTACCTGACCCACACGATCGTATTGCGTCCAGCCTGGCGTCTGTGGACGGTGGCGGGCGGCGCCGATTGGCCCACCGTGTTATTCGTTTTGTTCTGCATTGTAACGTCCGTTAGCATCAGCATCGCTGTCTACAGGTTGGTCGAGTGGCCACTGACGCGCTACCTCCAGGGCCTCTGGCTTGGAACCGGCACACCGATCCGCTCCTATACACAGCCATTGTAGGTGCTGTGGGGCACGCCCCCTTTGGTTGCGATCAATCGATTGGTCACCGGATCCTGCGGCCAAAACCCAGATTTGTCTCAGCCTACGAAGAGTGGAGCGAGGTTGCCGTGAAGGCTAGGCGCCGCGCGGGCGGAAGCTTGAAGAAGACGGGCTAAAACGAGAGCCTTTGGATTCCCTATTCCACGCCCGTCGCTCGGCCCGCTTGCGTAACCCTAATGCCTCAAGCGCATTGATTTCGTAACAGGGGCATTTTAGTGGAATTCCGGATTAAGGAGCTTGCCATTTCCATCAAAGACAGACTCCGCGACGGTTTGGCTTTAGCTCTGTTCTTTCCAGCCCTGCCGTTCCTGAGGTTCGCTGGTCCGCGCCGCGCCCATCTCCACGTCGTCCGTGGATTGCTCGATTGGGCGGGAGTGGCGGTCGTAGCAGATCACTACTACGAGCCAATCTATAAGACCGATGATATTTTCCGCGACCCCGCTGCGCCCCGCGCGCTCGCGGGAATCGATTGGAATCTTAGCGCGCAGAAATCGCTGCTCCGAAGATTCAAATTTGGAAACCTTTTGCGTTCGCTTGAGGGGCGAACCTATCGCGGACTTACATTCCGCTATGAAAACCCAACATTCGGCCCGGGCGACGCGGAAGCCCTCTATTCGATGATACGGGTCGCGAAGCCTAAAAACATCATTGAGATCGGCTGCGGGGAATCAACGCTTGTCGCTTGCCTTGCCATTGAAGACATCAAAAAGGAAGACCCCGAGTACGGGTGCAGGCAGATATGTTATGAACCTTATGAGAATCCATGGCTTTCGGAGCTGGGTGTCGAAGTCAGACGCGAAAGAATTGAACGAAGTGAACTACAAGCCTTTCGCGAACTTTCCGCCAACGATATCGTTTTCATAGATTCTTCGCACGTCCAACGGCCGATGGGCGATGTCGAATTTGAATTCCTCCACATCTTGCCCGTGCTTCCGGAGGGGGTAATTGTACACGTTCACGATATCTTCTCACCGCGTGACTATCCGGCAAAGTGGTTGATTGAAGATCGGCGTTTTTGGAACGAGCAGTATCTGCTTGAGGCATTTCTCCTTTTCAATTCCGAATTCGAAATATTATGCGCCATGAACGATCTCATGCACCGCGGCTGGGATGAGTTCAAAGAGGCGTTCCCTATTCTCGCAAGTGTCGGAATGCGACCGCTGGTAGCATCCTTCTGGATGCGACGGAAATTCAAATCCGTTCCGGCCGTAGCCGACCACATCCGCGACTAATAGTGCCACTGGATTGCGGGTTCATGACCGCCGTAATCCTCGCCCGCACCGTTCTCAACGAAGCGTGACGAATTACGGTGTACTCGCCGAGCCCATTGCCGCGTTCAGAAAGCGGTGGAAACGGATGCTTGGCTTTGCGGTGCCCGCAGGCATGCAATAGACGGCGAAAGCCGCTCTTTCGTTGCCTTGCCAAGCCGGCAGCTCTGGTTGGCGAAAAATCACTCGACGACAAGCGCTCACTCGTAATGCTGGGTGCATTGGGCTCCAACCTGCTTGAGACTGCCGCATAACTGGTCAGCCTGCCCGGAGGTTAGGGGCCCGACCTCTACGCGATAGTATGAGCCCTGACCGCTAATATCGGCACGGCGAATGACGGCGTTATGCTTGCCAAGGATGTCCGGATACTTCTCCTGCAGCATGCGATAGATTGCGCGGGCGTCGACTTCCTTTTGCTGCGAGCTCAAAAGCGCGTACACATTGTTGCTGCCACCGCTCGTTTCTGTGCGTGCCGGTACGGTGCGTGCAGCGGGCGTGTTTGGAGGCGGCGGCACGGACAGACCAGCGACCCTGACCGGCTGCTTTGGGGGGTCGAGCTGCGAGAGCGCCCCCACCGAGCCGACCGCCGTGCCCTGCGCCGGGTCGGCGTATTGGCTCACTGCAGGAGCGCGCGCGGCCGCATTATTTTTCTTTCCTGCGGATTTTGGCGCGCCGGCAGGGGTGGCAACCGGTTGAGGAGGAGGAGGCAGCTGCAGTTGCAATGTGTTGTCGGCCGAACTGAGAAATCCGGCGCGGCGCCGCTGCTCTTCCGCAGTCAGGCGGACGGTGAGTTCGTCCATCTGACGCTCGAATTCCTCGGGCGTAATGATTCTTTGATCGACTTTGTCCGAGGCCGCCTCGCGCGCGTTCAGCCATTCGGTGATTAGATCCATATGCGGGTAGTTGGCCGCCTTCCAGGCCTCGAAGATCTGCGGATTTGAGCAGCGCGCCGACTCCGCGTAGGTGGAAATCTCCCCCCTCAGTCTTTTCTCCCGGCATTCGATAATCGCTTGGCGGCTTTTTTCCAGGGGCACCTGCATGACCGAGAGCATTTGCGTTTGTCCGGTATCCTGCGCGAGAACGCCAGATCCGCCGGCCAAGAGCGTGACGGCGACGAGAGAAGTGATCTGTAAGCGCGGCATGATTGGACCCATCCGTTGCCGGTTCCAGTGGCTTTGCATTCGCTTTCCGTCGGTTTGAACAAACTCTGTTGCGATTGTCAGACCTGTATCACCACGAATACCGGAACGTTTCCGTCCCGGCGAAACTGTACGAACCGCTGGCGAACTCAGCGTCGATCTTGGTGCTGAGCGATACGCCGTTCGGATATCGGACCTCCGACATGAGCGAGGCCAGGCCGACATTGTTCGGCGGCGTGATCCCGGTCATCGTGAAGCTTTGCGTCGGCAGTGAGGTAAATTGCGCGGTGAGATTGTCGTTGTTCCACCAATCGTACGCGTAGCCGACACGCCCGCGCAGCAGGAGCGTTGAATTGCTTTCGAGCTGGAGCGTCTTGTCGATCCACAGGCCGACTTCCTCCCGACCATTGATCGTGGTCTGGGCATCGTAACTCAGGGCGTAGCCCTGTGCGCCCGAGGCGGTGCTTTCGCTGTAGGTTGGTGTGCGCAGGGCGGAGAACTCGCTGGCGATGTAAGGCGTGATGCCCATTTCGGGGGTGACGAACCGGTAGCCGGTCTCAAGCTTGGCCGTCGGGCCGCTGGCAAGGAAGCTTGCCGTGAGGTTGGCGACCTCCGGCGAAGTGACATTGCGATTGGTGTTCATCCAGTCGAACGCGTAGGCGAGGGCGCCCGAGAGGTAGGCGTTGCCGAACCGCTGCGAGCCGTAGGCGCCGACCTGGAAGATGTTTCTGAGGCCGCCGCCATCGCCTCCGGAGAGGCTCCAGGAGGTGCCGCCGCCACCGACGGCCAAACCCGCGACCGTGTTGGGCCCGAGCCGGTAGTCGATGCCGGACGCAAGGCCGCCGCCGTAGCTAGTCGCCGTGGGTGAGCCGATGTCGCTGCTGCCAGTGAGCTTGGCGTAGCCGCCGTATGCCGAGGCCCAGACGCTATGGGAATAATACGGCTGCATGGACCGCATCAGCGCATCGAGCGGCTCAGCCGGGACGACCGCGTCATAGATCGCCTTCTGCGCCGGTGCCTCGTCGGGGTCCGGTGCGAAGCCGAGCGCCGGCCCGAAAGCACCGGCCGTGCCGCCGCGCGAGCCGATATTCGGGTTGAGCAGCGTCGTCGAGAACGAGTTCTGCATGGTGGAGGCCGAGATCGCGCCGCCAGAGTTCGATTGTCCGGAGAGTTGCCCAGCCGCGCTCAACAGCGATCCAGACGATAGGTTGAAGAGGCCTTGCAGATTTCCTGCGTTTGGACTGCTCACAGAGTTGTTGACGGCGTTCACGAACGAAGAGAAGCCGGTCGGCAGCGAACCTGCGCTGAGCTGAGCATGGGTGAACTTGGCCTCGAGCTCCGAGCCGTTGTAGCTGAGGCTGGTCGTGTCGCTGGTTCCCGTGATCGATACGGAACTGAAGGTACCGGTGAGGCCGCCGGTTGTCGTGAGCAGGTTGTAGGTTGCTCCCGGTACGGGATTGAGGGCCGTGATCTTTAAGGTCGCGCCGGACGCAATCGTGGCCGCGCCGGTGACGTTCGTTGCGGTGGGATTGCTGCCGTTGATCGTGACCATGTAGGTCGCTGCCGACGCCAGAGCGAGGCTTCCCTTGATGGTGAGGGAGCCCGCCAGCGCGAGGGTTCCGCTGTTAATACTGACGACGCCGTTGATCGTGCCGCCGGAGGCGGTCACCGTCCCCGTGGAGTTCAAGGTGGCCGCCGTCAATATTCCGCCGGGTCCGATTGTGAGCGTGCCTGTGTTCGCGAGAGTGGTGATGCTGGCGAATGAGTTGCCGCCTACCGCCAGGGTTCCGCCGCTGTTGTTGAACGTCGTGATCGTGCCGGCCAGTCCGCCGCTCTCCACAGTGAACGTGCCGGTGTTGGTGACGATGGCAGTGTTCAGGGTGCCAGAAAGATCGGTGGTGCCGGCGTTGGTCAGCAACGGCGTGATCACCGTGCCGGTGGAGGTCAGCGTTCCGCCGCTGATGACGATCGATGTGGTGCCGGTGAGGGTGCCGCCGGTATTGGTGATGCTGCCCGCCGACTGGGTGATGCTGCCGGCGGTCAACGTCCCGCCCATCCCCACCATGATCGCTGCCGTGTTGTTCAACGCGCCGATGCCAGTCAAGGAGTTGGTTTCGACCGCCAGAGTCCCGCCGTTATTGTTGTTGAATGTATTGATCGTGCCGGTTAGCTCGCTGCTCCCCACATTGAAACTGTTGGTATTGGTGACGATACCCGCATTCAGCGTGCCGGACATATCGGCGGCGCTAGCATTGGTCAGCGTTCCGGTCGTCACCGTGCCGGTGGAGGTTAGCGTTCCGCTATTGATGGCGATCGAGGTGGAGCCGACGAGAGTGCCGCTCGAAGTGATGGTGCCGCCGGTCTGCGTGATGGTGCCGGTGGTCAAAGACCCGCCGGACCCGATTGTAATGGCCGCTGCGTTGTTCAGCGTCCCGATGTCGGTGAAGGTGTTGCCGCCGACTGCCAGCGTTCCACCGCTGCTGTTGTTGAACGTTGTGATCGCGCCGCTCAGCCCGCCGGTCACGTTGAACGAACCGGAATTGTTAACGGCGGCGGTATAGAGCGCGCCCGCAATATTCACGGTGCCGGCATTGGTCAGCAACGGCGTTGTCACCGTGCCGGTGGAGGTCAGCGTGCCGGCATTGGCGATCGAGGTGGTGCCATCGAGCGTGCCGCCCGTGTTGGTGATGGTGCCGCCGGTCGACTGAATAATAATTGTGCTGGCGGTCAGGGATCCGTTCGTGCTGATAGAGATGGCCGCGAAGTTGTTAAGCACACCGACACCGGTGAACGAATTGCCGCCAACCGCCAGCGCGCCGCCGGCATTATTGTTGAAGGTGCCGATCGAGCCGCTGAGCCCGCCGCTCTCAACAGCGAAAGTGCCGGTGTTGGTGACCGTGGTGGCATTCAACGTACCCGACATGTCGGCAATGCTGGCATTGTTGAAATTAATCGCGGCCACGTTCGTGGCATTCCAGGTGCCGTTGTTCTGGACTAGGGCAGTATTGCCCGTGACATTGCCAGTCCACGTGCCGTCATTCGTAATTGTGCCCGCCAAGCTGTTGACGTTCCCAGTCCAATTGCCGCTAGCTTCGTTTGTGACCGTTCCGGAATTAGTCAAGGCGGCGCTGACGATCCCGTAATTGCTGATCAGTCCTGTCGAGGTGTTGGTGATCCCGAAACTGCTCGTGTCTGTGAGGAAACTCCCGAAGTAAACGGTGATCGCGCCGCCATTCGTAATACCGGCCCCCGTCGTCAGGCTGCCGGTCGTCATCGTGTTGCCAACCGCGATCGTGCCGCTATTGGTCACCGCGCCGGCGATGGTGTAGCTGCCGCCGCTACTGACCGTCAGCGTCGAGCCTGCCAGCGCATTGGCGAAGGTGTTGTTGCTGGTGACCGCACCGGTGACGTTGAATGTGCCAGCGTTGCTGCCGCTGCCGTTGACGATCGCACCGTTGATCGCCCCGCCTGAGGCATTCACCGTGCCGGTGTTGGTCAAGCCAGCACTGACCGTTCCGGTCGTGTTGTTGAACGTGCCAGCATTGATGATGCTACCGGTCCAGATTCCAGCGTTGGTGAGCGTCCCGCTCGGGCTGTTGGTTCCGCTGCCGGTCCAAGTTCCGGTCAATGCGTTGGTCACCGAGCCAGTATTGCTCTGAAGATTCCCGTTCCAGGCGAGATTGTTTGTCACCGTACCCGAGTTGGTGACATTGGCGTTGTAGACGCCATTGTTGGTGACCATGCCAGCGTTGCTCAGCGTGTCGGTCACGGTGCCATTGGCGTTTACGGCGATAATGGCGCCAGTGTTGTTGGTGACGCTGACAGCCATCAGGCTCGCCGCCACCATCGTCGTGTCACCAACCGTAATCGTTCCACTGTTGGTTATCGCCCCCGCGATCGAGTAGCTGCCGCCGCCATCGACCGTCAGCGTCGAACTTGCCAGCGCATTGGCAAAGGTGCTATTACTGCTAACCGTACCAGTCACGTCGAACGCACCAGCAATGCTGCTGCCGCCGTTGGTGATCGCCCCGTTGATGGCCCCGCCAGAGGCGTTGACCGTGCCGGTATTGGTGAAGCTCCCGACCGCCGCGTTGATCGTTCCCGCTGTCTGTGTGAGCGTGCCACTGTTGCTGAACCCGCTCGATTGCGTGGTCCAAGTTCCACTGTTATTCAGCTCCCCGGCATTGTTCGCATCGCCGATCCAGATGCCCGAGTTTTTGATTGCTCCGGTCGTTGTGTTGCTGTTGGCAACCAGGTTTCCGGTCCACGTCCCGATATTGCTAATCGTGCCGGTCGACTCATTGGTCACATTGGCGTTGTAAGCGCCGGCATTGGTCACGGCTCCGTAGTTCGTCAGGGCATCGGTCACGGTGCCGTTGACGCTGACGATGATCTGGCCGCTCGCGTAGTTAGCGATGCCGGCGTCCGACGTGAGGTTGCCGCTTGTCAATGGGTCGCCAACCGTGATCGTGCCGCTGTTGGTGACTGCGCCCGCAATGGTATAGCTGCCGCCGCCATTGACCGTCAGCGTCGAGCCCGCGAGCGCATTGGCAAAGGTGCTATTGCTAGTGACCGCACCAGTCGCGCCGAACGTACCGGCGTTGCCGCTGCTACCGTTGGCGATCGCACCGTTGATGGCTCCGCCGGAGGCATTCACCGTTCCGGTGTTGATCAAGCTCGTCGTCGACAAGGTCCCGCCCGATGCGATCGTGATCGCTGCCGCATTGTTCAGGGTGCCGATGCCGGTGAAGCTGTTGGCGCCCACTGCCAGCGTGCCAGCGTTGTTGTTAAACGTAGTGATCGTGCCGGTTAGCCCGCCGCTCTCCACGTTAAAGGTGCCGGTGTTGGTGACCGTAGTGACGCTCAGCACGCCGGACATGTCGGCGGTGCCGCCATTGGTCAGCGACGGCGTGGTCACGGTACCAGTGGAGGTCAGCGTGCCAGCATTGATGGCGATCGAGGTGGTGCCATCGAGCGTGCCGCCCGTGTTGGCGATGCTGCCGCCTGTCGACTGAGTAATTGTGCCGGCGGTCAGGGATCCGTTCGCCCCGATCGTGATGGCCGCTGCATTGTTCAGCGCGCCGATGCCGGTGAAGGAGTTGCCGCCGACCGCCAGCGTACCACCGTTGTTGTTGAATGTGGTGATCGTGCCGCTGAGGCCGCCGCTCTCAACAGCGAAAGTGCCGGTGTTGGTGACCGTGGTGGCATTCAACGTACCCGACATGTCGGCGGTGCCGGCATTGTTGAAATTAATTGCGACCAGGTTCGTGGCATTCCAGGTGCCGTTGTTCTGGACCAGGGCAGTATTGCCAGTGACGCTGCCAGTCCACGTACCGTCATTCGTAATTGCGCCCGTCAAGCTGTTGACGTTCCCAATCCAATTGCCGGTAACCTCGTTTGTGACCGTTCCGGAATTGGTCAGTGCGGCGCTCACGGTGCCGTAATTGCTGATTAGTCCTGTCGAGGTGTTGGTGATCCCGAAACTGCTCGTGTCTGTGAGGAAACTCCCGAAGTAAACGGTGATCGCGCCGCCGTTCGTAATACCGGCCCCCGTCGTCAGGCTGCCGGTCGTCATCGTGTTGCCAACCGTGATGGTGCCGCTGTTGGTCACCGCGCCGGCGATGGTGTAGCTGCCGCCGCTATTGACCGTCAGCGTTGAGCCCGCGAGCGCATTGGCAAAGGTGCTATTGCTGGTGACTGTACCGGTCACGTCGAACGCACCGGCGGTGCTGCCACTACCGTTGGTGATCGTGCCGTTGATGGCTCCGCCAAAAGCGTTGACCGTGCCCGTATTGGTGAGGCCTCCGGCCGCCGCGTTGATCGTGCCGGCTGTCAGTGTGAGCGTGCCGCTGTTGCTGAAGCCGCTCGATTGCGTAGTCCACGTTCCGCTGTTGGTCAGTGCGCCGCCATTGTTAGCGTCGCCAATCCAGTTGCCGGCATTATTGATCGCGCCTGCCGTCATGTTGGCGTTGCTGACGAGGTTGCCGTTGACGGTGCTGTTGGCGACGACGGAGATGGTGCCGCTGCTGTTGTTGGTGATGCCGGCGCCTGCGGTAAGGCTGCTGCCGGTCCCGCCAACGGCGATCGTGCCGCTGTTGTTTAAAGCGCCGGTAAAGTTTGCTGTGGCGTTGCTGTCGAGTTGGAACGTGCCGCTATTGGTCAGCGACGAGCTTCCGGTAATTACGCCGCTCGAGCCGATGGCTAGGGTCCCGGCCGCGACGGACGTTGCGCCGGTATAGCCGTTCTCGCCCGAGAGAATCTGTGTTGACCCCGGTGCATTTAGCCCTTCTTATTCACCCGAATTAGGCAGTTGAGCGACGGATGTAGCGGAAAGCCGCAATTCGATTCATGGTTCTGATTGCGAGCAGAATCATTGTTCGAATGAGGAGCGCCACACCCGTCATG
>JBAUYV010000330.1:0-4008 GCA_049584975.1 Xanthobacteraceae bacterium | reverse complement strand
TCTCTGAGCAATGCTGATAAACACCGCGCATTCCGCGCTTGAAGATCGAGAAAAAGCCCTCGACCGTATTTGTCGTCACAACAAATTCCTTTCCATCCTCATCGACGCGGCGAACGTATTCGTCCGCGCCGTGCTTCACGGTGTCATGCTTCGAGAACAACAAACCGATGCTTGGCGCGGTGCCTTCGTCAGTGACAAGACGGCTTTTGCGATCTGCGTTCTCTAGTAGGATGCGTTGCATAGTCTCATTGGTGAGATCGGCAACGTGAACCGAACGGGCGCTCCCGTCGCGCTCGACTAGTGTCATTACCCGCGACTTTCCACCAGGGCCGGGCTTACCCTTGCGGCGACGCTTCATTGCCGGATCAGTGTCAACGTCTTTACGGCCGATGTAGGTTTCATCGCTTTCGATGACTTTGCCTTCACCACCAAGCGGCGGCAGCGCGCCACGAACGGCCATAGCCTCGCGCAACCGATGCGCCATGAACCAAGCCGTCTTGTAGGTCACGCCGAGCGTGCGGTGCAGTTGATGACTGCTGATGCCTTTCTTGCTCGACGCTATCAAATGAGCAGCCTGGAACCACTTGTGCAGCGGGACGTGGCTATCCTCAAAGACGGTGCCGACCTTGCAGGTGAATTGCTTTTTGCAGTCGCCGCAACGCTTGAGGCCGATGCGCCCGCCCTTCACTGGCGTAATGCGATCAATTCCGCCGCAATGCGGGCAAACCGGACCATTCGGCCACACTATTGCCTCTAGGTGGGCGACAGCGGCGGCTTCGTTATGGAATTGCAGGGCTGAAAGGATGCTCATGGCCTAACTCCTTGAGCACCAATATAGTCTCGCCCAGTGTATGTGTCAAGTACATAATCGCCCTAAAGATACTATCTTTACTATCAAACTGGGAATGTTTCACTTGACTTACCCAACCCCTATCCCTATATTTTCGGCCATGGAGAAGTGCCATGGCCAAGCCCGTTCTTAACGATCCCCGGTTCTTTAGTGAGGAAGCCGCCTTTGCCTATGTAGAGGCTCAAATCTGGCCAGAGGGGCCGGTTTGCCCGCACTGCGGTTCGATGGCTGAGAAGATCGGCAGGCTAGAGGGCGTCCGCTCTAAGCCCAGCAAGAAGCATCCTGAAGGCGTTGTGCAGGTCGGCCTGCGCAAGTGCTACGCCTGCCGTGGCCCCGCCTTTACCGTCCGCAAGGGAACGATTTTCGAGGATAGCCATTTGCCGCTTCGCGTGTGGCTGCAAGCCATCCATCTGCTTTGCGCCAGCAAGAAGGGCATGAGTACTCGGCAGATTCAGCGGATGCTGAATTGCGGCCTGAAAACCGCTTGGCATTTGACCCATCGCATCCGCGAAATCATGGCCGAATGCGGCCCGCTGCCGCCCCTTGGCGGCGAAGGTCAAGTGATTGAAAGCGACGAAACCTATTGGGGTCCGAAGGACGTTGAAACCCACCCGGAAATGCAGCGTCGCCGCCGTGGCAAACCGGGTCCAGGCGGGAAGGCCCGTATCATGACGCTAGTCGAGCGCGGCGGTCGCGCCCGGTCAGTTCATGTTGCGGACCTGACCAATGAGACCATGCAAGGCGTCTTGTTGGCCAATGCGGACACCGAGAGCCGACTTGTGACTGACGAAGGCACCGCGCCGAGTATTGGCCTTCGTTTTGCTCGGCATGACACTGTGAAGCACGGTGCCAAGGAATATGCGCACTACTTAGACGAAGATGGCGAGAAGTTCACCGTCACCACGAACACTGTTGAAGGTTTTTTCAGCGTGTTCAAACGCGGCATGCGCGGCACTTACCAGCACTGTAAGGAAAATCATTTACATCGGTACGTGTCTGAGTTCGATTTTCGTTACAACAATCGCGCAAAGCTTGGCGTCAATGACGTGCAGCGCGAGCGGATTGCAGTGAAGGCTGCCAAGGGCAAGCGGTTGACCTATCAAACAACTCATAGCGGAACGGAAGCCTAAGCGAGGCAAATGAGCTATTTATGCGGAGGTGGTGTTGGAACGGGCGGAATGCGAGCCAGCAAATCTTCTAGCTTTGCATCGACGCGAGTTGTGATCGTAGAAACGCCGGTGATCTTTTCGCTGAGCTTTTCAATTTTGTTGTCGATAATAAAATAAGCCGCGACTAGCGCGGTGGCCAAAAGAATAAATCCGCCGCCTAGCGCCTGCACAATATGGACAAAATCGGTATGCCGGTGATTTTTGATGTCCCTAATATCGGTCTTGATCTCGCCGACGTTATCTTCAACCGCTTTGATCCGCAGTCGTGCGAGCGCCACCTCCCCCGTAATGGGAGTTGTGGTGGCCATATTGTCTGGCGTCGGCGCCGTAGCCGTTTCATCGCCGATGTTTTGGGAGGAACTAGCCACTGGGCGCGCCATAATAGGTTTTGAGCCATTCCCAAGTGTTGGTCGGGGCATAGCCGAAATATCCGGCAATATTGTATACAATCACCCGGCCAATATGACCACCGGGAATGTCTAGCTGAACGGCGATTTCCTGCGCTGTTCCCGTAGCATTAATCAAATAATGACCATTGACGACCTGGAAATGACTATTCTGAAATTTAGCTTCGACCGCCCCTTTGAGTTGGCCGGTCAAATCGTAATCGAGTGCGATGACTGCGAAGATTGTCATGGATTGTTTTTAAGTCCGGCAGGTTGCTGGAATGGAAATTTAGCCCTTGGGGCCGGTTGGCGCTAGTACCCCCTAAAGGGAACAACGGCTATAATGTCGAGCGTAATTGCGTAGCCAACCGGACCCGAGCATGACGGTAATGGATAAGCGATCTAAGCCCAAGCCGGACGATCCGGCACAATACAAGCGGTTCCTTGAGGCTGCGCGAGAAGCCGGTGCGGCCGATGATAAGAAAGCGGCGGATCAGGCTTTCAAGACCGTCACCTCTAAGCCTTTGGCTCGCCGTTCTCGTCCATCCGGGAAGAAAGCTTCCTCATAAAGCCTCGCACTGCTGCAAAAATGTGCTCGGCTTCCTCATCAGTGTATTTATTTTCGACGTGCATCGTCGCATTGCGCCAAGGATTTTTGACCGCATCGAGAGAGGCGTAAAGCGCTTCAAATACTTGGCCATCGCCGCTCATTCGAGACGCAACAGTAGGCCACTTCCTTTCGATGCCCTCCCATACGGATTTAAGAATGATGGCCCAATTTTTCTCTGCAGGTTTAGCGGGGTCAGGAATTTGCAGTGAACGAGCGATTGCTCGGATACCGACCTCCATCAATCTCATGAAATGAAAAACGGCAGCGGTGCTGCGGCCTAAGCTCATACATTTCGCTGCCTCGTCTAACTCAAAAAGGCCAGATGGAAACTTTGCCTCAAATTCCGCACCAAATAGCGGTTTGGGCGGCACAAAGTATCCCTGTTCGCTAGGCGTTAGCGTCAGCAAAGTTATATCGGAAAGTTCGTCCTTCAGCCGAGAATCAATCTCCCGATGCAAAGCAACTACGTCAGGAAAGGTAAACCTGGCACCGTTGACAGTAGTAATTAGCCGATCCACCGATTTGCAGGTTTGTCGCGTACCGAGGGTAAGCAGGGAACTCTGAAGGTCCTTTGCATAGGTACGCATATTCCCGACAAGAGTCGGATCATCAATGAATCGCACGACAACACTGCCGTCATCGCTCTTTTTGTGCTCATCGAGCCCGCGTTCCGTCAGCATCGTCGAGATGTACTGCAGAACTGAAGTCGCGGTGTAAAAGGCGGTCGCGTTGAATTTCAGCATGTCCCATAGGCTCCATAGCCGACGGGAATCCCAAACATTCAACCCCTGGGGCCGGCGGCCACTAGCCACCACCTATAGCATAGGGGTTAGTCAAGTGAAACATACCCTATCAAACCCCGGCGGGCTAGCCCTTCTTATTCACCCGAATTAGGCAGTTGAGCGACGGATGTAGCGGAAAGCCGCAATTCGATTCATGGTTCTGATTGCGAGCAGAATCATTGTTCGAATGAGGAGCGCCACACCCGTCATG